>DASXMF010000125.1:0-29431 GCA_036495845.1 Rhizomicrobium sp.
GGCCCAATTCAGCGGCGGACCAGCATAGAAGCTCGCTCCCGCCGGCTCAATCGCGTGGTAGGAGACCGAAAATGGCGCCGCGCCGCGTTTCGATGGACAGCCAGGCGCAGATGGGGCCGGCTTGACTCCCCAAGGCGTCAAGACGTTCGATGGGTCTCTAATGAAACGGGGAGAGAAACGATGTCCATTCTGGCGTGGATTGTTCTTGGCCTGATCGCCGGCTTCATCGGCAGCAAGATCGTCAACAAGAGCGGCGAAGGGCTCATACTCGACATCGTGCTCGGCATTATTGGCGCCATTGTGGGCGGATGGCTGTTCCGGTTCTTCGGTTCGACGGGCGTCAGCGGACTCAATCTGTGGAGCATGCTCGTCGCCATCGTCGGCGCGGTCGTCGTGCTCGTCGCCTACCACATGGTGCGACGGGTCGCATAGGGCGGCGTGCGAACCGGTTCAATCGACTCGTGCCGCCTCTGGCTCGTTCGCCTCCGCATTCATGGGCGCGGGCTTGAAAGCGGCCGCAGCCGCTTCGGCTGAGCCGCGGTCGCCCGCTGAGAGTTGCGACGAGATCGCGTCGATGCGGTCTTTGGATTCCTTGTCGCCGGAGCGCGCCGCGATCGTGTACCAGCGATAGGCGTTCAAAAGACTTTGGGGAACGCCGAGGCCGCGCTCGTAGAGGATCGCAAGATCGAATTGCGCATCGACGAGGCCGAGTTCTGCGGCCTTGGAGAACCAGCGGACGGCTTCCTGAGCGTTCTTTGCGGTGCCGGAGCCTTGCGCGTAGTCGACGGCAAGGTTGAACATCGATTTTCGATTCCCCGCCTGCGCCGCGGCGTCATACCAATGGAATGCCTTGGCCTGGTTCACGCTCACGCCACGACCCTGGGCATACATCGCTGCGATGCGATACTGCGCGATCGGTTCGCCCTGCTCGGCGGCGCGCTCGAGCCATTTCGCCGCTTCCTCCGGATTTGCGTTCCCGCCGTCCTGGCCGAGTTCGTGCAGGCCAAGGATCAGTTGCGCGCGGGCTTCGCCAGCGTTGGCCAGCGCAGCGATGCGCTGGAGATCGGCCGGTATCGCTGTGCGCGCGTTGGCGGACCCGGTACTCGCGGGGAATGGCGTGCCGTTCTGTGCGGAGCCCGGCCGCGGCGCGCCCGGCTTTCTTGCGGGTGCGCCCGGCCGCGTACCTGAATTCGCTTTGTGCAGAGCGGATGCGGCGGGTCGGTTCGGCGCTCCGGCATATGGGGTGGGGGCGGAGCGGCTGAGCCATTCGCCGGCCGCGATGGCGACCGCCAAGACTGCGACGAGGATGATGGCGGCAACGAGGGCGTAGCTCGTCTTCAGTGATTTCTGCTCGGCATGCGCGCGCTCGGCATCGAAGAAATGGAGACCGAAGAGGCCGGGCGAACCCGCGCCCGGATCGGCATGGGCCACTGCCGCCTGCAGCGATTGCCTGGCGGCGGACAGATAAGTGGTGTGACTGGCGGGCGATGCCTCGGTGTCGCTACGCGAAAACGCAGCGATGGCGGGCGCGCGTTCCGCCGGCGCGCCCGAATCGAGCGACGCACTTGCCGGTTTGTGCACATCCGGAAATGGCGGAAGCGGGCCCGCGCCGGCCTGGGGTTCGCGGTCGTCGTTGGCGTGCGCTTCGTCGCCAAGCTTGAGCGCAACCATCGGTTCTGCCGTCTCGGTCGGGCTGATCTGCAATTTCTCGCCGAGCGTCCGCAGCGCCTCGCCGAGCGGGCCGCCTCCCAGCTCGGCGGCGGCCGGCTTGCTCTCCGCGTTCGCGGTGAGATCGTGAGCGGGCAGCGTCTTCGTGCCGAAGGTTTCCCTCGATGCTTCGGGGGGCGCCTCAGCCATGGCGGCTTGATTTTGCGGCGTCTGGTCCGCCGCGGCCGGTTGCTGTGTGTCTGTCGCTTCCGTGACGTGCGGTTGCGCGCTGGTCCCTAAATTGCCAACCGGGTTTGCCCGCAATGCGGACAGGCCGTGTTCAATGGCTTCCGCGCGGCTTGCGAGTTCGCCGACGCTGCGTTCGAGGGCGACAAGGCGGCCGTCCCCGGCGAGACCGGAGATCTGCGACTTCAATTGGGCGACGCTTTCCTCCAGGTTCAAAACAACTCCCAGATTGGCTGCCTCGCGGTCACGCATCTCCGAGAGCGCCCGCGACCCGTCATTTTGCCGGCGATCGAGAAGATCGAAAGACTGCTGAATTTGCGCGCCCCTCATTTCGAGCGCGGTGGACGCTCCGGATGCGAGGCTGCGGACGTCTTCGAGTTTCTGGCCGAGCGATTCGAGATTGCGGGTCAGCATCTGCACGGTGTCGTTCTGCCGGGCGTCGACGCCCGTCAGATGCTCATGCACTGCTGCCACGCTTTTTTCGAGAACGGCGACCGTGCCCGAGGTTTCGGCACGGACACCGGAGAGGGTTTCCGCGAATGATTCGAGTTTGCCCGTCAGCGTGCGCGACAATTCGTCGGCACGTGCATCGAGATTCTCCAGTTTCTGCCTGACGCCGGAGAGACCCTGATCAAGTGCGCCATATCTGGAGGCGGATTCGGTACGGACCGCCTCGAGCCCTCCGCCCAGATTTTCCAGCTTGCCTGCCCATGACCGCGACTCTGCGCTCTGTCGGGCGTCGAGCTGCTCCAGCCCCTTTTGCACGAGCGCCAGGCGCTGATCGAGCGCGCTGCACCTGCCCGCAGAGTCCGCGCCGATTTTTTCCAGTCCGCCCGTCAGCGTTTCGAATTTGCCGTTCCATGTCCGCTCGTCGCTGCCGTGACGGGTGTCCAGGCCCTCGAGACTGCGCTGAAGATGAACGATGCGCTGCTCGAGCGAAGCCGAGATTCCCGATGCCCGCGATTTGGCGTCTTCGAGCTTTTTCGCGAGCCCCGACATCCTGTCGTCGAAGGTTCGCAGCGCGTCGTCATGACGGACATTCAATCCGTCCAGGTTCTGTTGAACCCGGGAAACGCGTGCCTCGAATTCCGATGCCGGCTGTCCGGCATCGAGCTGCGTCAGTTTTTCATTCAGGGCGGCAAGTTTGTCGGACAGAGTCGAAATCTGGATTGCAGAGTGGCCCGCGGATTTCACGAGATCGTCGTTCAGCCGCGACAGGCCTTGGTGGAGCACCTTGACGGCCTCGCGCATCGGCTCCGCTTCGGCGCGGCCTTCGACCCGCTGCAGCCTCTTGCTCAACACCATCAACTCGCCGCCGAGACGATCGAGAGATTGTTCCTGCTCGTGAAAGTCGATGTCGGAAAAATTTTTCAATATGCGCCGCGTCAGCCATTCGCCGATTGAAAGACCTTCCCTGAGTGCCGCCGCGCGCGCCGCGTCGCGTGCATCGGGGGGGATACCGACAAGGTTCCACGTCGCATCGAACCCCATTTTTGCCTCGCGCGATTCGCCGCCCTGCCGCGGGGTGCGGGTGGTGGCGTCTTACCAGCGCAATGTTCCGCGAACAGCGTAAAAATCACGTTAACCCCGGACTGAGGCGTCAAAGGTTGCCCTGCCGCCGCACGGGGACCTCGTCAGTCCCGCCTGCTTCGACAAGCTCAGCATGAGGGGCGAAAAGGTGCCTCGTCGTGAGCCTGTCGAAGGGCCCCGCCCGTCATCGCCGGGGCTGATATCCGCGCTTGCCGATCTGCCAATAGAAAAATGCCATCTGGTCGGCCATTTCGGCGTCGCGCTGCGATTTGGTCGAACCGAAGCCGTGGCCGGCGTCGAAGTCGACGCGCAATATGACAGGGTCACCGCTGGATGACGCGGCCTGCAGGGCCGCCGCCATCTTGCCGGGCTGCCAGGGCGCGACACGCGGGTCGTTCATGCCTGTGGTCAGCATGACCGCCGGGTAGGCGACGCCGCCCTGCACGTGGAGAACGGCATCGACGCTGGCCAGCGCCTTGAATCCGTCTTCCGTTTTCACACTGCCATACTCGAGCGAGTTGGCGGCGCCGTCGGTTTCGAACTCCGCGCGCAGCGCATTGGAATCGCCGACGCCGGAAAAGACCACGCGAAAGAGCGTGGGCGCGGCATCCAGCGCCATGCCGACGGTGATGCCCCCAGCACTGCGGCCCTCGATCGCCATCGTGTCGGCGCTGCCGTAGTGGTGCTGTTCCAACCACTGCGCGCAGGCGATAAAATCCGTGTACGTCTTGAATTTCGTCGCCAGATGCGCGGCAAGGTGCCACTCTTCGCCGTACTCGCCGCCGCCGCGCACATGGGCGATGGCGACGATGCCGCCGTCTTCGAGCAGGGGAACGAATCGCGAGGCGAGCATCGGCGTCAGCGAAAGTCCGTAAGCGCCGTAGCCCGTGAGCCACACGGGTTTCGTGCTGTCGAGCTTCAATCCGCGCTTGTGAATGATGGAAAGCGGGACGAGCGTACCGTCCGTCGCCGGCACTTTCACTTCTTCGGCGACAAAGGCGGAATAGTCGTCTTGCCATGGCGGGACGAGTGCGATGGGCGAAACCCTTCCGTCCGTGAGCGCGTACCAGCGCGGCGGAATCACCCAGCCCTGCAAGCCGAACAACGCGCCTGGCGACTCTGGTTCGGTAACGGGTCCCGTAATGGTGCCTTCTGCGGGCAAGCCGATGTCGCTGATATGACCGCTCGCGAAATCGTAACGTCGTAGGCGGCTCGGTCCGCCATCGAGATCGCGGATGTAGAGCCCGTCCGACGAGGCGTCGATGTCCTCGATCACGCGCGCGCTTGCCGGCACCACGGTTTTGGCGTGGGCGATATCGGGAGCGGCGGCGCCGGTTTCGACGATCTTGAAGCGGGGCGCATTCCTGTAGGTGACGAGAAAGAGCCGATCGCCGTGGACGGCAATCCCGGTGACCTTGTCGGCGAGCGCCGCTACACGCTTCCACGGCGCGTGTCCGTCCGTCACCTTGTCCGCCGGAGCGATGTAGAGATCGAATTCGGGGATCGAGCCAGGGCTGATCACCGCCAGCGCGTAGCGCGAGCCCGGGGGAATACTGACGAAGGGCAGGCTTGCCGGTGTGAGCGCGGGTGATCCCGCAACGCCGGTGCCGACGATCGGCACGTCCCTCTCCGGATCGGTGCCGACGATGTGCAGCAGGACGCGGCTGTTGAGATATCTGTGGGTTTCATTCTCGCCGGGTGCGAGGTTCACTTCGCGCCGGTAGAAGAACGACTTGCCATCTGCGCGCCATGATGGCTCTGCGTCTTCGCAACGGTCGACGGTTTCGGGCGATTCATGGTCCGTTGCGACATCGAGGATGTGGATCACGCTGTTCTCGGAGCCGCCCTCGGAGATGCCGTAGACGAGCATCGCCCCATTCTGCGACGGCGCGAAATAGTCGATGGCGAAATGTTTTCCCTCTTCGTTCATGTGCGTCGGATCGACGAGAAGTCTCTCCGCGCCGGCCGGCGATGGCCGCATGTAAAGCTTGAACGAATCTTCGTCTGGTGTGCGTTTCAGATAGAAGACGCGTCCGCCGGCGAGTTCCACGTTCGAGATGACCGTACCGCCGCCCGTGTGTGCGGCGATGCGCTTGAGAAGCGCGGCGCGACCAGGAATGCGCGCAAGCAGCGCGCGCGCATAGGCATTCTCCTTCCGCATCCAGCTTGTGAATTTGGGAAAAGTGCGGTCTTCCATCCAGCGATAGTTGTCCGTCACCCGGTAGCCGAAATAATCGTCAATCACGGGAATCTTTGGCGCCACCGGCGGGGCGAGAGGCGCCGATCCTGCCGGCAACGCAATCAGCACGAATGCTGCAATCGCTGGAGCGAGGACCTTCATTGCCAATCTCCGAAATCGCGCGCGATAGAATGGAAACGAGGCGGCCCGGTCAAGCCGGCTCGCGGTCGAGTTCCTGCTCCTCCGCCTCGGCGGAAACCGGCGCGGTCGATGTGAAGAGCGCCAGCTCGTCCAGCGCGGCGTCGATCCCGTTGCGGCGGACCTTGTCGAAACTGATGCCGGTTTCCGGCCACAATCCCTTCACTTTGATTCGGCCCTCGCTGCGGTGCGCCTTGAGATCGGCGCGGCCGATGAAGCGGTCGCCTTCGAGGATCGGCAGCACGTAATAGCCGTAGCGCCGCTTCTTTTCCGGCACATAGACTTCGATCCTGTAGTCGAAACCGAACAGCCTCTGAGCGCGCTTGCGGTCGCGGATTGCGGGATCGAAGGGCGACAGGAAGCGCGCAGGACTGTGCAGCGGAGTAAAAGCGGCGATGTCGGCTTCGATGGAAGGTGGCGCGAGCGCGGGCCTCGCAATTCCGTCCACGCCGGTGACGAGAATTTCGACGATCTCCTTCTTTTTCAGCGCCGCCTTCGACCAATCCCGCGCTTCGGCAAGTTCGGCAAGATCGAAGAATCCCGCAAGTTCGCTTGGGCTGGCAAAGCCGAGGCGTGCGAGCGCCTCGCGGCAGGCCCAGTCCACGCTTTGCCGCCGGGTCGGCCGTTCCGAGCGCAACTCCGCGGGAATTATGCGGCTCGCCAGATCGTACACTTTCTCGAAATTGCCACGCCGGGTGACGGCGAGTTCTCCCGCATGCCACAGATATTCGAGCGCGGTTTTGGAAGGACTCCAGCCCCACCACGAACCCTCGCCTTTGTCGGCGAAGTCGCGCGCGGAGACGGCGCCCCGCCCGCGGATGCGGCGGCGGACGCGGGCGAGAACCTTTGCGGGGTCGCCGCCGAATCGCACCTGCCAGTTGGGATTGGACAGCCGAGCCTTTGCGCCGCGGAACCGGTGATGCCAGTTCGGGTAAAATTCGATCGGCAACAGCGACGCATCGTGCGTCCAATGCTCGAACAGCAATGTGTGGTCGTGATGCAGCGCGGACAATAGCTCGCGCGCATAGCCGGGCGCGCGCGAGAACAGGATCATGTGATGGGCGCGTTCGACGATATTGATGGAATCGAGCTGGACGAAACCAAGTCTCCGGATCAGCGCCAGCACTTCGACATGGGTAAGCTTGCGGCGCGGCCGTTCGCCGAGCGCGTGGCGCTCGAGAAACAGCCGCCGCGCATCGGCGTTGGAGATGACGAGTTTGGACATTTCGAGGAACGGGAGAAGTCGGATCTCGGATGTGACGGAGATGAAATATAGCGAATGGCAATCAAATCAAATTGCGACGTAAGAGCCCCCTCCACCCCTCTCGCCGCGCCGCGCGCGCGGCGCAGCAGCTCGGGGCACCTCCCCCGCGAAGGCGCGGGCGAGGAAAGACAAAATGCGAGACTCTTTTTCCTCCCCCGCTGGCGGGGGAGGTCCGGCTGAAGGCCGGGGAGGGGGCGTCGTGGCGTTCTAATAAAAAAACTGCTGCAGCTGGCTGAAGCCGCCGGGTCCGCCGAAGGCCCAGCCCATCCGCTTGGACGGATTGATCGCCGGCGTCGGTTCCGTGACGGGAAAATTGAATCCCGAAATCGTCTCGACGAAGTTTCCGCTCTCGTCATAGACGTTGATCGTGCTGCCCTGCACGCCCTGGCAGGCGGGGTAGGTTTCGGCAACCAGGAAGAGCTTGTTGACCGGATCGACGGCAATTCCCGATCCGTTGTTGAGCTGATCTTCGGCGCCCGTGCAGGGAAGCTGAACCGCGCCGATGCCCACCTGTTTCGCCATGTCGTAGAACTCGACCTGCGCGTTCAGCTCCGTGTCGGTCGCCGTCACGCCCGTGTTCGGATCGGTCGCCAATCCGTTGACATAACCCGCATGGAAGCCACCATTGTTGTAACCGTTGAACTGCACGAATTTGCCGGTGGTGAGGTCGAACAGGAAATTGATCGGCGCCTTGCCGCCCACCGCGCCACCATCGGGCGACTCCGCGAGCACCGCCTTGTTCGCGGCGGTGTATTGTCCGAGATGCGGAGAATTGGAGAGGCTGAAAAGGTTCGGGTCAAGCTTGATGACGTTGCTGAACGTGTTGGCGGCGATGTTGGATACGATCAGATCGGGAATATCCTGCTTCTTCAGTTCGATGACATAGACGACGCTCGTGGTCGTGGCCTGGTTCTCCGCCACCAGCTGGATGTCGACGTCCTTGAGGGGAGGGGTCCAGGAGCCGGTAAATTTCTCCGCCGTCACCGGGTTCATCACGTCGTAGAGCCGCCTGGCATAAATCTGGCCCTTCGGAACCACGTAATGGGTGGCGAGACCGACATCGCCCGCGAAAATGCCGTCGACGCCGTAGGAATTTTTGGGCCCGTCATATTTCTTGAATAATTTGGTGATCTTGCCCGTGTCCTGGTCAAACGTTTGCATGGAAACGAGGAATCCGTTCTGGCTGTCCTGGGCGCTCGCCAGCACGCCGTCATCGCCGTTCTGGTTGATGTCGAAACCGTAGATTTGCCCACCGTCCTTGCTGGTCAGTACCTTGCCGAGACCGACCTGTCCGGGCGCGAGGGGCGTCGCATTCGCTGCAAACGGAGCGGTGGCTGCGAAAAACCCCGCCGCGAGCGAAACCAGCGAGAGACGAGACGTCATTCCCCGACCGCTCGCGGACCCCGCGCGTCTCTCAACCGTCAACATCATGGGAATCCTCCGCAAACTGGCAACCGAAGGGGCCGGTCATCCGCAGATGGACGGCATTGGAGCCCTCTTTATTCCCGTCGTCAGCGGGCGGGTCCGCGATTTCAGTGTAGGACATTGCCCGACATTCTGGTAGAAGATTGCGGTATTCGGGGGATACCATGACCCATAAATCCGTAGCCCGCTTGCTCGTGCCGGGCGTCGCGGCGCTTTGCATTGCTTCCTCCACGCAGGCCGCAACTTTTGCAACCTTCGATCCTGTCGGATCGATCTTCACCAGACCGGCGGGCATCAACGCCTCGGGCGTCATCACCGGCTTCTACGCGGTCGACAGCAAAACAGCTCATGCCTTCGTGCGTGCGGCAGACGGCGCGATCACGAGCTTCGATCCCGAAGGTTCCGTCGTCACCGATCCATTTGCGATCGACGACAACGGCCGGATTTGCGGCGAGTGGACCGGGCGAAACCGAAGCCACGAGCACGCCTTTGTGCGCGAGAGCGATGGCACAATCACGGTCTTCGATCCGCCGCATGCAACGCAAAGCTGGGCCGTCGGCTTCGATGCAAACGGAAATATTGCGGGATCCTTCGGCGACCAGATCATCAAGGTTCGCGGCTTCATCCGCGCTTCCGAGGGGACGATCAAAGTGATCGATTATCCCGGCTCCGTGCTCACCAAGTTCAATTCGATCAGCAAGGCGGGCGCCGTCACCGGGCTGTATATGGACGGAAACTTCATGATGCATGGTTTGCTTCGTGCGCCAGATGGTGGTCTGACGACGTTCGACGTGCCCGGAGCATCCGGGACGGTTGGCGAGACTATCAATTCCGACGGCACGATTACGGGGGAGTATTTCGACGCCAACGATGTCGACCACGGCTTCGTGCGGGCCGCAGACGGGACCATCACGGCATTCGATCCCAGGCGATCGGTCGAAACCGATCCTTACGGCATCAATCGTTCCGCGGCGATTGTCGGCACCTATCAGACCGCGAACGGTGTCACGCACGGTTTCCTCAGAAGAACGGACGGGACCATCAAGGGTATCGACGAGCCCGATGCGACATCAGCCACCATGGCCCTTGGCATCAACAACGGCGGTATGATCACCGGAAGCTTTACGGGCGCCGACGGTCTGACGCACGGATTCGTCCGGACGAAGTAATGTCGCAACGTGATCGTCGGCGCCGGGGCTCGCCGCGGCTCAGGCGATGGGATAAGCTGTCCTTGCGTTCCGGAATCGGATGACCATGCTCATCGCTCTTGCCATCGTCGCCGTCCTCGCCGTCTATCTGCTTTTCTCCTATAACCGGCTTGTTTCGCTGAGCCAGGCGTGGAAGCGGGCTTTCGCGGACATCGACGTGCAGCTCCGCCAGCGCCAGGATCTGGTTCCCAATCTCGTGGAGACGGTGAAGGGCTACGCCGCCCATGAAAGCGGCGTTTTCACCAAGGTTACCGAAGCGCGCGCGAGCGCCATGCGCGCGACGGGCGTTGCCGAGAAGAGCGCCGCGGAAAGCGCTCTCACGGGCGCGCTCGGTAATCTGATGGCGGTGGCCGAGAACTACCCGCAGTTGAAGGCCAACCAGAATTTTCTCAGCCTGCAGGACGAGCTTGCCGATCTTGAGAACAAGATTGCTGCGGCCCGCCGCTTCCTCAACAACGCCGTCGCCGAATACAACACCGCGATCCAGCAATTTCCGGCCGCAATGTTCGCCGGGGCGTTCGGCTTTACGCCGGCCCAGATGTTCGAGCTCGATGCGGCGGAAAAGGCCGCAGCCATGACGCCGCCGAAAGTGTCGTTCGGCGCCTGATGTCCACGCCGCAGCCGGTCGCGACGCTTGGGCTCACCTCCTGGCGCCGGAGCAACAATTTCAAATCCGTATTGCTGCTCGCGGCTTTTCCGGCGCTTCTGTTGCTGCTGCTCGGCGGAATCTTCTTCTGCTTCGGATTATTCACGGGCGCCGGCCGCCATGACTACGCATACGGCGCCTGGCAGCAATTCGGCATCGAGCCGGTTCTCGGTACCGGAAGCCCTCTCGATCTCGCGCTGTCCGCGATCGTCGCCTGGTGGCCGGCCGTGTTCGGCGTCGCCGCCATTTGGGTCCTGATCGGCTATTTCTTCAACGATGCCATCATCCACATGGCCACGGGCGCGGTTCCCGTCACGCGCACCGAGCAGCCGCAGCTCTACAACCTTCTCGAAAATCTCTGCATCTCGCGCGGCCTCCAGATGCCAAAGGTCTACATCATCGACACAGACGTGATGAACGCGTACGCGAGCGGTATCGACAACAAGAGCTACGCGGTCACCGTCACGCGCGGTCTGCTCGAGACGCTGAACCGTGACGAGCTCGAGGCCGTGCTCGCCCACGAGCTCACCCACATCATCGACCGCGACACCCGGCTTCTCATCGTCACCATCGTGTTCACGGGCATGATCTCGTTTCTGGCGCAGCTTCTGTGGCGGAGCATCCGCTTTGCCGCCTTTACTCGCGGCCGTTCGCGCGGCCGCGGCGGTGGAGGGGCGATCGTTTTCGTCCTGATCGCCGCGGTCGTCATGCTGGCCGGCTATCTGCTGGCGTTGATCCTAAGATTTGCGCTGTCGCGGCGGCGCGAGCTGATGGCCGATGCGGGATCGGTCGAGCTGACCAAGAATCCGGATGCGCTGATCTCGGCGCTGCTCAAGATTTCGCAGAACGCCGAGGTCCCGCATGTACCGAGCGAAGTCCGGCAGATGTTTTTCGAAAATCCACCGAGCGCCTTCGATCTCGGCGGACTTTTCGGAACGCACCCGTCCATCGAAAAGCGCATAAAGATTCTCGAAGGACTCGGCGGCCGCCTGCCGGCCGCAAGCGATGCGTCCCCGCAACAGCAACACGCCGGTCCATGGGGCTAACCGGGTAGCGTGTTGACGTTCAGGATATTGCGGCCGGATATTTCTTGCGCATGGCGGCCAGCGACCTGGAGATGACCTGCTCCAGTACCTTCATGTCCACATCGGAGAGCTTCTTTATATACAGACAACCCTTACCCGTCGTGTGCTTGCCGAGCTTCGCCAACAGCGCGGCCGAGTCCCAGAGCCCCGCGTGGATATAAAAGACGATCGCGGGCTTTCGGGGTGAGAAGGCGATGAGCGGCATGTCGCCCTCGCGCCCACTCTCGTAAACATAGTGATATTTGCCGAATCCGATAATGGAGGGGCCCCACATTCTGGCCCGCTCGCCGGTTGCAGCACGCATCAATTTGACCAGGGTCGCTGCATCGGCCCGTTTCGTTGCATCCAACGCGGCAATAAATTCTTCGACGCTCCCCTCACCGGGCTTGGTCTTGTTTTCGGCCATCGGTGATTTTCCGCGTCTCAATGCTTCGCGTGCGGATCGCGTTCGCCGGCGGTGACCGCGAGGGCGAGACGGTCGAACGCCACGGGGCAGGTGTAGAAGGGCGAGCGCGCGCAATTGGGATTGTAGGCGTAGTTGAAATCGATCTTGAAACTCTTCGGCGGAAAGACCTTGAAGGAAGGCGAATCGACATAGCGGCCGGCGCCGTAGGCGCCGTGACCGGTCAAATCGTCTGTGAAGAACGCCGAGAGCGAGGAGATTTTTTTCGGATCATTGCTGTCGGTGTAGAAGGGCAGGGCGTAGCGATGGCCCTTGAGCAGAAAGGTGCCGGTGCCCGCCCGGAAGAACTGCTTGCTGGTGCCGCGCGAGGTCATGAAACTGTGGGCGGGGATTTTGGGATCGGGCGTGAAATCCGCCGTCACCACGAACGAAGGATCAAAGGAAAAGTAGTCGACGCCCTTGAACGCCTTCGCCACCGGGTTCTGTTGATTGTAGACGAAGACGCGAATTCCGGGGACACCTGCCTGAACCTGGGTCGGATAGGCCTGCACGTCGACATCCTTGTCGATGGCGACCGCCGCAAGCGGTTTGGCAAGCGCCTTGCCGTCCTTCGAGAGCACGGGCTTCCCGCCTTCGAACGCGGCGACCAGTACCGCGCCGGCCCGCTCGCCATTCGCCCATTTGTAGCTGCCGGGAACGCCGTGCTTGCCCATGAGGCTCGCGCGCGCTCCTTCGCCGAGATAGGCCGCATCCTGGATTTTCAGGATCGCGTGCGGGGCCGCGGAATAGGCTTTGTTGGTATCTGCGAGATCGGCCTTCCAGGCCGCCTCAGGCGCGACGGCGAGTGCGTTTGCGGGAAAAGAAAGTAAAAACAGCAAGATAGCAGAATATCTCATGACAAGCCCGCCTGCGGTCGCGGACGGAGCCTATCAGCGCCGCTGCCGCATTGAGAAGTTCCAGGCACCAAACGCACCGCCACCCAAGATAATTTGATTTGGTGAGATAGTGATATACTTGACTATATCACGGCAGCTGTTATATGGGACCCAACTGACGAGAAATCGAGATGGGTGTGCCCGGCCGGATGGACAGCGATTGGAATGACAGCCAGCCGATCTATCGCCAATTGCGCGACCGCGTGGTGGCGATGGTCCTGGATGGTGTGCTGAAGGAAGGCGATCCGCTGCCCTCGGTGCGCAGCGTCGCCGCCGAGAACCGCGTGAATCCGCTCACGGTCCTGAAAGCCTGGCAGCAGCTCGTCGACGAGCAACTGGTCGAGAAACGACGGGGATTGGGCATGTACGTCAAAGACAATGTGCGTGAAGTGCTGCTCGAGGCCGAGCGCCGGAAATTCCTCGACACCCAATGGCCGCAGATTTTCGGAACCATTCGCCGTCTCGAACTATCGCTCGGCGAACTGCTCGCGGCGGACAAACCGGCTGCGGACGAACAAGGGAAAAACTGAATCCATGGCTTGCATCGAAGCAAAGGGTCTGAGGAAGACTTTCGGCAAGACGGTCGCGCTCGACGGCATCGATCTGCGCGTCGAGTCTGGCCGCATCCTCGGACTTATTGGTCCCAACGGGGCGGGAAAAAGCACCGCACTGAACGCGATCCTCGGACTCATTCCCTATGAGGGCGAGCTCAGTGTGCTCGGCCGCAACCCGTGGACCGAGCGCAACCGGCTGATGCAGGAGGTCTGTTTCATCGCCGACGTCGCGGTGTTGCCGCGCTGGATGCGCGTCGCGCAGGCGCTCGACTACGTGGCGGGCGTCCATCCGCGCTTCGACCGCAAGAAGGCCGAAGCCTTCCTCGCCAAGACCGCGATCAAACGCACGAGCAAGGTGAGGGAATTGTCGAAGGGCATGGTTACCCAGCTGCATCTCGCGCTGGTCATGGCGATCGATGCGCGGCTACTGGTTCTCGACGAACCGACACTCGGCCTCGATCTCCTCTACCGCAAACAATTTTACGACACGCTCCTCAACGATTATTTCGATCACAGCCGCACCATTCTCGTCACCACACACCAGGTCGAGGAAGTTCAGCATATCCTCACCGACCTGATGTTCATCGATCGCGGGCGCATCGTGCTCGATTGCAGCATGGAAGCCTTCGAGGAGCGTTATGCGGAGCTGACCGTGCAAGCCGCTAACGTCGCGGCGGCGCGGGCGCTCCACCCGATTTACGAGCGGCAGGCCTTCGGCCGCACCGTGCTCCTCTTCGACAAAGCCGATCGCGCTGCGCTTGCGGCGCTCGGCGAGGTGCGCACGCCCAGCATCGGCGATCTGTTCGTGGCCGTGATCGGCGGTCAAGCGGTTAAAGGAGCCCTGGCGGCATGAGCATCGAAGCAGACGCGGGAAATTCTCCCATCGCGCGAACCGCCGCGCTGGCCCAGACCCGGCCCTTCGCCTGGTCGGTGCGGCGCGAGCTTTGGGAATACCGCTCGAGCTGGATCGCACCGCTCGCCGCCGCCGGCTTCGCGCTGTTCGGATTCTCGATGAGCCTGATGCGCATGACCCACGCCTCGCGCATGATTTCCGCCATGTCTCCGGACAAGCAGGCGGCCTTGCGCATGATTCCCTATGCGATCGCGGCGGCGGCCATCATCCTGACGACGACGGTCGTCGGGATTTCCTATTGCCTGGGTACGCTCAACAACGAGCGCCGCGACCGCAGCATCCTGTTCTGGAAATCCATGCCGGTTTCGGATCTGACAACGCTGCTTGCGAAGGCGAGCGTCCCGCTCGTCGTCCTGCCGCTGATCGCGTTTGCGACCATCTGCGCGACGCAACTTGTCATGCTGGTCCTCAACGGCACCGCCCATCTCGCACGCGGTCCGGATTCCGCGCCGCCATGGACAGCGATCCCTTTGCTGCAGGTGTGGCCACTCGTCTTCTATATTCTCGCCACGCTCGCGCTCTGGTACGCGCCCATCTATGGCTGGCTCCTCGTCGTTTCGGCCTGGGCGCGCCGCGGCGCTTTTCTATGGGCGACCCTGCCATGGCTGGCGCTCGTCGTCGTCGAGAAGCTTGCTTTCGACACGTCCTACGTCGGAGATCTGGTGAAGTACCGGTTGGGTGGCAGCTTCCACGAAGCCTTCCGCGGTGCGGGACCTCACAGTTTCATGCCGCACAAAGAGAGCTGGCGCATGCCGCAAATGGATCCCGCGGGATTCTTCAGCACGCCGGGTCTGTGGTCGGGCCTTGCCGTCGCGGTGGCGCTGTTTGCGCTGGCGGTCTGGCTCAGGCGCCGCCGCGAGCCGATGTGAAACCGGTCGCCTGACGCCGCGCCATTGAACGGGGGAAATCCATGACGCCGCTCTCCATCTCGCATCTGCCGCCTGGGGCGCCGTGGTGGATCTTCGCCATCGTCGTCACCGCCCTCGTTTTGCACATCGGCGGCGGCAGCATCGGTATCATTTCGGGCTACACCGCTGTCTTCGTCCGCAAAGGCGGAAACCTGCACCGCATTTTTGGCACCGCCTTCTTCGTTTCCATGGTGGCCATGGGCACGATGGGGTTGTCGCTGTCCGTATGGATTCGGCAATTCGGCAACATCGCTGGCGGCGTGCTCGCGACTTACCTGGTGGCTACCGCCTGGATGACGGTAAAGCGAAAAGCGGGAACGATCGGCCGCTTCGAGATCATCGCCTTTTTGGCGGCACTGGCTGCGGCGGGACTTCTTCTCTACTGGGGACTGCTGGCCACATTGAGCGCCAAGGGCACATATCAGGGTTACGGCGCCGCGCTCTATTACGTCTTCGGGGTTTTCGCCGCGTTGTCCGCCGCGCTCGATTTCAAGGTCATCCGGCAGGGCGGCATTTCCGGTGCGGCGCGCATTGCGCGGCACCTCTGGCGGATGTGTTTTGCGCTGTTCTTCGCCGCCGCCTCGTTTTTCCTTGGCCAGCAGAAGGTCATGCCGGCGTTCATGCACGGTTCGCCGCTGCTCTTCATACCGTCCTTCGCGCCGCTGATCCTGATGATCTTCTGGCTTGCACGGGTGCGCTTTGCCAAATGGTTCGCACGCGGTGCCTCGAAGGCGCGCAGAGCGAATGGCAGCCGGGCGCTGGGCCAACCGGCATGAGCAAAAACCGGGATCCATGAATTAGAGCGCCGGAGGGGGGTCGAATGCTTCGCGACATAACGATGCTCGCCTTTGTTCTGCACATCGGCGGAGGCACGATCGCGCTTTTCTCGGGCACCATCGCCGTGTTCGCGCGCAAGGGCGCGCATCTGCACCGCACGGCCGGAACCGTGTTCTTTGTTTCCATGCTGGTCATGGCGATTTTTGCCCTCTGGCTCGCCGTCGCGATCCCCGGCCAAATGCTGAATCTGTTCATCGCAACTTTCGCCTTCTACCTCGTGGCCACGGCCTGGATGACGGTCCGGCGCAAAGACGGCGCTATCGGCCTTACCGAAAAGGTCGCGCTCGCGATCATCCTCTGTCTCTGCGCGCCCTTCGCCCTACTCAGCGTTCAGATGGCGCTCGACCTCGCCCCCTTCTTCAAAAGCGCAGTGCCGATCAAGGGCCCCGTTCTGGTCGCGCTTTATGGCTTCACGTCCACGATCGCGATTGCGGCGATCGCGGATGTGAAAGTGGTACTTGCGGGCGGTATTTCGGGCGCTCCCCGCATCGCGCGGCATCTGTGGCGCATGTGCCTTGGACTCACCATGGCCGCAGGCTCGGCTTTCACCAATGGCCTGCCGCGGCTCCTGCCCGGTCCCATGCACGTCACGACCATCTTCTTCCTTCCCCAGTTCGTGCCATTGGCCCTGCTGATCTTCTGGATGATCCGCGTGCGGTTCACGGGCTGGTTCAAACCCGGCCCGCTTGCGCGATCGGCCTGAAGGACGCGAAGCCATGAACAAACCCTGGTCGCCGCAGTATCTGGCACGATGGATCGGAATTCTCCTGCTGATCTCGCTTGCGTTCGGCAGCTTTGGCGAAATGGTTGTTCCCGCCCAGCTCATGGTCGCAGGCAACGCCGCCGCGACCGCCAGCAACATACTTCATCACCAGACGCTGTTCCGGCTCAGTCTTGCGGCCTACATGGTGGAAGGTCTGTGCGACGCGACGCTGACGGCGCTTCTCTATCTGCTACTGAGACCCGCCGGCCGCGAACTGGCGCTGATCGCGCTTCTCATGCGCATCGTATCGACCGCCGCCTTTTCCGCTGCGGAATTTTCCTATTTTGCGGCGCTGCCCATCGTCCGCGGCGCCGACTATCTGAAGGCATTTCCGGCCGGGCAGCTGAATGCACTGGCGATGTTGCAGATCAGGCTTTACGGCACCAGCGGCAGCGTACCTACGCTGTTCTACGCGGTGGCGTTGATACTTATCGGACGCCTGGTCTTCGTTTCCGGCTATCTGCCGCGATGGCTCGGCGCGCTGCTCATGCTCGCGGGTCTGTCCGTGACCTTCGAAATGTTCGCGATTGTCGTCGCACCGGATTACGCCTCCGATTTTCTCCTCCTGCCGATGATCGTCGGAATGCTGGCATTGGCGCTGTGGCTGCTGATCCGCGGCGTGGATGAGCTTCGGTGGCAGGAGAGAAATTCGGACCCTTCGATGAACGCCGCTCCATTTTGATACGGCGCGCGCTGGCACGGCCGTTGCTTGACTGGGTCCATGGCTTACGTCGTGACCTTGAGCCGGGATGATGGCTCCCAGACCGATCGCCGCTTCTTCGTGTGTACGGAATCGGAACACCGCGCGCGCAATCTGGTCCACCTGACCGGCGCTGTCGGCAGACCCGACCGTCTGATCGTCGCTCCTGCCTCGGACGAAGCGCTCAGGATTTACCGGAAAGTGCCGCGAGACCGCTGCACGTTCATGGGCGAACGCTAGTGTCCAGATTCCGAAATTCGCATGGTCTCTATATCGGGCTCCGGGCGAATTTCGGAATCGAAGGACACCAGCAATCCATTGATTCCAGTGTCGTTTTGGTTTCGAAGTGCGCCAAGAAATCGATGTCGGTAATAGGGCGGACTTCGAAACCACGACATTAGTTCTGAATTCAAATGGGGTGTTGGGGAAGGAAAGGACCCGGCTTGCGCCGGGTCCTTTCGCTTTTCCGATTTGGCAGTCTCTATTGGCCGCCGTCCGTCAGCAACTTGGCAATGGTTTCCTTGCCTTCGCGGCTGTGAATCCAGGCCTCCGCTTTTTCCTGCGTCTCGAACTGCATCGGCACGCGATGCGGCTTCACCCGCGCCGGGACCGGAACCAGAACTTCGAAAGTGCCGGAAAACCTTGTGTCCTTGGTCGGCGCAGCATAAGGCGCCGGCAATTCCTTCTTCTTCTTTCTCATAGGTTCGAGCCTCGTTGTTCGCGGCCGGCAATCGCGAGCGGCCGCTTGACCAGCCGTTCGATCGCGCGCAGCGAATCCCGTTCTGACGGATCGCAGAACGAGATGGCGATGCCGCCATTGCCCGCGCGGGCGGTGCGCCCGATCCGGTGCACATAATTTTCGGCCACGTCGGGAATGTCCACATTGACGATGTGCGAGACGTCGTCGATATCGATTCCGCGCGCGGCAATATCGGTCGCCACCAGAATGCGCGAGCGCCCGGCGCGAAAGCCCTCGAGCGCGCGCAGGCGCGCATTCTGGGATTTGTTGCCGTGGATGGCGTCCGCCCGGTGACCGGCTTTTCCCAGCACGTCGGCGACCTTGTTGGCGTGATGCTTGGTACGGGTGAACACGATCACCCGCTTCATCGCGCGATCACGCAGCAGTTCGAGCAGCAGCGCGCGCTTGTCCCTCTCCGCCACGAAATGCACGCGCTGATCGATCCGCTCCGTCGTTATGCGCGCGGGCGAGATGTCGATTCGCGCGGGGTCGCGCAGCACTTCCGAAACCAGGTGCGTCACCTCGGCCGGCATGGTCGCGGAAAACAGCATCGACTGGCGCGTGCGAGGGAGTTGCGAAACGATCCTGCGGACATCGCGGATGAATCCCATGTCGAACATGCGGTCGGCTTCGTCGATGACCAGCGTCGTGGCCGCATGGAGCCGGACGTGTTTCTGGTTGACGAGATCGAGCATCCGGCCCGGCGTCGCCACCAGCACGTCCACGCCGCGCCGCAGGGAATCGATCTGCCGCGTCTGGTTGACGCCGCCGACGACGACGGCGAAGCGCAGGCCCAGGTGGCGGCCATAGCGCTTCAGGCTGTCTTCGATCTGGATGGCGAGCTCGCGCGTGGGCGCCAGGATCAGCGCGCGCGCAGCGCGGGGTTCGGCTTGCGTGCGCTGGGATGCAAGAAGCTGCAGCAGCGGCAGCGCGAAGGCCGCCGTCTTGCCGGTGCCCGTCTGGGCGATGCCGAGGACGTCGCGGCCGGAAAGGATGAGCGGAATGGCCCGCGCCTGGATCGGCGTCGGCTCGACGTAGTTTTCGGCGGCGAGCGCGCGCCGAATGGGCTCGGCGAGGCCGAGCGATTGAAATGACGAATTCGTCACAATGGTTCCTTCATGCACGGGAGCGCTTGAAGCGCGTCACGGCGGTTTGCCGTCTTCCACGCACATTTGGAGCGAACGGTGAGTTGAATATTGCGGTGACTGGCGCCCAAATTCAATGAAGACGCGAGCGGTGCGACCGCGGGGATGACGCCTATATCGGGAATATATTGCCGAAGTCAACCCGCGACCGCATTCCTGCGCCTTCGAACGCGAATCCGACGCCGGCCGCTTCCGCGAAAAGCGGGCATGCGGCCCGCTGCGCCGCGCGCGCAGCGCGGCGAGAGACGCGGAGAATATAAAATAAAAGTTGTCATGGCCCGCCGAAGAGCGGGCCACCCAGTTGAAACCGCGCCGCGCTTGTTTTCCTTTTCTGGGTGGCCCGGTCTCCGCTGTCGCGTCGCCGGGCCATGACAAGCTTTATTTTCTACCGCGCTTCCACGCCGCGTGAACCTCTATTCGGCAAATTCACAGTCCTGAATTGCGCACACCCACGAACGTTCATACGGACAATCGCCTTCAGGCACTTTGAAATGCGACAGCTCTTAGCCCTTCGGCGGATCTGCAGCGGCACGCCGCCGGATCGCCTGGATTTCATTCTCGAGCGCATTGAGGAATCGCGAACGATCCTGTTTCGTAAATTCCCGATGGATCGTCTGCCCGCCGGTCACTTCGCGCAGATGCCGGTGCAGCTCGCGCATGCCCAGAGACATGCCGATGCTTTCTTCCGTGAAGGCCTTGCCGGACGGACCGATGACGGACGCGCTCTTGTCGAGGCATCGCGAAGCCAGCGGAACGTCCGCGGTGATCGCGATGTCGAACTTGCCGATATGTTCGGCGATCCAGTCGTCTGCCGCGTCCGCGCCGCCGCCGACGGTGACATGATGGAAGCGTGGATGCGCGCTCGGGCGGATGCCGCCATTGCTCACCATATAGACGGTCAGGCCGTGACGTTCGGCGACGCGCGCGACTTCGTCTTTGACGGGACAGGCGTCGGCGTCCACAAAGATATCGAGCAACCTATTCGCGCCGGGGTTCCGATGCAGGCTCGGCCGCCGGCGGTTCGCCGCCCGGATCGGCGCCGGGCTCGCCCTCCCGCAGGGCCTTGCGCTTTGCCGAAGCCTCTTCGCGGCGCTTGAGCTTTTCTTCCTTCTTGGATTCCCGGGTGCGGGCCTTTTGCGCGCGTTCCTGCCGGTAATTGGGTCTGAAGGCCATCTTCTATCCTTCCGCGGCGGCCCCGATCGGCGCCCTGGGGGCCGCGAGCCAGTCGTCAAAATCGTCACGGAAACAAGATGGCACAGCATGGACCGGAATGGCGAGCCAATCCGTCGCCGCCTCGAGAGGCATATTGACGACATGGAGCTTCCGGGCGTCGGCAGGCTGGAACAAAGGGCGGCGGACGGCCGTTACAGCATTTGACGCTCTCCGGGTCGCCAGATGTCGGCTTTTGTGCTTTACGTCGTCGGCTTCGTTCTCCTGCTCGCGGGTCTTGTCTACGGAGCGCATCTGCTCCACGTTCCGCACACTTGGATCATCGTCGGCGCGCTCGTGATGATCGATCTTGGCATCATGTCGGCGGTTTCGCGCACCAAACACCGTGATCCGCCAAGCGAAGCGCCCCACGCCCCGGACTGATTGCGGGCACCAATCCAAGCGTCAGATCAGATCGCGCAAGATGACGGGGATTTTCTTCGTTTCGCCCCCGCGCCGGACCGAAAAGGTTACGACGGTTCCCGGCGCGTCATTGCGCAATTGCCGGCGCATCTCGTAGAGCGGAATCGACGTTGCGGGCTTGCCGTTCACGGCGAGAATCTCGTCGTTCACCTTCAGGCCCGCTTGGTCCGCGGGAGCACCCTTGCTGACATCGATCACCCTGTAGCCGGCGTCACCCTTGTTGAACCACAGCCCTGCGCGGTCGAAGGTATCGAGGTCGGCCGTCTCCCCGGTGGAAGGCTTCAGGTACATCGTCGAGTGTTCGTAATCGAGCGTGACGATGTAGCGTTTGAGGATTCCGGCGCCGATGTTGCCGGCGATTGCCGTCGTCGAGAAGTCGCCGCCCTTGTCGGTGGAGATCTCGGCCACCGGACCATCGATCGTCAACGCGCCGATCTGCAGCCTGTCGCCGCGCATGGTGACACCACGCGACGGACCGCCAATGCCCCAGCCATTGACGCCTTCCACGTGCTTGCGGTCCGCGGTCAGTCTGTTCTGTGCCGCGAACGGACCGTTCAGCGTCAGGGACGCGCGCGAACCCGTATCGATGGTGAATTTTCCGCTCGCGTCGTCGAAGCTGGCGGGGACCTCGATCGTGTTTCCGTCGAAGACGAAGGGAACCGCCAAGCCTGCATCCTTCGGATTGAACGCGTCGGATCGCGTCAGCGTAATCGTGCCGGCACCGTAATCCACGCGCGTGACGAAGCGCCGGAAGGTTTCGAAGCCGACCATGCCCGGCATGGGCACGCCTTCGGAGGGCTCAAGTCTGTCGAGCGGCACCACGGCGAACACCTGGTCCCTGATTGTCGCGTCGCCCAGCTGGAGCGAAGACACTTTCGTCAGGCCCACATCCATGTGGCCGGAACCCGTGCCGTTGCCCTGCATCTGGCCTTCGCTCTTGAGGCCGAGTGTGGCTGCGAGCGGTGGCGTCACGACATTTACCCCGCCCGTGTCGAAGATGAACTGATACGGACCTCGTCCGTTCACGCTCACATCCGCGTAGATGTGATTGTTGTAGAGGCGGATGGGGAACGTCGTTTCCTTCGCGCCATTCGCGAACGCGGCATCGGTGATCGTCGTTTTCGGCGCGGAATACGTGCCCATTTCCTGCGCGGGCAGGAATGTCGCGTTGGCGACCGTCAGGTTCTGATCGTATTTCGCGTCGCCCATATTGATGAGCGCCTTGTGCGCGATCTCCGCGCCGTCGACCGGCTCGTAGTCCGACAGGATCGTGGTGATGGTTTGCGGCCCCTGCACTTCGATGATGCGGGCGAGCAGATGGCTCTTCGCATCGAACCACGCGTCGAAGGTCTTCCCGTCCTTAGGAATGACCGTCAGAACGTCATAGGTGGTGCCGTGGTCCGCCTTCTCGCCGTCGGAGACGACGTTGGCGCCGCCGAACCCGGGCTGCCACCAGAGATTGGCACGGCGATAGCCGTCATTGACGGCGAGCGCGCGCTGCTCGCCGCCGTCCTGCAGGGTGACGGTGTGGGACGGATCGACCTGCCAAGCGTGTTCGCCGTCATAGCCGTTCGACACGGTGGCAGGCCCGATGGCCGCGTCGTCCTTCCATTTGCCGCCCGCGAGGTCGTCGAGTGAGGTGACCTTGCCGGTCATGCCCTGGCCCACATAGGCGAATTCGATCTTTAGCGAGGTTTTGCCCATCCAGTTGCCTGATGCGGCCTTGTTTGCGGAGAGCACGTCGGCAGCGGACGGTGCCGCAAGGGCGAGCGCCGGGACAGATGCCCCGGCGAGCAGCGACACGGCGATGGCCGTGAGAAAAATGCGCATGGACCCCTCTGGATTCGACCCGTTCCACAGATGGACGACGGCGACTAGCGGTTCAATATGCGTGTGGCGCATGGCCGCTACGCCATCGCCCCCTCAAAGGGAATGAGGCATCGGATTTTTCATTGAGCGAATTCGCGCGACTCAGGCAATGCTCAGTCAATGAGTCTGCACGACCTCGTTTCCCTCGCGGAGATCGTCAATGCGCTTGCGGTCACTCTCACGCTCGTAGTGCTGGTGGTTTCCATCCGCCAGAACACCAGGGCCCAGAAGGTCCTGGCCGTCGAGTCGCTGTCGGCTGCCATCGCTGCGATCAACGTGCCGGCAATGGAATCGCCCGCTCTTGGTTCGGCACTCTCCAAGGCAGTCAAGGATTGGAGATCGGCCTCCCGCGAAGAGCGCATTCTCGCGCATTTCTTTCTGTTCTCCTATTTCAAGCTGATCGAAACGGCCTGGTATCAGCGGAAGGCGGGTACGCTAGAGGCGGAGCAATGGGCGGGATGGGAAAAAGTCATGCGCATGTTTTATCACAGCGAAGGCGTGCGCGATGTCTGGTGGCCCAACCGGCGCCACGCCTATTCGCCAGAGTTTCAGAGGTACCTCTCGCAGTCGCGGCCGCCGACGGGAATCGGTGCCTTGAACGACATATTCGACGACGCGCCGGACATGGGAGCAGCGGGCACGATCGGCTGAATGTCGCGAATAGGGCGACTGTCGTTTCAAACGAATCAGACGTCGTTGGCAAATGCAGTCCCGTGCGTTTCGCCGGATCGCATGGTGTAAAGCCGGTGCAGCAACAGGACGAACAGAGCCACGTCGAATGCTGCATAGGCGTATTCCGTGCGCGAAACGCCGACGCCGAACGGGAACCAGATACCGGGCACGTGCAGCATCGACAATTCCTGCGCAAAAAGTCCGATCGAGATCAAAAGGATGGCGGGCAGCGCGAACCATCTCTCGCTGCCCGGCCGGCGCAGGCTTCGAAAGACGATCAGCAGCGTCAGCAGCACGAACAGCAGCCGCACGAGCGTGATGGCGGAAATGGTGAGGCTGCCAAACCAGCCCGGGAACACGCCATGAAACCACGAGCGGCGCAGGAACTGCGAGCCGACATACACCAGCGTGGAAATTCCCACGACAGGAAACATCCACGCGCGATCGGGCAATCGGAGCCAAGTACACCAGGCCAGCGTCCACGCCGCCAGAGCGAGGGGAACGAACAGGGTGATGGTGCTCATCTCGAATCCCTGAATGGTCTCGAATTGCCACCAGAAGAAGACGGCCTGGTTCGCTCGCGCCAGCGCGATCAGGATGAGCGCCGCAACCATCCAGGGATAGGCGGGATTCGAGCTGTCGAGAGGAATCAGGGTGCAGACCATTACCGCAAGGAGCACGAAAAGAACGCCCTCGGCGGCATCCACGATGTAGCCGCGGATCATCTGGGACCATTGAATCCGGTATAGCGATTCCGCGCCTGGCGTCGTGCCGAGCGCGGGCGCGATGTGTATTCCGCCGGTGTCCGGGGACGCGAGTCCCCAGGGTCCCATCCAGACGCGAATGGCGATCAGTGTCGAGTTCGCTCCTCGCTCAATCGCGACTCCAGTCGATCTCGGCAGTGGAAAGAGTCTCGGCAGGTGCGGGTTGGTTGCGGCCGGCGTTCGACCGGAGAAATCGCCTGCGCTGCCCAGCAGGCGTCCGTTCGCGAAAATCTGATACGCGCTGTCGACGTAGAACGGAGCGTTGACCGCCAGGGATTCGTCTTGCGGTGCGTCGATCGAGACCCGAATCCGATACCAGGCAAATCCTGAATATCCACTATGTCCCCTCGATTGCCAGCCCCCAACGTAACCCGTAAGCCCCACATCGGAATCGTGTGCGCCCGGTGCGGGGGTCAAATCGACGCTCTCCCAGGAGGCGTCGTCGAAGCCGGTTTGCGCCCAGCCTGGATCGTCGCCTGTATGGAACTTCCAGGGACCGTCGAGCGCAACGACCGCCTTTCCGAGAGCGACATGCACGGGACGGGAAACCGCAGCCGCGGCTCCGAAATCGAGCGCAAAGGAAGTTGCGATTGCCAGCATGATGGCCGCTGCAGCCGAACGTCCGTTCACCGAAATTCCCCCGCTCGAACCGTGGCAGCCTAGCGAAATTGGCCCGGGCAGCGGATCAAAGACGCGTGAATGGAGCATGATCCGTTGTTGTCCGTCTCTGCGGGATGGCACGCTGTGTGAATGTGCACGATCTGGCGGCGCGCAGTTTTCCGGTGCTAGGGTCCGACGCCGACACCGGAGACCGGCCATGAGCGAAATTTCTCTTCATTCAATCCGCTTTCCCAACGAGACCGCGGAGTATCGCGAGGCGCGCAATGAGCTGCTGCTCGCCGAGCGCGACCTTCGCCGTCAGATGGAGCGCGTGGCCGCGCAGCGCCGTGCGCTGCCGTTGGGCGGAGAAGTGCGTGAGGACTATGTGTTCGAGGAAGATGCGAACGCGCTCGCACAGACGACGAACGCGAAACCGGTGAAACTCTCGGAATTGTTCGGCGACAAGACCACTCTGCTCGCCTACAGTTTCATGTACGGTCCCGCCGAAGGACGCGGCGCAATGGAGCGGCCCTGTCCGAACTGCACATCGATCCTCGACGGCCTGAACGGCCAGTCGCCCCACGTCAGCCAGCGGGCGGCTCTTGTCGTCATCGCAAAATCGCCGATCGCGCGCATTCGTGAATTTGCGCGCGGGCGCGGCTGGTCGGGATTGCGGCTCCTGTCCTCCGCCGGCAACAGCTACAACGCCGACTACCGCGGTGAAAATGAGGAGGGCGCGCAGCGTCCGGCATTGAACGTGTTCACGCGCCGTGACGGACGCATCTTCCACAGCTACTGCACCGAATTGATGTTAGCGCCGTCCGATCCCGGCCAGCATCCGCGGCACGTCGACACGATCTGGCCGCTGTGGAACCTGCTCGATCTGACGCCGGAGGGCCGCGGCAACGACTGGCAACCCCGGTTGAGCTACTGAATCAACTGGAATATCCGCTGCGAGGAGGGCGGACGCACGCTCAGGATATCGCCGTAAATCCGTACCTGCGGCCGTGCCGTTTGGCGAAGTGCACGATCTGTTGGTCGTACGTTACCAGCGGACAGTCGAGTTCGATCGCCGTCGCCATCAGCAACCGATCGGCGGGATCGCGATGCTTGAAGTGATGCAGATCGTAGCTGCGAGACGCGGCAAGGTGGCTGAGCGGCACGGCTTCTATTCCAGGCCGATCGAGAAAACGCCGCATCCAGGTCTTGATGGGAACGTCCAGCACGATACGACCGGTATCGACGAGGAGCGCGATCTCCCACGCTGATACGGCGCTGGCGAGCACAACCCCGCCGTTCTGCCAACAGGCATCGATCGCCGACCGCGTCGACACACGAATTTTGTCGCTCCCGCTGTCGAGCCAAAGCAGGATGTGCGTATCGAGCAGCAGGCGGTCCGTCACCGTTCGAGTTCTCGGCCCGTCTCTGCATCGGGCCGGACGTCGAGAGCAGGCTCGGTCAGATCGGTTCCCGCCTTGACGCGCACAGATCCCGGATGAGCGCCGAACAGCGAGCCTTCGCGCGCGTCCCGGTCGAGGAGACGACGAACGGCCAGGGCCACTGCCTCGGTCTTGTTGCCGCGCGTAAGCTTCTTTGCGGCTTTCTCGATCAGAGCGACGACCTCCGGGCGGTTGATCGTTACCACACTTGCCATATCCGTATACCATTACTTACGTAATGACACTATGCCAGTCGCTCTCGATAGACAATGGCGGTTGCGCACCCAATTCAAGATTGCATTGCGGAGAGATCCGGCGCACGGGAAGGCCGCGGCAGCGACAGGCAACCCAGCTTGGGTTACTGAGGTCCGAAGGAGACTCGGCTGCGGGCGGTGCCCGACACGCCGGCCGCGTGCCGATAGAATTTGGCGGCAGACGATGGGTGCGGTGTTCCGGCCATGGCAAGCTGCCGCTGCATTCGCTGGTCAATGAAGCTGTTGAACCCGCGCCTGCGCCTTGTTCCAGACGTGCGTTTCTCCGCAGTGAGGACATTTGACGCCGTTATCCGACATTTCGGACGATTCAAAAGCCGCCTTGTCCATCACGATACCGGTGGCAACTTCCTTGCCCGATTTCGGGCACCTCATCATGATCATTGGCATCACGTTCTCCGGGCTCGAGTGGCAGTATTTTCCTATCACCTTGCACAACGCTAGAAAACGCGCCGAAGTGGCGACAGTTGGCGAGCATTTCGTCAATTTTTGACGGCGGCCTCGCCACCGGGCGGATGGGAAAGAGCAGGATCGGCGAGATGGACCGAACCGAGGACGAGCAGCGAATAGCGGGCGACTCGGGCGCGGCGCTCCACATCGCGCTCGACGCCGCTGGCCACGATCCGGCGATGAAGGAAGACGCGCGCGCGGTTCTGCGCGAGCAGGCGCGGCTCGCCCGCATGCAGGCCGACCAGCTGAACGAAGAAGGCGCGCTCATGCGCTGGTCGCTGCGCATGAAGCATGCCAACGAGGTGATGAAGTTCGCTTTCGCTCTCGCGGTGGCGCTCGTGCTGGTCGCGGTGGTGGCCGCTCTCGCGACCGCAATGTGGACGGCCTCTCACGACAACGGACTGGTGATTGAGGCCTTCTCGGTGCCGCCCGATCTCGTCCAGCGCGGCCTGGGCGGCGAAGTGATCGCCAGCCAGCTGCTCGACAAGCTTGCGCGCATGCAGCAGCAGACGAATTCGATCCGGCCCGCCGACACCTACCGCAACAATTGGGGCGACGACATCAAGGTCGAGATTCCCGATACCGGAATCTCCATCGGCGAGCTCAACCGCTATCTGAGACGCTGGCTCGGCCACGAGACGCACATCACTGGCGAAATATTTCGCACGCCGTCGGGCCTCGCGGTGACGGCGCGGGCGCGCGAGGCCGGCACCACCTTCACCGGTAAGGACGCCGATCTCGACGCCTTGCTGCAGAAGGCCGCGGAATCGATCTATGCCGAGACGCAGCCCTATCGCTATGCGGCGTTCCTGAACGAAAAGGGGCGAGACGCCGAAGCGATGCGCGTTCTCGGAACGCTCGCCGCCGAGGCCGCGCCGGCGGAACGCGCCTGGGCGCTGTCGCTGCTTGGCAATTACTACCGTTTCCTGAACCGGCAGGACGAGGCTCTCGCCACGCTGCGCGCGGCTGTCGCCGCCGATCCGACCAACGCCCATGCCTGGGACAATCTTGCGAGCGCCGAGCAAAGCCTCGATCGCATCGCCGACGGTTACCGTCACACCGAACAGGCGCTCGGTCTCTACGACAATGGTTCGGTGGCCTTCGATCCGGACCGGACCGCCATCGTCAAGTTTCAGGACAGGACCTTCGTGGCTGCGACGCTCGGAGACTATGCGACCGCCGAAGCGATGGACGAAGCCATCATTCATGAGCCCGACCGCGGCGGATCGCAGGCCCAGGCGCGTATCGACGAGATGGGCGAGGCCGCGGCCGCCCACGACTTCGCCCGGGCACGCGCGTTGGGCGCCGCGATCCATCCCGCGAACGCCAACGAGCGGCTGAATCTCTGGTTCGAATCCGCGGGCGTCGCGTATCTCGAAAAGGACTGGCGCACATTCGAGCCACTGCTCGATCCGCGGGCCATATTCGGCCTCGCGCCTGCGCAGTTCCATGCCGCGCTGCAATCGATTCTCGCGCGTGTCCCCAAGTCGCTGCTCGCGGAGGCGAAGGCGGAAACAGGCGATATCCGGCAGGCGCGCGATCTGATCGCGCACACGCCCGCCGATTGCTACAACTGCCTGCGGATGCGCGGAAAAATCGATGCGGTGGCGAAGAATTGGGACGGCGCCGGATTCTGGTTTTCGCGTGCGGTCGCGCAGGGCGCGTTCATCCCCACGGCATGGAGCGACTGGGGCGAAATGCTGCTCGCGAAGGGAGACGCCGCCGGCGCGATCGTGAAATTGCAGGCCGCCGCTGCGCGGGGCCCGCGCTTTGCCGATCCGCTCGAATTGTGGGGCGAGGCGTTAATGCGGGAGAACCGCTCCGATCTCGCGCTTGCCAAATTCGAACAGGCGGACCGGTTGGCGCCCAACTGGGGAAGGCTGCATCTCGAATGGGGCGATGCGCTCTTCTATCTCGGCCGCAAGGACGAGGCGCGTGTGCAATGGGCGCGCGCGCTGCAACTTGATCTGAGCGCCGCCGACCGCGCGAGGCTTACCGCGCTGCGCCGGATGCCCACCTCACGACTGTGAATTTGCCGGCGACAGGCTCACGCGGACGCGCGGAGAAGATTCACCGTGAGGCGGTGAGACGGTGAGAAAGAGATGGCGCGCGAAGCGCGCAAAAATGTTCCTCACTGTCTCACTGCCTCATTGTCGAATCTATCTCCGTTCCCCTCCGCGCGTGCCCAATCTTCGTTAAAGCAGCAAGCGCACAGTAGGAAACGAAAGCGGCCGGGACGCGCAAGCGCCTCCCGGCCGTCTTCGGACGATAATCAGAATTACCGAACCACTGAGCCAACCGGGCGCCGGACAGTGACCGCCGCTTTCACGCCCGTGCGGCCGTTATGGTCGTAGTGGAGCGTGGTTCCCGGTTTCACTGTCCAGGAACGCCCATCCGCAACCGTCTTG
>DASXMF010000126.1:0-7436 GCA_036495845.1 Rhizomicrobium sp.
ATCGGCGATGAAGCGGTCGATGCGTGCCTCGAGCACGGGAAGCGGCACCGAGCCCACTTCCAGCACCGCGTCGTGAAACGCGCGCAGATTGAATTTCGCGCCCAGCGCTTTCTCCGCTTTCGCGCGCGCCCTCAGGATCGACATCTCGCCCAGATAATAGGAGAGCGCCTGTCCGGGCCATGAAATGTAACGATCGACCTCGGTGCCGATCTCGCGTTCGGGCAACGCGGTATTCTCCTTCAGATAATCAATGGCCTGTTCGCGCGTCCAGCCCTGCGAATGGATGCCGGTATCGACGACAAGACGCGCCGCGCGCCAGATCTGGTAGCCCCACATGCCGAACGTGTCGTAGGGCGTTTCGTACATGCCCATCTCGACGCCGAGCCGTTCGCAATAAAGCGCCCAGCCCTCGCCGTAAGCGGAGATATAGGTCTGGCGGCGAAAATCCGGCAGGTCCTTGCGTTCCTCCGCGAGCGGAATCTGAAATGCGTGACCTGGCGCGGATTCGTGCAGCGTCAGCGCCGTCAGATTGTAGAGCGGGCGCGATTTGAGCTCATAGGTATTCAGGAGATAGACGCCGGGACCGCCGCGGCCCGCCGTATAGATGGGCGCGATGTCGGCCGGCACCGGCTTGATGGCAAAGCGCGCGCGCGGCAGCATGCCGAAATAAAGTGCGGCCTTGCCGTCGAATGTCTTGGCGATCCACGCCGCGTCCATCAGCAGTTCTTTCGGTGTCTTCGCGTAGAATTTCGGATCGCTGCGCAGGAATTTCAGGAACGCCGGAAAATCGCCCTTGAAGCCGGTTGCGCGCATGGCCTTCACCATCTCGCCGTGGATGCGCGCTACTTCCTCGAGCCCGGTCTTGTGGATCTCAGCCGGATCGAGATCGAGCGTAGTGAATTCCAGGATTTTCGAACGGTAATACGCCTTGCCGTCCGGCAGCGCCTCCGCCGCAAGGCTCTCGCGCGCACGCGGGATATATTCGGTCCGCATGAAGTTCAGAACGTCGCGGTAGGCGGGAACGACGGAGTCGCGAACCGCCTTCACCGCGTCGGCGCGGAGCTGGTTCCATTCCGTCGCGGGCAAGTTGAGTGCGTTTGTCTTGAACGGTTCCAGGAACAGGCTGTCTTCGGGATTTGCATTCGCCACGGCCGCGACCGCCGCGTCGCGGCCTTGAAGCGTGATCCTGGGCGGCGTGAAGCCGCGCTTCAGCCCCGCGCGCATCTCGCCGATCTCTTCGCGGAAAAAGCGCGGCACGTCGCCGAGCAGCTTCACGTAATTCCTGTAGTCCTGAATCGAGTGGAAATCGCCCCGCGCCGTCTCCGCCAGCCCGCTCCAGAAGGCGGTATCCGAATTCGCCGGCATCTCGTATTCGCGAAAACGCTCGCTGGCGATCAGGACCGCGAGCTGCGGGCGGTAGACGTCGTAATCGATCTGCTCTCTGGGCGAGAGCTGCGCGCGCGGAATGGCGTCGACGACCTTGAGAACCTCGGTCCAGTGCGCGAGTCGCGCGGCTTCCGTCGCGGCGTCCATCTTCGGCAGGTGATCGACGATCGGTTGACGCTTGTCGGATTCGTCGCGGGCGGCATATTCTTTTTGCCGCCATGCCCATTCCTGCGTGTAGATCGCCTTGAACCGCGCGTCCGCGCTTTGTTGCGCCGCATGCCCGCCTTGTATGGTCATGAGCAGAATTGCCGCGCCAAAACCTGCAAACCTCGTGTGCATAAGTGCCCCCTCGTACAGGTCGCGCCGGACTCGTCAGCCCATTCCCGAGAACGAATTTGGCGTGATCTCGTAGATGACGCGTACTTCGCCCGGCTGCCGGAACGGATATTTGTCCTGCCCGATATATTTCTTGGCGAGTGAATCGATATGCGCGTCGGCGCCGTTTTCCGTCACGTGCGAAACCGTTCCACGGACCTGCACATAGCGATAGGCGTTGTCGGGATCCATGATCGCGATGGCCACGCGTGCACCTTCCTTCATGTTGCGCGCCTTGACCCGTCCCTTCGCGGTGTTGATGCGCAATTTGCCGTCCTTGCGGTCGAACCAGACGGGCGTCACCTGGGGCGAGCCGTCGGGCATCAGGGTCGCCAGATTGGCGAAGGCTTTCTTTTCCTCGAAGAGATCGCGATAGGACTCAGGATCGGTTGCCATTCTCTGTCTTCCTCTTGCAAGCCCCTCGCGCATTCAAGCGCGCTGAACATTCTCTGTCCAGCGGCGGTGTTCGATACCTGGTCAAGTGCGGGAAGCGAGCCGCCGCGCGAGGGCGAGAGCGGCGTGCGCTACGCGATCGCAGTCCTGCGGCGTCTTCATGAGGGTGTCGGCGAGTTCAATCGGGATATCGAATCGGTCGGCCATGTCGCGGTCGCTTTCATCGAGAATGAAGCCGTCGATCAGCCCGCGATAATGTTCCGCCACCGCGAGCGGCGATACCGGGATTCCAAGCTCTGTCATGATCTTTGCGGTCGGACCCTTGACCGCCTTGCCGCCAATGATGGGCGTGACAGCGATGCGAGGGCATTTTGCGTTTTCGAGCGCGCGCCGCAACCCGGGAATTGCCAAGAGCGGGTCGATGCTGAGCCAGGGGTTGGAGGGCGCGATCAGGATGGCTTCGAGCCCGGGCGCGGCAAAGGCTGCGCGCGCTCCCTCAGACAGTTTTGCCGTATCCGCACCCACAAAACGCAAACCGCGCACCGCCGGCGCGCAACAAAGCCTCACGAAATAATCCTGGAAAGCGAGCTGCCCCTCATCGGTCATCACGTGCGTGGCAACGGAATCGTCGCTCATCGGCAGGATTTGGGCGCGGATGCCGAAACTTCGCGCGAAATGGGCTATGATTCCGCTCAACCGCTCGCCCCCGGCCAACCTTCGTGTGCGCTCCACATGCAGCGCGAGATCGGCATCGCCCAGGCCGAACCAGGTTTCGCCGCCCAGCTCCTTCAGCGCGCACATGAACGTCCAGGTTTCGTCGCGGCGTCCCCAGCCCTGCCCGGGATGGGCAAGACCCGCCAGCGTGTAGAGCGCGGTGTCGATGTCGGGTGAGATGTGCAGCCCGAGATGCTCGAAATCGTCACCCGTATTGACGATCGAAGCGAGCGAGTCCGCAGGCAGGATCGCGTAGAGGCCGCGCAGCAGCTTGGCCCCGCCAACGCCTCCGGACAATGCGAGGACGCGGACGTCGCTCACAAAAGACTTCCCTTCCTGCTGCGCGGAACTGCCCCGCCCGTTCCGCGGTTGATCTTGGCAGCGATTCCGCAGAGCATTAAAGCTGCCGCCATTCAGGGACGATCATGATGCCGATCACCATCGGAGTTTCCATGCCGCCGCAGCGCGGAGATATGCCCAGGCTCCGCAAAGCCTGGGAGGAAGCCGACGAGCTGGGCGCCGACCGCATCTACACTTTCGACCATTTCTTCACCCTGGTAATGAACAACCCCAATCCGACCTTCGAGGAGACGCACGGCAAGAGCTTCGAGGCCACCTCGATCCAGGCTGCGATGGCGGTGACGACGAAGCGCGCTGAAATCTCCTGCCTCGTGCATTGCACCGCCTATCGCAATCCCAACCTTCTGGCCGATATCGCGCGCACCATCGACCATCTTTCCGGCGGACGCTTCGTACTCGGCATCGGCTCTGGCTGGTTCAAGCCCGATTTCGACGAATATGGCTACGAGTTCGGCACCGTGGGAAGCCGGCTCAAAAAGCTGGAGCAGGATATCGAGACCATCAAGGACCGATGGACGAAGCTCAATCCGCCGCCGCTCAGGCGCATCCCGATCCTCATTGGCGGCGGCGGCGAGAAGATGACGCTCCGGATCACTGCCAAGCACGCCGACGCCTGGCATTCCTTCGGCGACGTGGAAACGATGACCCGCAAATCCGGGATTCTCGACGAATGGTGCGCGAAGGTCGGACGCGATCCGAAGGAGATCGTGCGCTCGACATCCGTCGGCCCGTTGATGAGCGGCACAAAGGCCGACCCCGAACCTTATGTGAAGGCGGGATTCACCGATTTCGTCGTGCATGCGCGCGGACCGGATTGGGACCTTGGCGCGTTGCGCGAAATTCTCGCCTGGCGCAAGGCCCGCGGGTGAACGGACCCCTCACCCATGATTGAGCGCTTGAATGGTCGCGAGTGTTCCCCTCTCCCACAGGGGGAGAGGGCACGCTCCGCGCTGATTTTTCGCACCAATCGCGGATTCCATATCGTCGATGCATCACGAGGCATTCCCTCTCCCCTTGTGGGAGAGGGGTGCGAGAGGAAACGTTTGACGCGGTGTAAGCATGGGTGAGGGGTACTCGGAACCGCTGTCGTCGCGCGAGGCGCTGCTCGCGAAAATGCGCGCGCCGCTCGCGGAACTGTGCGGCGAGGCCAGCCGCCTTCGCGATCTCGGCCACGGCCCGTATGTCACCTTTTCGCGCAAGGTCTTCATTCCTCTCACCCGCTTGTGCCGCGACGTCTGCGCCTATTGCACCTTTGCAAAACCGCCGAAGCGCGGCGAGCGCTGCTATCTGACCCGCGAAGAGGTGCTCACCATCGCACGCGCCGGCGTCGATGCCGGCTGCGCGGAGGCCCTGTTCACGCTGGGCGACAAGCCGGAATTGCGCTACCGCCAGGCGCGCGCGGAGCTCGAAGCGCTTGGCCACGCAACGACGATTTCCTATCTCGCGGAAATGTGCGCCGCGGTTGTCGACGAGACCGGCCTGCTTCCCCACGCCAATCCTGGTGTGATGAGCACGGACGAAATTGTGCAATTGCGCAGGGTGACCGTCTCGCAGGGGATCATGCTTGAAAACATCTCGCCGCGACTGTGCGAGCGCGGCGGCGTGCATTTCGGCTCTCCCGACAAGCACCCTGCCCTGCGTCTGGCGACGATCCGCCGGGCGGGCGAGGCACACGTTCCCTTCACCACAGGCATCCTGATCGGCATCGGAGAAACCCGCGAAGAGCGTCTCGATTCGCTCATCGCGCTGCGAGAACTGCACGCGGCTTACGGTCACATCCAGGAAATCATCGTGCAGAATTTCCGCGCCAAGCCGGACACGCGAATGGCGGAAGCCGATGAGCCCGATCTCGATGAGCTGATGTGGACGATTGCACTCGTGCGTCTTGTCTTCGGCCCAACAATGAACATCCAGGCTCCACCCAATCTGAGCGCGAACAACCATGGACGATTGATCGAGGCCGGGATCAACGATTGGGGCGGCGTGTCCCCGGTGACGCCCGATCATGTCAACCCGGAAGCGCCATGGCCGCAGCTCGACGCGTTGCGGTGCACGACCGAATCCCGGGGAAAAACGCTCGTGGAGCGCCTGGCGGCGTATCCCTCCCATTGTCTCGACCTCGCGCAATGGCAGGATCCCGGGTTGCACCAACACATCCGCCGCCACTGCGATGCAAGCGGCCATGCGCGCGCCGACATATGGACGCCCGGCGCTCTCGCCGCGCCCGAATGGATTCCCGCTTCGGAGCGCGCGATCGATTCCGCCGTCGCGCGCGCGATCGACAACTCGCTGCAGGGCACCGCCCTTTCGGAAGACGAAATCACGACATTGTTTTCCGCGCGCGGAGCGGATTTCGATGCGGTCTGCGCCGCCGCCGATCGGTTGCGCCGCTCGGTCAATGGCGACACGGTGAGCTACATCGTCAACCGCAATATCAACTACACCAATGTCTGCACTTACAAATGCGGATTTTGCGCCTTCTCCAAGGGCAAGGTTTCGATCGATCTGCGTGGGATCCCTTACGATCTCGCGCTCGATGAGGTGGCGCGGCGCACGAAGGAGGCCTGGGATCGCGGCGCACTCGAAGTGTGCATGCAGGGCGGCATCCATCCCGACTATACGGGCGACACGTATCTGGAGCTTTTGCGCGCCACAAAATCGGCTGTGCCGGACATTCACGTGCACGCGTTTTCTCCGCTCGAAGTTACGCACGGCGCGGCGACGCTCGGGCTTTCCATTGCCGGCTTTCTGCATGAACTGAAAGAGGCAGGTTTGGGCACTTTGCCCGGCACGGCGGCGGAGATTCTCGACGACGAGGTGCGGGCGATCATCTGCCCCGACAAGCTTTCGACGCGAGAATGGCTGGACGTGGTGGCGACGGCGCATGAAGTAGGCCTGCGCACGACTTCGACTGTCATGTACGGGCATGTGGAGTCACCGCGGGCCTGGGCCACGCATCTCGCGAAGCTGCGCGAATTGCAGCGGCGCACGGGTGGCATCACCGAATTCGTGCCCCTGCCCTTCGTGCACATGGAAGCGCCGATGTATCTGCGCGGACAGGCGCGCAGGGGACCCACGTTCCGCGAGGCCGTGCTCATGCATGCAGTTGCGCGTCTCGTGCTCCATCCGCTCGTCACCAACATCCAGGTGTCGTGGGTGAAGATGGGGCCGGAAGGCGTAAAGCGTTGCCTTGAAGCGGGAGCCAACGATCTCGGCGGCACGCTGATGAACGAAAGCATCTCGCGCGCGGCGGGTACGCAGCACGGGCAGGAATGGCCGGCCGCCGAGATGGACCGGCTGATCCATGCGCTCGGCCGCCATCCCCGCCAGCGCACGACGCTCTATGCGGACGCGCCGGCCGCGCAACGGCGCAAATCCTATGAGGCGGCCGATCTCGCTCCGCCCGTGCAAACGCCGCTGCGGAAGAAGGTGCACGAAGTGGTTGGCAGTGGTCACCTACCCTCCCCTTGAGGGAAGGTCGAAAATCGTGAGCGCCCTGCACTCAAATAGCCAAGCGATAGTGCATAAAAAAGGGCGCGAGCGATTTTCGGGGAGGGGTACTGCAACCGCACCCCTCCCCGAAGTACCTTTTCTCGCTACGCGCGAAAAAGAACTTCGACCCTCCCTCAAGGGGAGGGTAGATATTTGACCGCTTCCTGAATTGAAAACTATGTCACAAACTCCACCCTTCAAACTCGAACTGATCGCGCTTGGAGGCGTCCCCTTCGTCAATGCCGGAGACGATCTGGCGGCGATCGTCGTCGAAGCGCTGGCGCGCACGGGTCTCACGCCCGAACCACGCGATGTTCTTGTGGTGGCGCAGAAGATCGTATCGAAAGCGGAGGATCGGCTCGTGCGGCTCGCCACGATCGAGCCGTCGCCCCGCGCGCGCGAAATTGCGAAACTCGTGGACAAGGATGCGCGCCTCGTGGAGGTCATTCTGCGCGAATCCCGCGAGGTGCTGCGCATGCGCACCGGTGTAATCGTGGTGGAGGATGCGCGCGGGCTCGTGCTGGCCAATGCTGGTGTGGACGCTTCAAATGCGAACGCGGATGGCGGCGAGGAATGCGTGCTCTTGCTGCCGGCCGACCCCGACGCGAGCGCAGCACGTTTGCGTGAAGCCCTTCGCGCGCGAACCGGCGTGGATGTCGGCGTCGTCGTCAATGACAGCATCGGCCGTGCCTGGCGCAATGGCACTATCGGCACCG
>DASXMF010000127.1:0-3638 GCA_036495845.1 Rhizomicrobium sp.
AAGCGTATCGGGCGATGAAGCGGACGCAGGTTGTCCGCGCGCTTGCCCGACACGGATTGGACGAAGTGCCGGTCGCGCTGACGGACGAAGTGCCGCGGGCCACGCGGCGGCGCGCCGTCCTGAAGGCGTCGAAACGGAACGGTGCCGTCCAGCTCGGTTTCCGCGCGGCGAGGTCCCATCTGATCGTCGACATGCAGGAATGCCAAGTCCTCACGTCTGCGCTGGTCGCAATCCTCCCCTCGCTTCGCGAATTGCTGGCCGCGCTGCTGGGCGAAGGAGAAGAAACTGAACTTCGTCTCACCGAAGCGGCCAACGGCATCGATCTGGATTTCGGTGCCGGCGCCGACGGAGCGTTGCAGCGTGTCTGCGCACTTTCCCGTAATGTGCTCGCGCGGGAAATCGTGCGAGTGACCGTGAGGGGTGAGGTTGCCCTGCACCTGACTCCCCCGATCGTGGACATCGCAGGCGTGGATGTCGCGGTGCCTTCGGCAGCGTTCCTTCAGCCGACGCGCGAAGGTGAATCGCTGCTTCAGGAAGCTGTGCAGACTGCGCTGACGGGCGCCACTCGCGTGTTGGATCTCTTTGCGGGATGCGGAACCTTTACTCTGGCTCTCGCGCGGCGGGCACGGGTGCATGCTGTCGATTGCGACGCCGAAGCGATCGCCGCGCTTTCGGCCGCGGCCCGCAATGCGCAGAAGCTCAAGCCGGTCACAGTCCAGCTGCGCGATCTCTTCAAGCTTCCGCTTTCTCCGGCGGAACTCGACCGCTTCCAGGCCGCAGTTCTCGACCCGCCGCGCGCGGGCGCTCTTGCCCTGTCCAGGATGCTGGCTGCATCGAAACTGGCGCGCGTCGCTTATGTCTCGTGCAACCCCGAAACTTTCGCGCGCGACGCGCGGGTTCTGCGCGACGGCGGCTTGCAGATTGAATTCGTCCGGCCCATAGACCAATTCCTGTGGTCATCGCATATTGAGCTGGTAGCCCTGCTTCGGCGGCGCTGAAATGGCGACAACAGCCCAGCGACTGACCTATGCCGCCGCGCAAACCGCGCGCGTGGCGTTTTATGGCGCACACTATCTGGTGGCTCGCGTCGTCGCCCACGACGCATTCGTGGAAGCGGATCTGCCTGGTCGCAATTTTCCGTCGCTCCGCGAAACGCTGAAAGGCATGCGTGTCCTGTTCGCCACCGACCTGGCCAATGCCGAGGCGGGTCTCTATCCGCTTCCCCTCGATTTGGCGCAGGAAATGCGCGGCGCCAGGGCGAGCCTGCGCTATCTCGCGGACATTTCGCGCGTGGCCGAGCGACGGCGCCGGCAAGGACACGATGACGTCGCTGCGGCTGGGCAGGGTCTGCCTCGCTACTACCGCCAGAACTTCCATTTCCAGACCGACGGCTACCTCAGTCGGGATTCGGCAAAGCTCTACGACTTTCAGGTCGAGGCTTTGTTCGCAGGAACTGCCGACGCGATGCGGCGACGCGCCTGGGTCCCCATCGCCAGATTTCTCGAAAACCGTAATCCCGCGCGGGCGATCCTGTTGGATATTGGTGCGGGAACCGGCGGGTTTCTGTCCTTCGTGAAGGGCGCGCAACCACGCCTGAAGGCGATTGCTCTCGATCTGTCCGAGCACTATCTCGAGCGCGCGCGCCGCACGCTTTCGGCGCATCCCGAGGTGAGATTTTGTACGGCGGCTGCCGAATCCATGCCCTTGAACGATGCAAGCGTAGATGCCGCCGTCAGCATTTATCTCTTTCACGAGCTTCCGCCGAAGGTGAGGGCGCGCGCGGCGCGCGAGATTGCACGCGTTCTCAAGCCCGGCGGAATATTCGTTCTCGCGGACACCATTCAGTATGGAGACATTTCCAGCTGCGACGGGCTGATCGATGCGTTTCCCACTTTGATGTACGAACCGTATTACGAGAGCTTTGCGCGCAGCGATCTGGCGGCGCTTTTCGGTGCTGGGGGTTTGGAGTTGATCGATGCGGACATCGCTTATCTGACGAAAATAAGCGTGTTTAGAAAGACACAACCGCGCAAGTCGAAATCGAGATTGGCGGTAAAGTGAAAATTGCGCTGGCGTTGAAGTATCGTTTGCGATGGCTCTGCCCGGTCGCGCTGCTGCTCGCTCCATGTACTCACGCCACGGGTGCGCCGGCTCCGTTTTCCGACTGGGCAGGGATTGTGGTTGCGGGCGACTGGCACGCCCATGACGGAGCTCCCAGTGATATTTTCGACAATGCGCGCCGCGACGTGGCGCGCGAACTGATGTCACTGGGTTTTTCCAGCTCCAACATTGAACAGTTTTCAGCGCGACCTGGACGATCCGGCGAAAAAGTCGGCGTCCAGGAGATTGGCAACGCGCTGTGGGACCTGTCGAACCGCACAAGCGGCGGCTGCCTGCTTTACCTGACTTCGCACGGTTCGCCCGACGGGATGGTCTTGGGAGAGACCATTTTGCAGCCAGCCCAGCTCACAAGAATTGTAAAAAACAGCTGTGGCGAAAGACCGACGGTCGTGATCGTCTCCGCTTGTTTCTCTGGGATTTTCGTTCCCGCGCTGGCCGCGGCCAATCGGCTGATATTGACGGCCGCACGCGCGGACAGAACCTCCTTCGGTTGCGGCCAGACCGACCGATATTCGTATTTCGACGAATGCGTACTGTCCGCGTGGTCGCACACCGCGAGCTTTCCCGCTCTCGGCCGCCAAGCGCAGGCTTGCGTCTCGGCGCGCGAGGCCAAAGAGCATGTCGGCCCACCTTCGGAGCCGCAGATGTCGATCGGAGCGGATTTCGACGCCGAAATGCCCGCGTGGCCGTAAATTGACGTTTTCGAATTGGCGGCAAGCTAATCAAATTTCCCCGCTTTGACGGGCTATCTGATCCAACCTTCTGCTGCCGCGACGATCAGCAACAGTCCAAAGGCCGCCCGATAGAGGATGAGCATCCATGTGGAGTGCCGCTCGAGAAAGCGCATCAGGCCCCAGATCGCGAGGAATGCGGAGAGACTTGAAACCATCAATCCGATGCCGAGCGCAAACCAGCCACGGGCCGGCAATCCGGATTGATGCAATATCCAGAGTTCGTGAAATCCGGCAAGCGCTATGGCGGGGACGCCCAGCAAAAACGATACGCGGGCGGCATCTTCTCTCCGAAAGCCAAGCGCCAGAGACGCGGTCAATGTCGCCCCCGAGCGCGACACCCCCGGGATCAATGCTCCAACCTGCGCCAGCCCTACAAGGATCGCGTCCCTGTATCCGAATTGGGTAACAGGTCTCTTATGCTTGGCGAAATACTCCGCTGCTCCCATGAGACCCGCGACGAACACGCTGGCCGTGCCGATGAGAATCGGCTGCCTCAGCGGCGATTGGCATTGGTTCAGAATGTTCGAGAGCGCCGCACCGGCAACTGCAATGGGGATGGTTGCGACGAGCGTCCCCATCGCCAAGCTGAGCTCTGGCGTGTCAAAATCCCTTTTCCGCACGGTGTCCACACCCGCGCGAATCATGGACCCGAGGTCGGAACGGAAGTAGACGATGACGGCGGTAAGGGCGGCAAGCTGCATGGCGGCGGAAAACGCCGAGCCCGGATCGGGCCATCCGAGAAATGCAGGGATGGCGCGCATATGCGCGGTGGAAGAAACCGGA
>DASXMF010000128.1:0-17882 GCA_036495845.1 Rhizomicrobium sp.
AGCGGCAGCAGCAACTCGGGCCGCGCGCGACCACATCGAGCATTCCGCTGTTCTTTCACCGGCAGACATGGAGCGCGATCGACATCGCCTCCTACGATCTGTTTCAGCATCTCCGCTTGCGCAACATTTTCGGCTATCTGAGCGACAAGCAGCAGCCGGCCTTCGACTATGACGGCTCGTCGCTGCCCATTCTCGACATTCCCAATCCCAGGACCTGGGAATCGAATTCGCTGCAGGTCAGCGAGGAATTCCAGGTGCAGGGCGAAACGCCGGACAACATCGCGAATTGGATCGTGGGCTTCTATCACGAGCTCGATCATCCCGGCGGTTACTCGGAAGTGGAGCGCGAGACTCTGGGAGGCGCCCAGCCGCCAGGCAGCCCGTTCGCCGATTTCGGCACGACGGAAGTGGACTCGCTGAGCAATGGCGGCACATCGAACGCCGTCTATGCGAGCGGCACCTACGACGCCTCGTCATGGGTGGAGGGGCTGAGCCTGACCGCCGGCGGGCGCTACACCTGGGATCACAAGGTGGCGGTCGCCTCGAGTTGCATTCTGCCCCAGGAAGGCAGCGCCTGCCCGTTTCCGATTCCGGACATTTTCCCCTACGCGCAGCCCACGCGGCAGGGCAATTTTCGCGCGCCGACCTGGACGCTCGCCGCGAACTACCAGGTGAACGGGGACACGATGCTCTATGCCACGTATCGGCGCGGCTACAAGAGCGGCGGATTCAACAGCGGCGCGGGCGCGGCGACGGATTTCGCCGAATTCAAGCCGGAATTCCTCACGGATGTCGAATCCGGAACCAAGAACAACTGGACCATATTGGGCGTCCCCGGCCGCACCAATTTCGACCTCTATTACGGCTGGTACGACAACGTTCAGAAGAACGACCTCGTCGCCGTCGAACAACAACTGACGGCACCGCCGTTCATCCGGGTCGAACCGGTGGCGCTCACCTTCAACGCCGCCCGCGCCAACATCAAAGGATTGGAATTCCAGTCGACCTTCGTGCCGGATGACAATTTCGAGGTCAACGTTTTCTATTCCTACACCGATGCGAGCTATTCGAGTTTCCTTCTGCCGCAGGCCATTCTCATCGATCTCGCCGGCAACCAGTCGGTCATCGGCGACATCAATCACGCCGGCAATCCGTTCTCCTACACGCCGCGGAACAAGCTCGGCATCAGCCCCCGATTCCATTTCCCCGTGGATTCGAGCATCGGCGTGCCGACGCTGAGCGCCCAGTTCTACTGGCAAAGCAGCGAATGGTTCACCGACCTGAGCGACATTGAGCAGACCTGCGGCGCCTTCATCCGGCCGAGCGTGCCGGGAGCGCCTTATACCTGTCTGGCACCCGCCGGACAGCCGCCAGAACAGAAGGATTATGTGCTCGTCAATTTCCGTTTCGACTGGGAGAATCTTTTTGGGAATGGCTTTGACGCCAGCGCGTTCGTGAACAACGCTTTCGACAAGACCTATCAGGTCGGCGGCGACGCATTGCTGCACCTGACCGGGACCTCGGCATCGATCTATGCGCCGCCACGCATGTGGGGCATCGAAGTGCGCTACCGCTTCGGCGCCGACGCACAGTAATTCCCACCTCCCTCAGGGGGCGGGTGGATGTCGAACTCCTTTCATCCAGCTTGCGATGGCGTGCAGATCGTCCGCCATCGCCACCAGATCCGCGCGCGCGTTGGGCACAAGAGCGCCGCGTTCGTGTTCGAGGCCCAGGAAGCGCGCCGGCGTCAGAGTCGCCGAACGGAGCGCATCGTCGAGCGGGATCCCGCATAACGACACGGCGTTTCTGACCGCCGACGCCATGTCGAGATGCGCGCCGGCGAGGGTGCCTTCGCGCGTTACCAGACGTCCGTCCTTCAGCGCGACCGGACGTCCCATCAGCTGAAATTCACTCCTTAGCGCGCCAACCGTCGGCATCGCGTCGGTGACGAGCGCTATTCCCTCGGCGCCTTTTGCCGCAAACGCCGCACGCACCGAAACCGGATCGACATGAAACCCGTCTACGATGAGGCCGGCGACAAGGCGGCGCTCGGCGAGCGCTGTGCCGAGAAGACCGGGCGCGCGCCCCTGAAACGGAGGCATGGCGTTGAACAGATGGGTGACGCCGGACATCCCTTCGGCGATCGCGCGCATGACAATTTCCGCGGATGCTTCGCTGTGTCCCGCCGAGACGCGGACGCCGCTGTCAACAAGAGTGCGAACGAAGCCCTCGGGTACGCATTCCGGCGCCAGCGTGACCAGCGGCCGCCCGGCCCGGCCGAGGTCGCGCAGGAATTCGAGATCGGTCATTTCCGCGCGCGAAATATGGTCGCGCCAATGGACGCCCGCGCGCGCCGGATTAACGAAGGGACCTTCGAGATGCAGGCCCAGCAGGCCGTCCTCGCCCGCAGCCACCGTGGCTGCGGCGATGGCGTCACGCATTTTTTCGTGCGTATCGGTCGTCAGAGTCGGCAGGATCGCCGTGGTGCCGAAGCGACGATGGGCACGCGCGATGGCCCGCATCGCCTCCGGCGACGGATCGTCGTTGAGAAGAACGCCGCCTCCGCCGTTGACCTGCAGATCGATAAAGCCCGGTGCAAGGAACGCCGCCGGCTCAATGAATTCGAGCCGGCACCCTGGCGGGATATCGCCTCGACGGGCGAGACCGAGGACGCAGCCATGTTCGATCAGTACGGCCGAATCGGTAAGCCAGCGGTGGCCGTCGAAAATCCGCTCGGCAACAATCGCCTGCCGTTCGTTATTCTGGTGTGGGCTCATCCGGATTCGCCCTAGTGTCATGATTTCGAAGTTCGCCCTATCGTCGATATCACTCTCTTGGCGAACTTCGGAATCGGGACACTGGCGAGTCACCATATTGTAACGCGAAGCGATGCCGATGACCCAAACCGCGATGAAATCCCCAGTGCTCGAAAGCGCACCGCAATTTTTCATCGGCATCGATGGCGGAGGAACGGGCTGCCGCGCGCGCTTGACCGATCGCGAAGGCCATTTACTCGGATCTGGTTCCGCTGCACCTGCCGCAGTGCGCTTTGGCATCGATCAGGCGCTGGCCGCCCTGCGGTCTGCGGCGAATGCGGCCCTTGCCGAAGCCGGGCTCTCCGCGGACGTCGTCGGGCAGACGAGCGCGGTCGCCGGTCTGGCAGGCATCGGGCGCAAGGGCGTGCTTGAAGAGCTGAACGCGCGGTCGCAGCCGTTTCACTCGATACAATATGTGAACGACGCAACCATCGCCTGCATCGGCGCCCATGAGGGCGGGAACGGCGGCATCGTGATCATCGGCACCGGCAGCGTGGGACTCGCCGTTCTGGAAGGAAAGGAAGTCCGGGTCGGCGGCTACGGCTTTCCGATTTCCGACGAAGGTAGCGGCGCCGACCTTGGCTTGCGCGCGATTCGATTCTCGTTGCGTGCGCAGGATGGCCGGATTGCCACAAGCCAGCTCACAAAGGATGTGATGGCGCAGTTTGGCGATGATCCCTTCGCCGCCGTGGCCTGGGCCGACCGCTCCACCGCGACGGATTACGCGAAACTCGCACCCTTGATCATGGATCATGCGGAGAACGGCGATGCTGTCGCCCGGCACATCGTCATGCTTGCGGCACAGGAACTCGATCGCCTGGCACGCCGCCTGATGGAATTCGGAACGCAGCGGATCGCGCTGTTGGGCGGGCTCGCGCCGCGAATGGCGTCGTGGCTTGCAACGGATGTGCGGGAGCGCCTGGTGACTAGGAAAGGCGACGCCATCGACGGCGCGCTCCACCTCGCCCGCTGCACCGCAAGAAGGATTCATAATGAGACAGTGAGGCAGTGAGGTCCTGTTGCGCGCTTTGCGCGCTGTCCTTCTCACTGCGTCGCTGCCTCAGTGCGAAATGTTCTTTGTGCACTTCGTGTCTTTGTGGTGGATTCTTGTGATGGAACGCATTCAACCCGTCGACGCGCGAATTCTCACCGAGCAGATCGATCCGCGGTATGTGGATATGGATTCCTGGTCCACGCCGAAGATGGTCGCCGCGATGTACGAGGGACAGCGCACGGCCGTTTCTGCGGTGCAACCGGCACTGGGCGCGATCGCGTGTGCGATTGATGACGCCGTCGAGGCGCTCAGGCGCGGAGGGCGCATCGTTTATGTCGGCGCCGGCACCTCTGGCCGCTTGGGCGTGTTGGACGGAGCGGAGCTGTTGCCAACGTTCAACTGGCCGGCTGATCGTGTCGTCTTTCTCATGGCCGGCGGTACGTCCGCGCTGACCGAAAGCGCGGAAGGAGCAGAAGACAACGTTGAGGACGGCTCGCTCGCAATCGCATCCGCAAAAATTGACAACGACGATGTCGTCATCTGCCTGGCCGCGAGCGGAACAACGCCCTACACGCTTGGCGCCCTGCGCGCGGCAAGCGGGGCGGGCGCGGTCACCATTGCCATTGCCAGCAACCCCGATGCCCCGCTGCTCAATTCGGCGAAGCATCCCATACTGATCGAGACGGGAAGCGAGGCGATCGCCGGTTCCACGCGTATGAAAGCGGGAACGGCACAGAAGATCGCGCTGAACCTGATTTCAACGGCGGTCATGGTAAAGCTCGGCCGCGTCTATCGCGGATTGATGGTGCAGATGCGCGCTACCAATCAAAAACTCATGCGCCGGGCCGAGCTCATCGTGGGCGAAATCACCGACTGCTCGCAGGCCGATGCAGCCCGGTTCGTGCAAGAGGCCAGGGGCGACGTGAAACGCGCGGTGCTGCTCGCTTTCGGAGCAACGGGCGCCCAGGCCACGGATTTGCTCGAACGGCATGATGGAAACCTGCGCGCCGCCATAGCCTCCATCGCGGGCAAACACGATGGCTGAGGTCTCGAACCCGTCCGCGATGGCTCGCGAAATCGTTGAAATTCCAGATGCCGCGGAGCGTCTTCTCGCCCGAACGGGATCGATCTCCACCGCTGCGGACCGGATTCGCGCGCATGCTCCGCGCTCGATGGTGTTCTGCGGACGCGGCAGTTCCGGCCACGTGGGCGTTTACCTGCGCTACCTGTTCGAGGCGCGCCTGGGGATCATCGCCTGCGCCGCGGCGCCTTCCGTAATGACGGCCTATGACGCGCGGCCCGAGATGCGCGGTGTGCTGTTCGTCGTCGTGTCGCAGTCGGGCCGCAGCCCGGATTTGATCGCAACGACGAAACGCGCGCGCGAATCGGGCGCGCTGACGCTGGCGATCGTCAATGACGCGAACGCGCCCGTGGCCGGGGAAGCCGAACTCGTCATTCCGATCGAAGCGGGAGCGGAGCACGCCGTCGCCGCCACCAAGACCGTCGTGCTGTCGATGCTCGCCTGCGTGCAGCTTGTGGCGATGTTGGGGCAAGACGATGAGCTTCGCCGCGCCGCCGAGCGCCTTCCCGGCCGGCTGGCACAGGCGCTCGAATGCGACTGGTCGGCATGGACGCAAAGTCTTGCCGCGGCGCCCGCTGCATTCGTCGCCGCACGAGGCTATGGCCTGCCGTCGGCGCGCGAGATTGCGCTCAAGCTGACGGAATCGCTGCGTCTGCCAGCCCTTGCCTACAGTGCGGCCGAGCTGCGGCACGGCCCGCGAGCGGCGATCACGCCGGCGACGCCGGCGTTGCTGCTTCGGCAGTGCGATCAGACGGCCTCATCGGTTGACGAGCTTGTCCGCGATCTTCGCAGTTCGGGAGAAACTCTGTTTGTCGCCGGAGGACCGTCAGGAACGCTTCCATGGATCGGCGACGATCACGCGGTCTGCGATCCGATTGCGATGCTCGCGCCCGCTTACTGCGCGATCGAGGCTTCCGTGCGTGCGCACGGATGGGATCCCGACAACCCGCCCTATCTCGCGAAGGTGACGAAAACGTTGTGACGCCGGAACGAACCGATCGGCTGGGCTTTCGATTGGGCACTTTTCGTGAAGGACGCGGCCCGATACCATGATTCGATCGAATGAAGGGGGCAATCCATGCTTACGGCCGCAATAGCTGCGAAACGGGAAGTCCGCGACTGGACGACAGACAGCCGGCACTGGGAACGCTACAGGCCGCGCGCCGGTGACATCATCATCGGCACATCTGCAAAATGCGGCACGACCTGGACACAGCAGATCGTCAGCCTTCTTGTGTTTCAGTCCACGGAGCCGCGCCCGCTCTTCCAACTCTCGCCGTGGCTCGATGCGCGCGCATTCATGCCGATCGACGTGAAATTCGCGACTATCGAGGGGCAGACGCACCGGCGCTTTCTCAAGACGCATTCACAGCTCGATGCCGTGCCCTTCTATCGCGAGGTCAGTTACATCCATGTCGGCCGCTACGGCCTCGACGCTTTCATGTCGTGGCACAATCACAGCGTCATCATGACGGAAAATGTTCTGGGCGCTTTCGATGAAGCGGGCCTGGGCGACCCGGCGGTGGGTTGCCCCTACCCGCGCCCGGCAAAGGACGTCCGCGAGTTCTTCGAGACCTGGGTCACCGACAACAAGATAACGGAATGGCGCGACAGCTTTCCCGCCTCCCGCTATTTCGATATCGAGCGGAGCTATTGGGCGCAACGCCGCGCGCCCAACATGCTCATGGTCCACTACAACGACCTGAAGGTCGATCTTAAGTCGGGAATGCGGCGCATTGCCGATTTTCTGCAAATAGATATTCCAGAAAATGTATGGCCTTCGCTCGTCGAAGCCGCAACTTTCGACTCGATGAAGCGCAACAGCGCCCAACTGGGTCCGGATGCCGACCGCGCGTTCGTGGGAGGGCTGAGGGAATTCCTGTCGCAAGGACGGAATGAACGCTGGCGCGGCGTGCTGTCGGCGGAGGAAATCGAGCGCTACGAAGAACGCGCCCGCAGCGAACTGACGCCGGGCCTGGCGCACTGGCTCAAGAATGGAAATCAGCTTGCAGGCGACCCGCGCGAGAGCGCGGATTGAGCACAACGAATCTACCCTCCCCTTGACGGAGGGTAGAAATTCCTTTTCGAGCAAAGCGAGGAAAAGAATTTCGCGGAGGGGTAATGCAACCTCACCCCTCCCCGAAAATCGCTTGCGCAGAGGAGCGCCCGCGATTTTGGACCCTCCCTCAAGGGGAGGGTAAGAAACTGTACACCAACGCCTTGAGATAGGCGGTTTCGGGCAGCATGGGATGCACAGGATGGTCGGGGGCCGCGCCGGCCTGCCTGATCAAGGCGGCGCGGCGGCCCGCGCGCGCAATTCCCGCCGCGCATTCGCTCTGAAAACGTTCCATCGAAATATTGTGCGAGCACGAAGCGAGCAGCAGCAGACCGTCCGTCGCCACCACACGTGCCGCAAGCTTCGCGAGCTTGCGGTATACGCGGGCGCCGGCTTCGATATCCTTGCGCGACTTCACGAAGGGCGGCGGGTCGCAGATCGCGATGTCGAAGAATTGTTTGGCCGCGCCCAGGCGATCCAGTTCTTCCAACGCATCGGCTTTGACGAACTTGCAGACACCGTCTGCGCCGTTGGCGGTGGCTCCGTCATCCGCCAGAGAAAGCGCAGCCGCGGAACTGTCGAGTCCGCAGATTTCTCTCGCGCCCGCACCCGCCGCAGCGAGCGCGAAGCCGCCAGAGTGGCAGTATGCGTCCAGGACCGACCTGCCCCGTGCCAGCGCCGCGATGAAGGCACGGTTGTCGCGCTGGTCGTAATACCAGCCCGTCTTCTGACCGCCCGAGAGATCGGCGAAATAGCGGGCGCCGTTCTCTTCGAGCGCGAGATGCGCCGGCACATCGCCTTTTGCCGCACGCACATAGGACGGCAACCCCTCGAGCGAGCGCGAGGGCGAGTCCGCGCGCAGAACCACATTTCGCGGCGCAAGCGTTTCGTCGAGCGCTTCCAGAAGCGGAGCGAGAAGCAGCTCCATGCCGGCACTTGTGATCTGCACCACGCAGGTTTCGTCGAAGCGGTCGATGACGAGCCCCGGCAGGCGATCGCCTTCGGCGTTGACGAGCCGATAGAATGGATCGCCGAACATCCTTTCGCGAAACGCGAGCGCGTGGCCGATGCGAGCTGCGAAGAATTCCCGGCCGATTGCTGCACCGGCCGGTGCTTCCAGGAGGCGCACCGCAATCAGGCTGCCGGGATTGTAATAGCCCGCGCCGAACTCGAAGCCATCGTCACCTCTTGTCTCGACGAGCGATCCGCGTGGCACGCCCCTGGTTTCACCCGCGATCTCATTTGAAAATATCCACGGAGCGCCAGCCCGCGCCCGGCGGCCCTCGCGTGGTCTGAGACGGATCAAGGGCCGCGCCACCATACTTTATTCCTCGTCCTGAGATGCGGTTTCGGCACGGCGGCGGGATTCATTGGCCCTCTGCCGTTCGAGCAGCGCGGGCGGCGCATGCGCGCGCGCGTCGAGATAATCGTAGAGCGCCATGATCTCGTAGTCGGCGAAGACGTGAAAGCGGATGAAGGAGAGACGCTTCATCGCGGGCACGCGCCTTTCTTGCGCCCCGATTCCGCGCCGGAGCAGATCGAAGAAAGCAACGCGGCTGTATCCGGAAACCACATCGAGATCCGGGACGCCGCGATCGGGGGCTCCCTGAAGATCGGTGCCATGACACTCACTGCACGAAACCCGCGCGAGATAGCGTCCACCATCATAGCGCGGACCGAGATCGAGAGACGAAGGCGAGTCTCTTGCTTCCAGCACGGCCGGAACGATTCGGCCGTCGAGCAGCGCGAGCCTCGAACGGCGATCCCAGACGGGCCTCGGCCGTATGGAGCCTGCAGGATCCCGTGTTCGCAGAAAGGCGAGCAACGCGGCAACATCGGCTTCGCTCATATAGGCGTAATCGGCCGACGGCATGGCCCACAGGCTCGTCGCATCGGTCGCGATGCCGCGACGGAGCGCGCGTTCGAACTCGCCGTTCGACATGCGGGCCGCCGACAATCGCAAATTTGACGACCACACGCGCAATGGCGCCGCGCCGCCTAATGGACGGCCGAGGAAATCGGCGCCGTGACAATCGCTGCAGCCCGCAATCTGAACGAGATGGCTTCCGCGCGCGACGTCTTTCGGTGTAGGCGCCGAAGGCTCCTCGATCGCGGGTAACGGATAGCGCCGTTCGATCACGGCCTCGGATGCGATATGGACGTAGAGAGGAATCGCGACCGCAATCGCGACGATCGCGCCGGCAATAGCGCCCACCCATCTGAGGACCCCATGCATCTTGCGTTCCGTTTGCCCCCATTCAGAGGCTATGGGCGGCGCGCCTTGCCTGCAAATCCGCAATCGTGCCCCGCGACCATTCCGCCAGCCGCGTGACAGAACGACCTGCGCTCTCTATGGTGCCTCCGCCCATGTGGGTCGAGTGAGAGCGGTAGTGCGAGCTTTTCGATTTCTCGGAATCGATTGCAAAAAGAGCGGCCTGTGGCGGCGCGTAGTTATCGCGCTGACGCTGCTCGCTTTCGCACAGCAAAGCTACCTCACCCAGACCCACATCCACGTTCCGCCGGCGCTCGCCGGGGAGGCCCGGTCAGGTTTCAACGGCCACGGCAATGCGCCAAGCCGCGACGACCCGGCTCATTGTCCGCTCTGCCAGGAAATCCTCCTCGCCGGCGCCTACGTCACTCCGGTCGCGATAGCGATCCTGCCGCCGGTGCTCGCAGTTTTCCTTCCTGCGATCTCCCGACGCGAACTGCCCTTTATCGACGCCGCGTCCCACGATTGGCGCGGCCGCGCTCCTCCCCGCACCTGACGCTCCGAAACGATCGCCATCGCGACGATGCCGGCATCGGCTTTTGTCGCGGTGATTCCGGAAGCAGATCCGGCTTGCGGCGCCTTCGCGGGTGCTTCGAGACGGAGTGTGCAGGGGTTCCCAAATCATGCATCGCGCATCACTTCTCTCCACAGCCGCAGTGGCGGCACTCATCGCCTTTCCCTCCTTCGCGCAGACCAGCGGCAGCACGTCTGCCGGCGGCGCGCCGATTGAAACCGTGACCGTGACCGCCAAGCGCCTCGGCGCAGCACGCGCTTCGATCCAGACCCAGATCGGCGCCTCGACTTACACGATCACGGAATCGGACATCCAGAACGAGCCCGGCGGCGAGAACACGCTCCTCAATCAGGTCATTCTGCAAATGCCGGACGTGGCCCAGGATTCCTACGGGCAATTCCACATCCGCGGCGAGCATAACGCTCTGCAATATCGACTGAACGGCATCATTCTTCCCGAAGGCATCAGCGTGTTCGGCCAGACTCTCGATCCGAGGCTTGCTTCGTCGGTTGAACTGATCACCGGAGCCCTGCCCGCCGAATATGGACTGGTCACGGGCGGCATTGTCGACATGAAAACCAAGAGCGGACTTTTCGCGCCCGGCGGCGAAATCTCCATGTATGGTGGCAGCCACGGCGAACTCCAGCCGAGCGCCGATTACGGCGGCTCGATCGGCTCGCTCAATTATTTCGTGTCCGGCGATTACCTGAGCGACACGCTAGGAATCGAATCGCCCGACGGCAGCTCCGATCCGCACCACGACCGGACGACGCAGTATCACGGATTTGCCTACCTGGAGGATATTCTCGACGATTACAGCAGCGTCACCGCGATCATGGGAACGTCGCACGACAATTTCGAGATCCCGAACATCGCAGGGCTCTCACCGCCGCTCGGCCTGACCGTGAACGGCCGCAGCGATTTTCCCAGCGTCGATCTCGACGAGCGGCAGCACGAGGTCACGCATTACGCCATTCTGAGCTATCTCCGCAGCCAGGGGCAGTTCGATTTTCAAGGCTCGGGCTTCTATCGCTACTCGAGTCTCGAATTCGCCCCCGATCCCGTAGGTGATCTGCTTTACAACGGCATCGCCCAGCAAGCCTACAAACGCGATGTGGCGTGGGGATTCCAGGGAGAAGGCGCCTGGCACCTGAACGACGCGCACACGATCCGCGCGGGGCTGATCGTTGAGACCGACCGGCTGGCGAGCGACACGGCATCCTCCGTCCTTCCCGAAGACTGCACGGGCATGGGCACATTTGCCGCGCCCTATTCCTGCACGCCGCTGCCGCCGGGCAATCCCCTTTTCGACATTCCCCTCTCGATCGTCGACAACAGGCAGAATACGGCCAGCACCTACAGCGGTTACCTGCAGGACGAATGGAAGATCCTCGACAATCTGACGCTCAACTATGGCGTTCGCTACGACGAGTATCAGGCATTCTCGCATGGCAGCCAGATCAGCCCGCGCGTCAACGCGGTGTGGCAGCCGCTCGACGGCACCACGCTGCATGTGGGCTACGCGCGCTACTATTCGCCGCCCCCCTTCGAGCTGATCGGCAGCGAAAGCGTCGGCAAATTCGTCAATACCTCGGCCACGCCGGCGCTCAATCTCGACACAACGCCCGTAGCCGAGCGCGCAAATTATTTCGATGTCGGCGCGGAGCAGAAATTCAGTGAGGCTCTAACCATTGGACTCGATACCTTCTACAAGCGTTCGATCGACCTGATCGACGAGGGCCAGTTCGGTGCACCGATCATCCTGACGCCGTTCAATTACCAACATGGCAAGCAATATGGCGCGGAACTGACGGGCAACTATACGGCAGGCCCGTTCGCCGCGTATGGCAACCTCGCGCTGATCCATGCAACTGGCCAGGACATCTTCACCAGCCAGTTCAACTTCTCTCCGGACGATCTCGCCTATATCGCTGATCATTACATCCACCTCGATCACGAACAGGCGCTCACCGCGTCGGGCGGAGTTTCGTACAGCTGGGCGGACACATTGTTCAGCCTCGACATGCTCTATGGCTCGGGTTTGAGGGCAAATCTCGAGTTGCCGAGCGGCAACTCGATTCCCAACGGTGCACATCTGCCGGGATATGCGCAATTCAATTTCGGCGTCAGCCATGCCTTCTCGGTGGCCGACGTAAGCGGCTTCACCGCCCGCTTCGATGTCATCAATCTGTTCGACGAGAAGTACGAAATCCGCAACGGCACGGGCGTGGGCGTCGGAGCGCCGCAATGGGGTCCGCGCCGTGGCTTTTTCGTCGGCTTGTCGAAGACACTTTGAGGGGCTGCGGCGTGGTTGCAGCCGGACGAGCCGGCCGGAAACCACGCGGGTCCCCGTTCGTTTTCACTGACGTCGAAAAAGGAGGTTCTGGCGAGGCTTGGGCGCGGCGAAAGGAGATCGAAGATGCTGAAACTTTCAGGAACGTTCAGAAAACTTGCTCTGGGAACCGCTCTGGCGGGCGTCGTCGGCGCGGCGGGCCTGGCGCTGTCGGCGGCGCCGGTCGCTGCGCAGATGCATCCGGGCAGCGGCTTCCATGGCGGCGGCTTCCATAGTGCATCGCGCCCGACCAACGGATTCCGCGGTGATCGTGAAGGATTTCGCGATCGCTTCCGCGAGGGTGGTTTCCGCCCCGGATGGCGTGGCGGGTGGTGGCACGGCCGCTGGTACGGACCCGGCTGGGGCGGGTGGGGAATCGGCTTCTACGGTTACCCCTATGGAGGTTATCCCGGCTATTATCCGTATGGCTGCAGCTACTACGATTACTACTACGGCTATTGCGATTACTGAGTGACGTCAGCGCCGGCCTCGGGTACGGGGCCGGCGCACGCCTACTGGAAATTCCCGCAGGCACGATACGCCAGCACGCCAACGGACTCCTGGTGAAAATCCGTTTTGTAGGCATCGCTGATTCGTTCGATCCTGGCCGCGAGACCATCGCTGGGCACCGCAGCGGCGATCAGTATCTTGGCTCCTTCGCGCGCCGGTGCATTGGTTCGCGGATCGAGCCAGTAGCCGTCGCCGTCGAGTACGGTGAACCCATCGGGAAATTCCTTTGTGATCGTCAAAGCGACGAAGGCCGACCACTCTTTTTCCGTGAGCGGCGCGCGGCCTGGAATGTCGCGGCCGAAAAACATCTCGGTCACGGTCATTCGCCGGCTCGCCGGCGTGACACAGGACCCGGTCTGAAGGTTCGCGCATCCCGCGACCCCGATAAGCAGCAGCGCGCAAAGCGCCCGCATTCTTCATTCCCCCGCCTTGAGCAAGTGGCCTTTCGCCATTATAGGGTGCGCGCCGCACGGAGTCCGAGGGGCAATGGCTCACGATCCCGCTCTTGACGCGCACGAGCACGCCGAACATGCGGAGCACGCTGCGCATGAGCACGATCCTTTCATTTCGCGCGTGGCGATCACAGTTGCCGTGCTTGCGGTCCTCGCGGCGGTGGCCGGAAGTCTCGAAACCGTCGAAGGCGGACGCGCGCTCGGCGCCTCGAGCGAAGCGGTCCTGCATCAGGACGAAGCGACAGACGCGTGGAACGAGTTCCAGGCCGACGGGCTCAAGCGGCACATGTACACGATCGCGGCCGAGTCGGGCGGCGTCGCAGCTGATTCGTTCCGCAAGACGGCCAACGACGAGGGCGCCAAACAGGCCAAGGACCGAAAAAAGGCGACGGATGACGAGCACGAACGCGACAGTCTGCTTGCCGAAAGCCAGGCGCACGAAGGCCGGCACCACTGGCTGACAGGGGCCGCGACCCTGTTCGAGATCGGCATCGCCATGTCGACCGTCGCGATCATCACGCGTCGCCACTGGCTGTGGCAGGCCGCCGTGCTTTTCGGCGCCGCCGGCCTCGCTCTGCTGGGGATTTCGTACCTGGGATAAGTCTTCTCCCTCTCATAGAGGGAAGGTCGATCTCGCGCCTGCGGGCTGCATGCCTCGCCTTGACCCCGCAAGGGGCCTCGCTTATTTGCGGTTCATGCCAGTTCGCCCTGTTCTTGTAGCACCCGATCCGCGCCTCAAAGCCGTCTCGGAAAAGGTCGAAACCGTCGATTCCGGGATCCGCCGGCTCGCCGACGACATGCTGGAGAGCATGTATGCAGCGGAAGGGATCGGACTGGCGGCGATTCAGATCGGCGTCGCCAAGCGGGTGCTGGTGATGGACCTCACGCAGAAGGACGGCCGACACGAACCGCGCGTATTCGTCAATCCGAAGATTTTGTGGACATCGGAGGAGACCATAATCTGCGAGGAAGGCTGCCTGTCGGTTCCCGATATCTGGGAGGAAGTGGAGCGGCCGGCACAAATCCGCGCCGAGTTTCTCGATCGCGACGGCAAGCATCATTCGATCGAGGCGGAAGGGCTGCTCGCCACCTGCCTGCAGCACGAGATCGATCATCTCGAAGGCGTTCTGTTCGTCGATCACCTCTCGAAGCTCAAGCGCTCAATGGCGCTCAAGAAGCTCGCCAAGGCGCAGCGGTTGAAGAAGGCGGGCTGACAGGCGCGCATGAGCCTGCGCCTCGTCTTCATGGGTACCCCGGAATTCGCGGTGCCCACGCTTGCCGGGCTCATCGCTCAGGGACAGGATATTGCCGCGGTCTACAGCCAGCCGGCGCGTGAAAAGGGCCGCGGACTCGTGTCCGAACCGTCGCCTGTCGCGAAACTCGCAACCGCGCACGGTATCGAAGTGCGCACGCCAATAACCTTGAAGGAGACGCAGGCTCACGAAGCGTTCGCCGGGCTTGCCGCCGACGCCGCGATCGTCGTCGCCTATGGTCTCCTTCTCCCCAAACCGGTGCTCGATGCACCGCGGCTGGGCTGCTTCAATCTCCACGCCTCGCTTCTTCCGCGCTGGCGCGGGGCGGCTCCCATTCAGCGCGCGATCATGGCGGGCGATGGGGAAACCGGCGTCATGACCATGCGCATGGAACAGGGTCTTGATACGGGGCCTGTCCTGATGGCCGAACGCGTGCCGATCGATCGCAAAACGGCCGGCGAGTTGAGCGACACTCTGGCGCAGCTCGGCGCCGATCTCGTCGGGCGCACGCTGGCGGCGCTCGAACGCGGCAGTCTTGTCGAAACCCCGCAGGCCGAGGTTGGCGCGACCTATGCGCGCAAAATCGACAAGGTTGAGGCACAAATCGACTGGACAAGATCCGCCCGCGAAATCGATTGTCTGGTGCGAGGGTTGTCGCCCCAGCCGGGAGCCTGGTGCGAAGCACGAGGCGAGCGACTGAAAATCCTCTATGCTGTCCCCGCGGAGGGCGAGGGAGCGCCGGGCGAGATCATGGACGAACATCTTACAATCGCCTGCGGAAAAGGCGCGCTGAGGCTTGCGCGCATCCAGCGTGCCGGCCGCGCCGCCGCGGATGCGGCCGAAGTCCTGCGCGGATTTCCGCTGCGCAAGGGAGAACGTTTGTGAGCCAGCGACCGTCGCTGTGGCGGCGAATCCGGAATTCCTTGCGCGAACGCTCCAAGAAGCCAGGCACCGTCGATATCGTACCGGAGGGATTGGTCGTCACGCGAGGCAACGCCTCGACCACGATCCGCTGGGACGATGTCGTCGAAATCGACGGTGGTGTGCGCGACAATCTTTCGATCGATCTCTTCTTCGTCGTGATCCACACGAAAGATGCGAAAGCAACGATAGACGAATTCAATGACGGGTTTCGCGCGCTGGAAAACGCTATTCTCGAACGCTGGCCCGGCGTGCGCGACCGCTTCGTGGCGCTTCAATGCGGCAATCCCCAGCACCCGCTTTACGAAGTGCTTTGGCGAAAATAATGATACCCCTCACCCGCAACCGGGCGGTCGATGGCCCTCGCACTCGGCCCCTCTCCCACAAGGGGAGAGGGAAGTCTGCGCGCTGATTTTCCGACGCTGATGCAGCCCATGGAGTCCCCTCTCCCCTTGTGGGAGAGGGCTGCAGATATTGTCCGTCAATTCTGCTCTGAGACGGGTGAGGGGTTGCCGCCATGGCGCTCAATGGGCTTGAACTTGAATGCATGCGCTATCGCCTGACCCTCGAATATGATGGCGGGCCGTTCGCCGGCTGGCAGAGGCAGCAGAACGGTCCCTCCGTTCAGGCCGCGCTGGAACGCGCCATTTTCAAGCTTTCCGCCGAACAGGTGACCGTGACCGGCGCCGGGCGCACCGACGCGGGCGTACACGCCTGGGGTCAGGTCGCGCATTTCGATCTCGAAAAAATGATTTCTCCCGAAAAGCTTCGCGACGCGCTGAACCATCATCTGCGGCCCGATCCCGTTGCAGTGCTGGAGGCGCAGATTGCCGCGCCCGATTTTCACGCGCGCTTTTCCGCAACCGCGCGGCTCTATCATTACCGCATCGTCACGCGGCGGGCGCCTCTCGCGCTCGAACGCGGCCGCGCCTGGCATGTCATGCGGGATCTGGATGCCGATGCCATGCAGGCCGGTGCGCGGCACCTTGTCGGGCGGCACGATTTCACAACCTTTCGCGCGGCCGAATGCCAGGCGCAGTCGCCGGTGAAGACGCTGGACGCGCTCGATGTGCGCCGCGCCGGCGAAGAGATTCACATCGAGGCAAGGGCGCGTTCGTTCCTGCACCATCAGATTCGCTCGATCGCGGGCACGCTCAGGCTCGTCGGCGAAGGAAAATGGCGGCCACCCGAGGTCGCCGCCGCTCTCGCCGCGCACGATCGCGCGCGCTGCGGTCCCGTGGCGCCGCCCGACGGACTCTATCTCGTGCGTGTCGATTACGAGGGCGGCGACGCGAAATAAGCGTCCAGTATGGACGCGTAGATTTGGACGAGATTCTCGATTTCCGCGATCGGCACGCCTTCATCCGTCCTGTGCATGGTCGTGCCGGCGAGGCCAACTTCCGCGACCGGACAGTAATTCTTGATGAAGCGCGCGTCGGACGTGCCGCCGCTCGTCGACAGCTCCGGTTCGCGTCCGCTTGCCGCCCGAATGGCGCGTGCCAGGAGATCGGTGAAGGCGCCAGGATCGGTGATGAAAGGCAGCGCGCCCACATCGATGCCGACCGTCGCTTCTCCTCCCATCGCACGGGTGATTTCCCCTGCCGTCCTTCCGATGTGCTCTGAAATTCCCATGGGTGTCTGAGAATCGTTGAAGCGGATGCTCGCTGCGGCCCGAGCAACAGCGGGCGATACGTTGGTTGCCGGATTGCCGACGTCGAACGTGGTGAAGACAAGTGTCGAAGGCTCGAAATGCGCAGTGCCCAGGTCGAGCGGCTCGCCCGCGAGCTTCGAAACGATTGCGGCGAGAACGGGAATCGGGTTGAGCGCATTGTGCGGATAGGCGGTGTGACCCTGGATGCCCTTGACGGCGATCTCTGCGCGTAGACTGCCCCGTCTGCCGATCTTGATCGTATCGCCGGCATGCGAGCGCGCAGTCGGCTCGCCGACGACGCAGTGATCGATGCGCTCGCCCTTTGCCGCGAGCCATTCCAGAACCTTTATCGTGCCGTTGACAGCGGGCCCCTCCTCGTCGCCGGTGATGAGAAGACTGATGGAGCCGCGCCGCATCTTCTTTGCGTGCTGTGCGGCCGCGCTGGCGAAGGCCGCAATGGCCGATTTCATGTCGGCGGCGCCGCGGCCATAAAGCACGCCCTCGCGAATCTCGGCAGCGAAAGGATCCGCGCGCCACAGCGTCGTGTCTCCCGGCGGCACCACGTCGCTATGACCAGCGAAGCAGAAATGCGGCGCGCCGCTCCCCAGGCGTGCATAGAGATTGTCGATGGGCGCGGTCCCCGCCGCTTCGAAGCGCAGCCGTGTGCACGTGAATTCCAAGGGCACGAGTGCGGCCTCGAGCACGCCAAGCGCACCCGCATCCGCAGGCGTCACTGAAGGACAGCGAATCAAGGCCTGCGCGAGTGCGATGGGATCGAGCATGGTAGGAGCGGTTTAGGAGCAGCGGATCAATTCGGTCAATCCCGCAACAATTCGTTGATCGAAGTCTTGGCGCGGGTGCGCGCATCCACCTGCTTGACGATGACGGCGCAGGCGAGCGCAGGTGCACCTGCAGCACCAGGCAGCACGCCGGGCACCACCACCGAATAACGGGGCACCTGCCCATAGTGTATTTCGCCCGTGGCGCGGTCGACGATTTTCGTGGACTGGCCGATGAAGACGCCCATCGACAG
>DASXMF010000129.1:0-40865 GCA_036495845.1 Rhizomicrobium sp.
CTTTGGTGCCGGACATGGCGAAGCATTCGGCCACCACGCCCTGGCCGGCGAAGGCGGCATCACCGTGGATGAGCAGCGGCAGCACGCTGGCGCGGCCATCTTCGTCATTCAGCTGGTCCTGTTTGGCGCGCGCCTTGCCGAGCACGACGGGATCGACAGCTTCGAGATGGGACGGGTTCGCCGAAAGCGAGAGATGGACGCGCCTGTTGTCGAACTCGCGGTCCGAGGAGGCGCCGAGATGATATTTCACATCACCGGAACCCTCGACTTCGCTTGGCTGGGCGCTGCCGCCCTGAAACTCGTGGAAAATCTGGCGATAGGGCTTCGCCATCACGTTGGCGAGCACGTTGAGCCTCCCGCGATGGGACATGCCGAGCACGATCTCCTTCACGCCGAGCTGTCCGCCGCGCTTGATGATCTGCTCGAGCGCCGGGATCATCGCCTCGCCGCCGTCGAGGCCGAAACGCTTGGTGCCCACGAAGCGCACCGCGCAAAATTTTTCGAAACCTTCCGCTTCGACGAGCTTGAAGAGAATTGAGCGCTTGCCTTCCGGGGTGAAGGATATCTCCTTGTCTGGTCCCTCGATCCGGCGCTGCAGCCAATCCTTCTGCTCGGGATCGTTGATGTGCATGAATTCGTAGCCGATGCGTCCGCAATAGGTGCGCCTCAGGATTTCGACCATCTGCCGCGGCGTGGCGCTTTCGAGACCGAGCACACCGCCGATGAACACGGGACGGTCGAGATCGCTGTCGCGAAAGCCGTAGAAGTGCGGATTGAGCTGCGAGAGCTCGGGCCTGCTCGCGAGCTCCAGCGGATCGAGATCCGCCGCGAGATGGCCAATCACGCGATAGGCACGTACGAGCTGAACGGCGCGGATCGATTCCCGCGACGCGGACCGCGCATCGGCCGCGCTTGCAGCCTTTCCATCCTCGACAGGCCAATAGCCGGTCAGCGCGCCGATCAGATCGGCATCGGCCTTGGTCGCGCGCGGCCTCAGGTGTGGTCGCGGCGCCTCGGCGGTTCCACGCGTCGCGCGTCCGCGCGCGCCGAGCTCTGTGAAGAAATCCCGCCAGCCTGGATCGACCGAATCCGGATTCTCGAGCCAGCGCGCGTAGAGCTCCTCGAGGAAAGTCGCGTTGGCGCCCGTGAGAAAGGACGTCGCTTCCAGAATTTCGTTCGAGGCGCGCGGGAGATGAGATTGTCCGGTCATTTCAAACCCATAACGGCTCACCGTTCGACAAGCGAAGGGTGAGGTTCCTCGCTCGCGCCGGGGACCACAGCCTCATGCTGAGCCTGTCGAAGCACGGGGGTTCGCGCTCTACCCTATCCCGCCTCTCAATGCACGCACGGGATCGCGAATTTACGAAGGAGAGTGTCACCAGGCTAATATGGTGTCGCCCGGCAATGATTCCGAGGCGAGGATATTGTCCGTGAAATCAAGGCGCCTCTACTCGCTGGACGCTTTACGCGGCGTGGGCGCGCTCGCCATCGTCGTCTGGCACTGGCAGCACTTCTACGCCATCAGCGGCACCTGGCAGGAAGGCTGGAGCCACGCGGCCGAGCCGCTCTACCCTTTCCTCAAACCGCTCTACGAGGAGGGCTGGGTCGCCGTCGATCTGTTTTTTGCGGTCTCGGGCTTCGTGTTCTTCTGGCTCTATCTCGAGCCAGTGGCGCGGCGCGAGATCGGTGTGGGAACTTTCGCGCGCCAGAGATTTTCGCGACTCTATCCGCTCTATCTCGCCACACTTCTCGTTGCCTCGGCGATGCAGATTCTGTTTTTCCACGCGACCGGAAGCTGGTTCATCTTCGATGCAAACGATTGGCGCCATTTCGTCACGAGCCTTTTCCTCGTTCAGCAATGGCTGCCGCCCGACGAATTGCAGTCGTTCAACGGCCCCGCCTGGGCGGTTTCGATCGAGGTGCTGCTCTACATCGTCTTCTTCATCGCGGTCCGCGCGGGGCTGCGGGGCGTGAAAGGCACGCTCTTGATTGCGCTGTCCGGAGCGATCGTCTTCTTCTGGGACGGGCAGATCGGCCGCGGCATCATGGGCTTCTTCTTCGGCGGCGTGACCTATTACGCGGTGCGCTGGTTGTCGTCGCAGAAAAACGCGACCGCGGTCGCGCGCTTCGCGATTGCCGCTGCAATCGCCGCGTGGGTTCTTGCGGTTGTGGAAATCTATCTCGGACCGATTCAACTCCTGTTCGCGCGCATGCCGCAGCCGCTCGCAGGATTCTTTGCCGGCCACGAATATCCGATCTTCATGATGGCCTTCATCTTTGTCGTCAGTCCGCTGACCCTGGCTGCGCTCGCGCTGCACGAAGAGGTTTTCGGCGGCGCCTGGTCGCGGCTGACATTCCTGGGCGACATCTCTTACTCGACCTATCTGATCCATTTTCCGATGCAGCTGGCGCTGGCGCTGTTGGCGCTAAAGCTCGGCTGGACGCCCCAAAGCTTCCAGTCGATCGCCGCGATGATGGCCTTCTATGGCGTACTGATTCTTCTGGGCTGGCTTGCTTATGCGCGCTTCGAGCGCCCGCTCCAGGCATTGATCCGGGGCGTGCCGCGCAAGACGGCGCTATCGCCCGTTCAATAGCTCGACGAGCGTGGTGCCGAGCGCGGCGGGATTGAGCGAGACTCGGATACCGGCCCTTTTCATCGCCTCGATTTTCGATTGCGCGCCGCCCTTTCCGCCGGAAATGATTGCGCCCGCATGGCCCATGCGGCGGCCAGGAGGCGCAGTCACACCCGCAATAAATCCGACCATCGGCTTTCTGGTCTTCGCGCGGGCAACGAACTCGGCGGCGTCTTCCTCGGCTGAACCCCCGATTTCGCCGATCATGACGATCGCTTCCGTTTCAGGATCAGCGAGAAACATCTCGAGCACCTCGATGTGTTCGGTGCCTTTCACCGTATCGCCGCCAATGCCGACGCAGGTCGATTGGCCGAGGCCCACCGCGGTCGTCTGCGCGACCGCTTCATAGGTGAGCGTACCCGAGCGCGATACGATGCCGACCTTGCCGCGGCGATGGATGTGACCGGGCATGATGCCGATCTTGCATTCGCCCGGCGTGATCACGCCGGGACAATTGGGGCCAATCAGCCGCGTCTTCGAGCCGCAAAGGGCGCGCTTCACCTTGACCATGTCCAGAACCGGAATGCCCTCGGTGATGCAGACCACGAGCGGGATTTCCGCGTCGATCGCTTCGAGGATCGCATCCGCCGCGAACGCCGGAGGCACGTAGATGACGCTCGCGGTGCAATCGGTCGCGCTCTTGGCTTCGCGCACCGTGTCGAAGACGGGAAGCCCCAGATGCGTCGAGCCGCCTTTGCCGGGCGAGGTCCCGCCTACCATCTTCGTGCCATAGGCGATCGCCTGCTCGGAATGAAACGTACCCTGCCTGCCGGTGAAACCCTGGCAGATGACGCGAGTATTCTTTTCGACGAGAATGGACATGGCCCTGATCTGTTTTGTCTCGTGGCTCGACAGGCTCACCATGAGGGTGAAAAACAAGACCTCATCCTGAGCCTGTCGAAGGATGAGACCGCACCCGAAAACTAGGCGAGTTTCGGCTCGAGATTCCTGCACGCCTCGATCAGCGCCTTGACCGCGTTCGTCGAGTTGGTCAATGCCGCACGTTCTTGTTCCGTCAGATCGAGTTCGACGACGCGCTCGACACCTTTCTCGCCGATCACGACAGGCACGCCGACATAGAGGTCTTTAATTCCGTATGGCCCGTCGACGTGGGCGGCGCAGGGCAGCACGCGCTTTTTGTTCTTCAGATAGCTTTCAGCCATCGAAATGGCGGCGCTCGCGGGCGCGTAGAAAGCCGAGCCGGTCTTGAGCAGGCCCACAATCTCGGCGCCACCATCGCGAGTGCGCTGGACGATCTTGTCGAGACGGTCCTGGCTGATCCAGCCCATTTTCACGATCTCGGGCAGCGCAATGCCGGCGACCGTCGAGAAACGAGGCATCGGCACCATGGTGTCGCCATGACCGCCGAGCACGAAAGCCGACACGTCCTCGACGCTCACATTCAGTTCTTCGGCCAGGAAATGGCGAAAACGCGCGCTGTCGAGAATACCGGCCATGCCGACCACATTGTGTTGCGGCAGCCCCGAGAGCTTCTGCAGCGCCCAGACCATCGCATCGAGAGGGTTGGTGATGCAGATCACGAACGCATCCGGCGCATGGCTTTTGATTCCTTCGCCCACCGCCGCCATCACCTTGAGATTGATGCCGAGAAGATCGTCGCGGCTCATGCCCGGCTTGCGCGCGACGCCCGCGGTCACGATCACCACGTCGGCGCCAGCGATGTCAGCATAGGCATTCGTTCCCTTGAGGCTTGCGTCGTGGCCTTCGATCGTGCCGGACTGCGCGATGTCGAGGCACTTGCCCTGCGGCAGGCCCTCGATCACGTCAAAGATCACGACATCGCCCAGTTCCTTGAGCGTCACGAGATGGGCCAGCGTTCCGCCGATCTGTCCGCCACCGATGAGAGCAATCTTTCTGCGGGCCATTTTTATTCCTTTCGGAGGTGGTGGACGGCGCGGCGGTAGGTAGCCTCTGAGCCGCAGCGAGGCAAGGATCAGGCGGGCGGGCGCCCTCGAGTGCGGCGCCCGATCAGGCCCAAAGGCGCGCAGAGAAGGCACAGACAAGCCGCGAAAATGGCGCCCCTCCGGTCGGTCGCGGCAAAGAGCACGAGCAGAGTACCATCGATGCCGACGAGAAGAGCCGGCAGCCAGGGAAAGAGGAAGGCGCGGAACGGGCGGGGCAAGTCCGGTTCGCGGCGCCGGAGTACGAAAAATGCGATGCCGGTCAGCAGGCCCGCGCCCGAAGTCAGAATGCCGATCAGCCCGAAGACGAGACGGAACCCGCCCGTCGCTGCAAGTGCAATCGTGATCGCCGCGGTCAGGAGGAAGCCAAAATAGGGGCTACCGCCCTCGTTCACGTCCTGGAGCACTGCCGGCAGAAGCCGGTCCCGGGAGAGTGCAAAGAGTACGCGCGGCGCGATCATGATGTTGGCATTGGCGCAGCTCAGCACCGTGATCATCGCGCCGATGACGAAGAGTGTGGATGCAAGCGTGCCGCTCACGGCGTTCAGGACGACCGCGAAGGGCAGGCCCGAAGATGCGGTCCCTGCCGTCCCCAGCGCATACAGGAGCGCAGCATTGACCAGCACATAGATCATCGCGGTCACGGCAAGGCCCAAGAGCAGCGCCCGGGGAATGCTTCTTGCCGGCTCGACATTTTCTTCGGCGAAATAGACCGGGGCGTCCCATCCTGTATAGGCGCCGCGGATGAGCTGGTAGGCGCCGACAAAGGCAGCAAAGCCGGCTGGCGCGAGACGGGTGGCTGCGGAGTCGCCCACGGCAATAGGGGGCACGAGCCACAATGCCGCGCCGACAAAAGCGAACAGCATGAGCGCCTTTAGGAGGCTCGTCGCTTCCTGCATGGCGCGGCCTTCGCGCAGACCGATAGCGTTGGCGCTATAGAGAAAAAGCTGGATTGCGATCGCAATGAAGGCGGGATGGGCGGCGGCGGGTGGCCACAGCATCCCCACGAAATCGGCAAAGACGACACAGGCCGCGGCAATGCCGGCGAGATGGGAGACGAAGATGGTCCATCCGACTACCAGCCCGCCGATATCGCCAAAGGCGCGGTGCGCGTAGACATAGGCTCCGCCGGCGCGCGGCAACGCGGTGGCAAGTTCGGCAAAGACATTAGCCCCCAACAATGCATGCAGCGCCCCCAGTCCCCACAAGAAGAGAATGGCGCCGGTGTCGTGGAGGCTGGCGGCGATGATGCTGGGCGAGCGCAGGATTCCCGAGCCGATCATCTCGCCTACACCAACGGCCACGCCGAAACTCGCGCCCAGAAGACGCAAGAGATGTCCGCGCGAGACTTTGCTCATCTTCGAGCGGATTTACCGCCAAGCCACCATGAGCGCCAAGATGTTTGCCGGGAACCGGTGCAGGAGAGACAACACACCGCGGCGCGCTTGTCCCCGATTTAATCCGGGGACCGGCGATTCAGCCTGCAAGGAATTGAATGCGTCGTCTCGCGAGAGCAGCTACGAGTTTGCGCTGCCTGTCGTCTCGGCATCGCCGCGCTCGACACGCTCGCTAATGCGCGCGGATTTCCCGCGCCGGCCGCGCAGATAGTAGAGCTTGGCGCGGCGTACCTTGCCCTTGCGCACGATCAGCACCGAATCCACGACCGGACTATAGATCGGGAATACGCGCTCCACGCCCTCGCCATAGGAGAGCTTGCGGACAGTGAAACTTTCGTTCAGTCCCTCGCCGGCGCGACTGATGCAGACGCCCTCGAAAGCCTGGAGACGCTCGCGGGTCTTGGTTTGCTTGGTCTTCTCGTCGTAGGTCGCATCGACAACCTTGACGTTCACCTTCACCGTGTCGCCGGGACGGAAATCCGGCAACGGCTTCTTGCCGCGCAACGCGCTCATCTGCTCGGATTCGAGCTGTTTCAAGAGATTCATGTCCGGCTCCTGCGCGCGGGAAGGCGCGCCCTATAACCTACCTGTGGCGGCTTTCATAGAGGGACCAGAGGTCCGGACGGCGCGCTTTCGTCAGCTTTTCTGCCTCGGCCCGGCGCCAGCGGGCGATTTCCTCGTGATGTCCCGAAACAAGAACGGGCGGGATGTCGCGACCTTCGAAGGATTGCGGCCTCGTATATTGGGGATATTCGAGCAGCCCCTCTTCGAAACTCTCTTCGGCGCGGGAGGCGTCGCTACCGAGCACTCCCGGCAGCAGGCGCACGCAGGCCTCGATCACTGCCATGGCGGCAATCTCCCCTCCTGCGAGTACGTAATCGCCCAGCGAAACCTCTTCCAGTCCGCGCGCCTTGATCGCTCGCTCGTCGAGTCCTTCGAAGCGTCCGCAAAGCACAAGCACGCCAGTCCCTCGGCTCAGCGATCTTATCCTGTTCTGCGTGAGCCGCTCGCCTCGCGGACTGGGATAAAGCGCGGGCCGCTCCGGCGCTCCCGCGCGGGCGGCGTCAATGGCAGCAGCCGCCACATCCGCGCGCAGGACCATTCCGGGCCCCCCTCCTGCCGGCGTGTCGTCCACTGTCCTGTGCCGGCCGAGACCATGGTCGCGGATGTCGCGCGCATCGAGCGACCAAATTCCGTTGTCGAGGGCCTGCCCGATCAACGAAGCCCCGAGCGGCCCCGGAAACATCGATGGAAAAAGGGTGAGGACGGTTGCCTGCCAGCTCACTCGACGCCCCGTTGCTTGGTGGCTTCGTCATCCGCCGGCTCCGCCACCACCAGGAATTCTCCTTCCAGATCGATTTCAGGAACAGTCTCGCGGGTGAAGGGCAGCAGCACCGTGCTCCCATCGCCACGGGAAAGCTCGATCACGTCCCCCGCACCATAATTGTAGATCGCGCTCACTTCGCCGATCACGCGGCCGTCCCCGTCCTGCGCGCGCAACCCGACGAGATCGGTGTGATAGAACTCGTCCCTGGCGGTCTCGGGAAGCGCCGCCCGCGCGACGAAGAGTTTGGCATGGGCAAGCGACTCCGCGCCGTCGCGATCCTCGATCCCCTTGAACTGCACGACGGCGGTGCCGGCTCTCGCATTGCGCACTTGCACAACATCGAGACTGCGCCCCTCCGCGGTGTGCAAGGCGCCATAGACCGCGAGCCGTTCGGGAGTCTCGGTGAAAATCTTGACCCGCACCTCGCCGCGCAGGCCCTGTGCACCGATGACGACGCCCAGAAGGATGTCGTCGGCCACGACTATTGCCTTCAGGCTTGCGGAGCGGCCGGCGATGCCGCGGCAGCGCGTTCCTGCGCCTTCTTCTTCGGTTTGGATTTCTCCGGATTCTCTCTGACCAACGGCTTGACGATTCCTGCATCCGAGAGGAAGCGATGCACACGGTCGCTCGCCACCGCGCCCTTCGCGATCCAAGCCTTTGCCTTGTCGAGATCGAGCTTCAGCCGATCCGGGTGATCGCGCGGCAGAATGGGATTGTAGTAACCGATCTTTTCGATGAAGCGTCCATCGCGCGGAGAGTGCGAATCCGCGATCACGATCGCATAGTGCGGCCGCTTCTTGGTGCCGCCGCGCGAAAGTCTGATCCTTAAAGCCATGCTGACTCTCCCTGTTCCAAGTGAATCCTATCGCCGCGCGCCCGGCATGAAATCGGGCGGCAATTGCGGCACTCCCATGCCGAAGGCGCCGCGGGCGCCGAGCTTGCCTACGCGCTTCATCATGTCCGACATCTGGCGGTGCATCTTGACGAGCTTGTTGACGTCGGAGACCTCGACGCCCGCACCACCCGCAATCCGCTTGCGCCTTGAGCCGTTGAGGACGTCGGGTTTGGCGCGCTCCTTCTTCGTCATCGACTGGATGATCGCTTCCTGTCTCTTCAGCATCCCGTCGTCCAATCCGGCGGCCGCGAGCTGATCCTTCACCTTGCCGACACCCGGCAGCATGGCAAGCACGCCGTGCATGCCGCCGAGCTTACGCATTTGTCTCAACTGATCGGCGAGATCGTTCATGTCAAACTCGCCCTTCTTCATCTTGCGGGCGAGCTTCTCGGCTTGATCCCGATCGATGGTTTCGGACGCCTTCTCGACCAGGCTCACCACGTCGCCCATGTCGAGCAGGCGATCTGCAACACGCGCCGGGTGGAAGGCTTCTAGCGCCTCGAGCTTCTCGCCCACGCCGAGGAATTTAATCGGCGCGCCGGTCACCTCGCGCATCGAAAGCGCAGCCCCGCCGCGCGCATCGCCATCGGCGCGGGACAGTATGATTCCGGATATGCGGACCCGCTCGTTGAAGGATCTCGCGATATTGACCGCGTCCTGGCCGGTCAGGCTGTCGGCCACGAGCAGCGTCTCGTGCGGTTTCACCTGATCGCGAATCTGCGCCACTTCGGCCATCAGCGCTTCGTCGATGTGCTGACGGCCGGCTGTGTCGAGGATCAGCGCATCGTACGCGCCGACGCGAGCGGCCGCGAGTGCGCGCCTGGCGATATCGATCGGAAGCTGGTTGGCGACAATCGGCAGCGTCGCGACGCCGGCCTGCTCGCCCAGGACCTTCAGCTGTTCCATAGCCGCCGGCCGGCGCACATCGAGCGAGGCCATGAGCACACGCTTCTTGTCACGATTCTGGAGCATCAGGCCCAGCTTCGCGGAAGTCGTCGTTTTGCCGGACCCCTGCAGGCCGACCATCAGGATCGGCGCCGGTGGGCTTCCGAGATCGAGGGCCGCATTTTCCTCGCCCAATGTCTCCACGAGCACGTCGTGGACGATCTTGACCACCTGGTGGCCCGGGCTGACCGAGCGTATAACGGTCTCGCCCATTGCGCGCGGGCGCACCTTGTCGACGAACGCATTGACGACCGGCAGGGCGACGTCCGCATCGAGAAGCGCTGCGCGAACCTCTTTGAGCGCGAGTTCGATATCGCCTTCGCCGAGCGCGCCGCGTCCGCGGATCCCGTCGAAAACGCCGCCGAGACGGCTTTGCAGAGAATCGAACATGCCTCTTCCAAAGTTTGAACGCTCCAGGGGGCGCGTCCGCGCTGCCTGGAGGCGATCCCGGGCCGGGCCCGGGACCGGAAGGCGTCACGCCTTTCCGGAATGGGCCGGCATTTAGGCGCGAGGGATCAGGAAGTCAAACGGTTCAATGCGGCGCCGCCACCTCGGCCCCCCCGGAGCCCGCCTTCCGGTTGCCGCCCAGACCCAATTTCTCTTTCAGATAAACGAAACTCAGAGCCCACATCTCCGCGGCCTGGCGGTGGTCGGCCGCCGCGCTATGACCGCCCTCCGTATTTTCGAAAAACAGGACGTCATGGCCTTGCGCGAGCATTTTCGCGGCCATCTTGCGGGCATGCGCGGGAGTAACGCGATCGTCGGAGGTTGCCGTCACGAACAATACAGGCGGATATGTCGCTCCCGCCTTCACATTCTGGTAGGGCGAGTATTTGAGGATCGCCGTGCGCATCGCCGGATTGTCCGGGTCCCCGTATTCGCCGACCCACGACGCGCCCGCTCCAATCTTCGTATAGCGGAGCATGTCGATCAGGGGCACCTGGCAGACGACCGCGCCGAACAGTTCGGGATGCTGCGTCATCACCGTGCTGACGAGGAGGCCGCCGTTCGAGCCGCCCATGATGCCCAGCTGGCGGGGGGTCGTGATGCGGCGCGCTTCGAGATCACGGGCCACCGCGGCAAAATCGTCGAAGGATCGCTGGCGATGGGTCTTGACCGCAACGTCGTGCCAGGCGGGACCGAACTCCCCCCCGCCGCGAATATTGGCGACCGCTATCACCCCGCCCTTCGCCAGCCACAGCCGGCCCGCATTGGCCCAATACCAGGGCGTTTGCGAAATCTCGAAACCGCCATAGCCGTAGAGAACCGTCGGCTTGGGACTGCCTGAACCTGCGGGCGCGACGACGAAATAGGGAATTTTCGTGCCGTCCGCAGAAATTGCCGCGAACTGCGTAGTGGAAAGACCGTTTGCGTCGAAGCGGGCCGGGAGAGATTTGATCGCGCGAGGACGATCGCTTCCTTCATCGGCGTAAAGCGTGGTCGGCACGAGAAAACTCTCGAAGCGAAATTGCGCCTCGGGACCGTAATCGTTGGTCGCCACAACATGCGTCGCGCCGCCGCCCGGAAGCTCGAGCCTCAAGTCCTTCCAGGCATTGTTTCCCGCATCGAAGCGGAATGCGTGGATGCTGCCGACGACATTTTCGTAGATGGCCGCGTAGACCGCATCACGCCCCGTCACGACCTGTTCCACCGAATCGCGCGGCCCCGGAGCGTAGAGCACCACAACGGGCGGAAGCTTGCCGCCGTCAAGGAACGGTTTGACGGCCATCGCGACAAGCGAACCCTTTGCGACTTTTCTGCCTTCGGGCGTGGTCCAGTCTCCGCGTAGCGTGAAGACGAGCTGACCGCCGGTCATCCCATGCACATACGTCGAACGCGGCAGGGGCAGCTTCGTCCATTGCCCCGCCGCGCCCGGAAGGTAGTACTCGGTCTCGAAGAAACTCGTCGCCCGGAGAATGACGCCGAGAGATTTGTCGGGCGCGCGGAGGACCGAAGGTACGACCGAGACGTCCCCGGGCTTGCCCTCGAGCGCCACTTTCGCGTCGGCGATCGGCGTGCCGCGTTTCCACATTTTTACGATGCGCGGATAGCCCGATGTGGTCAGCGAACCCTTTCCGAAATCCGTGCCGAACAGGATGGTATCTTCATCCAGATACGCGGCGCTCGATTTCGCCTCCGGAAGCGTGAAACCCTCCTTTAGAAAGGAATTGGTTGCGAGGTCGAATTCGCGCACGACGGTGGCATCGCCTCCTCCCCGGGACAGCGACAGGACACAGCGTTCCAGCCTTGGCGAGCATGCCGCCCCCTTGAAGACCCAGTTCTCGCGCTCGGATTCGGCGAGCTTGTCGACGTCGAGAAGCGTTACCCAATGCGGGCTTGCGCTTTCGTAATCGGCGATCGTTGTCCGCCGCCACAGGCCTTTGGGGTTCTTCTCGTCCTGCCAAAAGTTGAAAACGTATTGTCGATCGATGTCGCCAAACGGGATCCGGTCTTCGGCATCGAGAATGGCGAGCACTGAATCGAAATCGGATTTGTAGGCCGGATCGCTGGCCAAGATCTTCAGCGTGCGGGCGTTCTCATGCTCGACCCAGCCGAGCGGCTGCTCGCCGTGCACGTTTTCGAGCCAGAGATATGGGTCGTTCAACTTGCCCTGAACCTTTCCTTCGCCGCCGTGACTCGAGAAGATGAAAAGGGCGGCAAAACCAATTCCCGCCCCCATGCACCGAAGCAATCCCATCTGCCTTTCTCCTCAGCCTTGGCATGCTTGTGGAAAGCGCTGAGAGGTCGGTTCCGCCGCTGGCCCTTCCAGTCTCCACAGCCTATAAGCCCGGCGATGACGGCGTTCTACAAAATGCACGGCCTGGGCAATGATTTCGTCATCTTCGATGCGCGCAACCGTGGGTTGGCGCTTGACGAAGGGACGGCCCGCGCTATTGCCGACAGGAGGCTCGGCGTAGGCTGCGATCAGGTGATCGTAATCGAGCCTGCCCGCGCCGCCGCTGACGCAGCAATGCGGATATTCAATGCGGACGGCGACGAAGTCGAAGCCTGCGGCAATGGTGCCCGCTGCGTGGCTCGCCTTTTAATGGAAGAAAAGGACGAATCCACCGTTCGCATCTCCAGCCGCGGTGGGCTGCTTGTTTGTACCGATGCAGGCGGGGGAAACGTGACCGCGGATATGGGGCCGCCGAATTTCGATTGGCAGCAGATTCCGCTCGCCGAAGCCGTCGACACGCGAGATTTCGTCCTGGATGTGGATGGGGAGGGTTTCACTGCCGTAGCACTCTCGATGGGCAATCCCCATTGCGTCATCTTTTGCGAGGACGCAGAGCGCGCGCCCATCGCCGAGTTGGGCAGCAGGATCGAGACGCATTCCATGTTTCCGGCCAGAACCAATGTCGAATTCGTGCAGGTGCCCGCACCTGGTCGCATGCGGATGCGCGTGTGGGAGCGCGGTACCGGCATCACGCGCGCCTGTGGTACGGGCGCGTGCGCGGCGGCAGTGGCAGCACACCAGCGGGGACTTGGTCCGCGCGACTGGGAGGTAACGCTCGACGGCGGCATGTTGAGCATCGATTGGCGCGAAGGCGATGGCCACGTTCTGATGACGGGCGCCGCGAGCCTGGCGTTCAGGGGCGACATCGATCTCGCGATGCACGGCGTGCGCGCATGAACGGCCCTGAAGTGATCACCTTCGGCTGTCGGCTGAATGCCTACGAATCCGAGGCGATCCGCGCGCGGGCCGGCGAAGCCGGATTGCAGAATGCGGTCATCTTCAATACCTGCGCGGTTACCGCTGAAGCCGTGCGTCAATCGCGCCAGGCGATCCGCAGGCGCCGCCGCGCCGACTCCAACACCAAGATCATAGTTACGGGATGCGCGGCGCAAACCGAGCCGGACACCTATGCCGCGATGCCGGAAGTCGACCTTGTGCTCGGCAATCGTGAAAAGCTCGAATCGGCGAGTTATACAGATTTCGGCGTTGGGGCTTCCGAACGCGTCCGCGTCAACGATATCATGTCGGTCCGCGAAACCGCGGCACAATTCGTTGATGGAGTCCAAAGCCGTGCCCGCGCCTTCCTGCAGGTGCAAAATGGCTGCGACCACCGCTGCACCTTCTGCATCATTCCGTTCGGGCGAGGTAATGCGCGCAGCGTGCCGATGGGAGCGGTTGTCCATGAGGCACGGCGGCTGGTTTCCCGGGGCTACGCAGAAATCGTTCTCACCGGGGTGGATTTGACCGCATACGGAGCGGATTTGCCTGGCCGGCCCTCACTGGGAACGCTCGCTCGCAAATTGCTGGCGATGGTGCCCGCACTTGCGCGGCTGCGCCTTTCCTCGATCGATTCCATAGAAGCCGACAACGAATTGATGCACGCGATTGGCGAAGAGACGCGCTTGATGCCGCATTTTCACCTGTCCGCGCAATCGGGCGACGATATGATCCTGAAGCGTATGAAGAGACGGCACAGCCGGCGCGACACGATTGCATTCTGCGAGCAGGTCCGGCGGCTCAGACCCGACGCTGCATTTGGCGCGGATCTGATCGCAGGCTTTCCCACCGAAAGCGATGCGATGTTCCAGAACACGCTGTCGATGGTGGATGAAGCCGGAATGTCATTCCTTCACGTCTTCCCGTTCAGTCCGAGAAAGGGAACGCCTGCGGCACGCATGCCGCAGATTGCGCGTGAAGTGATCAAGGAACGCGCAGCGAAATTGCGCGCGAAAGGCACCGAATGCCTGGCCGCCAGACTGACGAGACTGGTCGGCAGCAGATTCTTGGTGCATGTCGAAGAGGCCGGTCGCGGACGGACACCCTGCTTCGCACCCGTGCGTTTCCGGGCGGCGGCCGAACGGGGATCCGTATTGCCCATGCTCGCGACTTCCGCCACGGGCGACCACATTATCGCGGAACCGCTCGCATGAACTCGGAGGCTCCGGCCGCGCGTTCGGGCATCTTGGCAAGATTGAGGACTGGCCTTTCGCGCAGCGCCAACACGCTTGCCGACGGCCTTACAGGCATCTTCACCAGGAAAAAACTTGACGCGGAAACCGTAGCCCAATTGGAAGAGGCGCTGATACGGGCCGATATCGGGGCCATCCGCGCTTCGAATATTGCGGCGGCGGTCGCGCGGGGCCGTTACGATTCCGAGATTTCGGCGGCCGAACTTCGCAACGTCCTCGCCCGCGAGATCGCCGCACTGTTGAGGCCCGCCGAAAGCCCCCTCGAAATCGATCCCAGCCGCAGGCCTTTTGTGGTGCTGTTCGTCGGCGTCAATGGAACCGGCAAGACGACGACGATCGGAAAGTTGGCACGAAAATTGACGGATGACGGGCTTAAAGTCGTGCTTGCTGCGGGCGATACTTTCCGGGCAGCGGCGATCGAACAACTGGAACTCTGGGGAAGACGCGCCGGTGCGGACGTCTTCTCGCGCGGAAGCGGCGCCGACGCGGCAGCGCTGGCTTACGATGCATTGGCCCGGGCAAAGGAGACCGGTGCAGATGTCCTGCTGATCGACACGGCGGGACGCCTGCAAAACAGGGCGGGTCTGATGGCCGAGTTGACGAAAATCGTACGCGTTCTCAAAAAACTGGATGCGGACGCACCACATTCTGTCCTGCTGGTTCTGGATGCCACAACGGGCCAGAACGCAATTTCACAGGTCGAAGCTTTCAAAGCGGCCGTGCCGCTCATGGGATTGATCATGACGAAGCTGGACGGAACCGCGAAAGGCGGCATTCTTGTTGCGCTCGCCGATCGTTTCGAATTGCCGGTGCCCTACATCGGTGTGGGCGAGGGCGAAGACGATCTCCAAGTGTTTCAAGCGGCGTCGTTCGCCAAGGCTCTTACGGGGGCATCGTGAGCAGCGCCGGCAAGCAGTCTCAGCTCATGCGGATCGCCCTGGATCTGGGACCTCTCATCGTTTTCTTCGGAGCATATGAGTATTTCGGTATCTTCGCCGCTACTGCCTGCTTCATGGCGGCGGTCCTGATCTCTCTCGCGGCAGGATTTATTCGCGAGCGGCGTTTGCCGCCGATGCCCCTGTTTACCGCCGTGATCGTGCTGATCTTCGGCGGCCTCACGCTTTACCTGCGGAATGATATTTTTATCAAGATGAAGCCGACCGTGCTCTACGCGCTGTTCGGCCTGCTGCTCCTCGGCGGGCTCGCGTTCAACCAGCTCCTCATCAAGTATGTTTTCTCCCAAGCCTTTACGTTGAGCGACAAGGGCTGGCGCGGCCTGACATGGCGATGGGCCATATTCTTTCTCGGCCTGGCGATGCTTAACGAGACCGTGTGGCGAAATTTCTCCACGTCGACCTGGGTGTATTTCAAGGTCTGGGCTGTGATTCCACTGATTTTTCTGTTCGCGCTGGCGCAAACCCCGCTAATCCTGAAGCACGAGATCCGGGCAGACGCCAAGGAATGACTGTCGGTTTCGACTACACTTGATGCCTATTCTCGCAGTTGCGTTGCTCGGACCTCATCCTTCGACACGCTCCGGACGAGACCCAGACGACGCGCTTGCCTGCCTTCATCGTAGCGAAGCGTCAGCTTCGCGCAGGCAGGTCGAACCGTGGGGCAGGAGTTGCGGCAACGCGACACGTGCAAACGATTGCTCAACGGAAACCTTGTCGTTCGCTTTGAGCGCGACTAAACTTTCCTCTCGCCCGCGCAGGCGGCGGCGTCCTCGAATGCTCTGCCCGGCGTCTCGCGGGTCGTTCGCAGCAGAAAACCATGCGCATCGGTCTTGGGGGGCACACAATGTCGAAGGGACAGCGGAAGGCAAACGGAAGCGTCGAGCTTGCCGAAACGCCTTCGCATCTCATGCGGCGATGCCACCAGTTTTATGGAGATCTTTTCGCGCGCGAGTCGGGCGACAAGCATTTGACCAAACAGCAATACCTTGTTCTCTTCGCGCTTGAGCAACACGACGGCGTCAGTCAGACGTCGCTCGTCGAAACAACCGGGATCGACCGCTCGACGCTCGCGGAAATGATACGCCGCATGCTCGAGCGCGGACTTCTCTCGCGCAAGCGCGCCGATGAAGACGGAAGAGCCAATACGGTCGTGATTACGCAGGCTGGAAAGCGCGTCTTGCGGGCGGCGCGCCTCGCCGCGGAAAGAGCGGAACGGGCTTTGCTCGATCCATTGCCGGCGAGCGAACGCATCCGCTTCGTCAAATTGCTGTCGATGATTGCCGCTGCGGCCGAACAGACCGCTCCGAACGGCGGCGCAAAGTCGCATCGCAAATTCGCTGCAAGACGAAGTTGAGGCTCCAACGCGCTTAGCTCGCCGCGCGGGCACGCGCAATCGCGGGAAGAACCACGTTTTCTAGCGCGTCACCCGTGATCGGACCGGCATAGCGAAACCGCACAATCCCTCTGCCGTCGATGACGAACGTTTCGGGAACCCCGTAAATTCCCCATTCGATTCCCGCGCGACCGTCCTTGTCCATGTCGATTCGGCTGAAGGGATTGCCAACGTCTGCGAGGAAGGCGCGCGCCGCTACGGGGTCGTCTTTGTAGACCATGCCGAAAAGTGAAACGTCTTTTGACTTGGAGAGGGCTGCGAGGGCCGGCGCTTCCGCGCGGCAGGGAACGCACCACGACGCCCAGACATTCAGCACACTGACGTGTCCGGCGCTGAGATCTGAGGACGTGAACGGCACCGCATCGCGGTCGAGCGGTGGCAACGCGGTCCGCGGCGCCGGTTTGTCGATGAGCGCGGACGGCAATTCGTCCGGTGGCGGACCGCCGAGACTGTGAAAAAAGAAATAGACCAGCGCGGCAAAAACTATGATCGGTACGAGGTACAGGACTCGCTTCACTGCACTTCCTTGTCTTCGAGCCTGGCGAACAACGCCTTGGCGCGGCCATAGGCGCGAAGCGTCAGAACGAGAGCCCCCGCGAGACCCGCAAGCGAGATGGCATAAGCGGGCCAGACGTAACCCGCGTAGCCGCCCATGGCAAAAAACTTCGTCACCAGCCCGCGCCTGCAGCCAGGCGCGCGCGCGCGAGGCGGCGCAGGATTACTGTTCGTATACGGATGACCCACAGGGCCACGAACAGGAATGAATAACCTGCCGCCATGATGAACAGAGGCCACAGGTAGATCGGCGCAATCGTCGGACCGCCGGCGCGGAAAATGCTTTCGCCCTGGTGCAGCGTGTTCCACCAATCGACGGAAAATTTGATGATCGGCAGATTGACCGCGCCGACAATTGCAAGGATCGCGGCGGCCCGCGCCGCGCGCGTTTCGTCCTCGATCGCGCTCCACAGCGCGATATAGCCGAGATAAAGAAACAGGAGCAGCAGGAACGATGTCAGCCGCGCATCCCAAACCCACCAGGCACCCCACATCGGCTTGCCCCATAGCGAGCCGGTGACAAGGGCGAGCGCCGTGAAGAGTGCGCCCAGGGGTGCTGCTTCCCTCGCGGCGACATCGGCGAGAGGATGGCGGTTGACCAATCCGAAAAGCGAGGCGATCGCCATCAGCGCATAGGCCATCATCGCGATCCAGGCCGCTGGCACGTGAAGGTACATGATGCGCACCGTATCGCCCTGCAGACGCTCCGGCGGAACGACGAACAGCGCGAGATAGAGCCCAGCCGCAATCAGAACGGTAGCGGCAGCAGCAAGCCAGGGGAGCACGGGCCGGCTGGCGTCCATGAACTTCTTGGGATTGGCGAGATCGAACATTGCCGCCCCTCTAGGCCCTCGTTTGACGGGCTGCAAGGAGACACATTCCCGCGTGTGCCAAAGCGTGAGTGACCCGGATCAATTGCATTCAAACGGCAGCTCTGCCCCCTCCATCGCGCAGTTTATCCTCCGGCTGCGCTTAGCGCCCCCGGGGGTCTTCCTCGACCACGCAAGCGCGGGGGAAGAAAATTAAGCCGCTCACTTTTTTCCTCCCCGGCGGCTTCGCGGAGGAGGTGCCGCGAACGCCTGGCACCAGTTGGGCGAGCGAGGCGGACGAAGCAAATTCAATCGCTATTGCCATCATGCGCCGAGATTGAGGCGCAGCCCGGCCGCGGTGGCGAAAGGCGACAGCACCACGGCCGCGAACGAAAATGCCGCGAGAAAAAGTAGCGCGCCGTTCGCCAATCCGTCCACTGCCGAGCGGACGGCGCCAGCTCCGAAGATTACGACCGGCGCGAGCAGCGGAACCACGATGAGGGGTAGGATGAGTCCGCCGCGCCGAATCGAGAGCGTCAGGCTCGCACCGATGGCTCCGATCGCACTGACTGCCGGAGTGCCGATCGCGAGAGTGGCAATAAGGGTTCCGTACCCGCGAGCGGGCAACGAGTAGAAAAGCGCAACAGCCGGCGCGATCACGGTAAGGGGCAATCCCGTCGTCAGCCAATGCGCAAGAATCTTCGCGGAGGAAATCGACTCCAGCGAGAGCGGCCCGAGTGCCAGTACATCGAGGCTTCCGTCTTCAAAATCCGCCTGGAACAACCGGTCAAGCGAAAGGAGCGCGGCGAGCACCGCGCACACCCAAACGATTCCCGCGGCAACAGCAGTCAACAATTTGAGCTCCGCTCCGACGCCGAGGGGCACAAGGGTGGCCGCGAGGCCAAAGAATGCGAGCGCAAGAAACGCGCTTCCACCCGAGCTGGTCGCGAGGCGCATGTCGCGGGTTACGAGCGAAAGAAAGCTCATGAGAGCTCGAGCATGACACCACCCGCGCCGAACGGTTCATGCGTCGCCGCGACAACGATTCCACCTCCCGCGCAATGGGCTTTGACCCATTCGCGCACCATGTCCTTGCCCTGTCGATCGAGCGACGCCAAAGGTTCGTCGAGAAGCCAGAGAAGCCTGCGGCAAAGAACAAGGCGGCCCAGTGCGAGACGCCGCCTTTGCCCGGCCGAGAGGTATTGCGCAGGCAGGTCGCCGAGACGGGAGAGGCCGATGAGGGACAGCGCGCCTTCGACGTCGCCGCTACACCGATAATACGCTGCATGGCCGCGCAGAAATTCGCGCGGGGTCTGCAGGGATTTCACACCGTCCTGGTGCCCCACCCATCCCACGTGCAGCCGGCGCTCCTCGCCTTCCGACAACGCCAACCCGTCCGCCGTTCGAAGCACGATGGTGCCCGAACCGGGAGCGAGAAAGCCCGCGAGGGCGCGCAGCAGGGAGGTCTTTCCCGCGCCGTTGCGACCGTGGACCGCAAGCATTTCGCCGGCAGCTACCCGAAAATTCAAATTCCCGAGCACAAAGCGCTGGCCGCGCACCAGCGAAAGACCTTCGACGTTCAATTCTGCGAGCGCCCCCACGGCCTCAATACATGTGCTGGCCGCCATTGATCGACAGCGTCGATCCCGTGACGAAGCCCGCGTCGTCCGCCACCAGAAAGAGGACACCGCGTGCAATCTCGTCTGCGCGGCCGAGCCGGCCGATCGGGATGCGGGCAACAATCTTCTCGAGAACCTGGGCGGGCACCGCGGCAACCATGTCGGTGTCAATATAGCCCGGCGCTATCGCGTTGACCGTTACGCCCTTGGCCGCGCCTTCCTGAGCTAGCGCTTTGGTGAATCCGTGAATGCCTGACTTGGCCGCCGCATAATTAACCTGCCCGTATTGGCCCGCCTGACCGTTGATCGAGCCGATATTGACCACCCTCCCGAAACCGCGCTCGACCATTCCGTCCCAGACAGCCTTGCACATGTTGAAGCAGCCGCCGAGATTCGCATCGAGTACTTCGTCCCACTGCACGCGGTTCATTCTGCGCATCGTCGCGTCCCGTGTGATGCCCGCATTATTCACCAGGACGTCGATCGGTCCGACCTCCGTGCCGATCTTTGCAACCGCGACGGCACATTGGTCGAAATCGGCCACGTCGCTCTTGTAGGTCGGTATTCCGGTATTCTCGCTGAAGCTCCTGGCGCGATCGTCACGGCCTGCATAGACCGCCGCGACGCGATAGCCCGCCTCCTTCAGAGAAATGGAAATCGCTTCGCCGATGCCTCTCGTTCCGCCGGTCACAACCGCTACGCGCGCCATGTTGTCCTCCCTTTGCCGTCTTCTTTGCGCTTCTTCGGGCGCGGTTCAACGCTCCACGCACATGGCGATGCCCATCCCACCGCCGATGCACAAGGTTGCCAGGCCTTTTCTTGCGCCGCGCTTCGCCATTTCGTGCAGAAGCGTCACCAACACGCGGGCGCCGGAAGCGCCGATGGGATGGCCGAGCGCAATCGCGCCACCATTGACATTCACCTTGGCTGCGTCCCAGCCCATGTCCTTGTTGACGGCGCAAGCCTGGGCGGCGAAGGCCTCGTTCGCCTCGATCAAATCGAGATCGGCCGTGGTCCAGCCAGCGCGCTCGAGCGCCCTGCGCGATGCGGGAATGGGGCCCGTGCCCATCAGTGCCGGATCGACGCCAGCCTGGGCCCACGAAACGATGCGCGCCAGGGGCTTGAGCCCGCGCGCGCGCGCCTCGTCGGCTTTCATCAGGACAAGCGCAGCCGCACCGTCATTGATCCCCGAGGCATTGGCCGCGGTCACCGTCCCGTCCTTCTGGAAGGCGGGCTTCAGAGAAGTGACGCTTTCGTAGGTCACGCCGTCGCGGATGAATTCGTCTCTGTCGACGACTCGCTCGCCCTTTCGCTCCTTCACCGTCACGGGCACGATTTCGTCCACGAACCGGCCGGATTTGCGCGCGGCCTCGGCCTTGTTCTGTGATGCGACCGCGAAACGGTCCTGCGCCTCGCGCGTGATCTGCCATTCGCGGGCCACGTTCTCGGCGGTCACGCCCATATGGTAGCCGTGAAACGCATCCCAGAGCCCATCCTTCAGCATGGTGTCGGTGAATTCCATCGCCCCCATCTTCTGGCCGTTGCGCAGGTATGCCGCATGCGGTGCCTGGCTCATCGATTCCTGGCCGCCGGCGACCACGATCTCCGAATCCCCGTTCATGATCGCCTGGCAACCAAGCGCGACCGCACGAAGACCCGAACCGCAAAGCTGGTTGACGATCCAGCCGGGCGTTTCGACCGGAATTCCCGCCCTTACCGCCGCCTGACGAGCGGGATTTTGACCCTGGGCCGCGGTTAGAATCTGGCCAAGGATGACCTCTGATACGTCCCTGGGCGCGACATGGGCTCGTGCCAGCGCTCCCTCAATGGCGACCTTGCCCAGATCGTGTGCCGGAACGGCTGCGAAGGCGCCGTTAAAAGAGCCGACCGGCGTCCTCGCCGCAGATATGATCGCCACTTCAGTCATGACTTTTCGTCTTTCGGTTTGGAAGGCCGCAAACTGCCGCGAATGGAGCCCGGCCACAAGCGGGCGGCCGGCACTGGACAGGGTAAAGGATGAAATGTTGTGGTAGGCCGGGATCGAGGCATTTCGCCAAAATGGTTGGACCGTGACAGAGAGCAAGCCGGCGGACCCGGTCGTCATCAAGAAATACGCGAACCGGCGCCTCTACAACACAAAGACGTCAAGCTACGTCACGCTCGATCATCTGTGCGAGATGGTGAAGGAAGGCACGGAATTCGAGGTGAGGGACGCGCGCACGGGCGATGACATCACCCATTCCGTGCTCACACAGATCATTTTCGAGGAGGAAAGCAAGGGACAGAACCTGCTCCCGATCCGCTTTCTGCGCCAGTTGATCCGGTTTTACGGCGACAGCCTGCAGGCCTTCATTCCCGGCTATCTCGACATGTCCATGGAGAGTTTCACTCGGCACCAGGAGGACATGCGGAACCGGATTGCCGAAACATTCGGCGGTGGCAGCCAGGCGCTCGAAGCGATGACCCGCCAGAACCTCGCCATGTTCGAGCGCACCATGCGGATGTTCTCGCCTTTCAACGCCGCACGCGAGCCCGAACAGCGCTCCAACAACGGCTCGGCACAGGCCAAGCCTGCTTCTTCCGACGAGGTGAGCGAGCTCAAGAACGAGATCGAGGAAATGCGCCGGCAACTCGCCGAAATCGCCCGCGACCATAGCGACCGGAAATAGGCGTAAGTTCCGCGCCCGCAGTCACGCGCCGAATCGGACATCCGGTCGAGTTGGCGAGCGTTTGGCTTACGCGCGCTTCCACGTGGGCGCGAGCATGGGCTCGCCGAAATGAAAGCCCTGGAAGTAGTCTACTCCGAAGCTTTCGAGCAGCGCCGCTTCTTCTTCCGATCCGACCCATTCCGCCACCGTCTTCAAACGGAAATTCTTGGCCAGATCGACCAGGGTGCGCACGAAGATTTGGTTTTCGGGCGAAGAGGCAAGGCCGCGCACAAAGGCGCCGTCGATCTTGACGATGTCCACGCGCAGCATCTGCAGATTGCGGAACGAAGTGAAGCCCGCACCGAAATCGTCGATCGCCACCTTGCAGCCGAAGTCGCGAAGGCTCGAGATGAAGCGCGTGCTCTCCTCGAAATCGTTGAGGGCCGCGGTCTCCGTAAGCTCCACGATGATTCGGGAGGCCACGCTGTCGTTCGCTCGAATGTAATTGAGGAAAGAGTCGAGCCAGGAAGGATCGCCCGCGGTCGTGCCCGACACGTTCACGGCAAGAGAGACGCCGGAATGGGCGTGCAGCTCGGCGACCATCATTTCGAGCGCGCGGCGATCGACCTGACGGACGAGGCCGAGCTGCTCGGCAGCGGGAATGAACTGTCCCGCCGTCGCAATCGACCCGTCGGCACGGAGCATTCTGAGCAGGCATTCGTGATGAATGGGGCGGCGTTCGCGCGCGCAGACGATCGGCTGATAGGCAAAGACGAGCCGTTTCGTCGCCAGCGCCTCGGCCACTTCATCGGCAACCGCCATCAGCCTGAGGCGCGCCATCTCGCGCTGGGGCGATTTGGTGTAAATCCAGAAACCGTTGCGCCCGGCGCCACGTGCGCGGTCGAGCGCCTCCTCGGCACGCAGCATCGCTTCCTGGCCGGACGAAGCGTCGGACGGCAGCCAGACCGCGCCCACGCTGATGGTGGCGGAAACGGCGCCCCGACGCGTGGTTATCACTTCGCTACGAACCGATTCGCGCAACCGATCGGCAACCAGCGCCATCTCCGCTTCGGTACAGGAACCCAGGATAATCCCGAGCTTGTTGCCTGCAATGCGGCCGATGACATCACTCTCGCGCAGGACCGAGACGAGCCTTTCGCCCACCGTAACGATCACCTCGTCGGCCGCGCCGAAGCCATAGGCCTCGTTGATGACGGCGAGACGGTCGATGGAGGCGACAAGATAGGCGCAGGTGGCGCCGGAGGCATTCCCGATCTCGATGGCGCGTGCCAATTCCGAGCGCAGGCTTGTGCGGTTGAGATGGCCGGTGAGCTCGTCGCGCGTGGCAAGATAGGTGAGCCTCTGTGCTTCGCGTTTGCGTTCCGTGACAACGCGCAATACGCCGGCCACACGCTCGGCCTGTCCGGCAGGACCGGCGATGCGCACGCCGCGCAGCTCGAGCCAGACGCCTCCCATCGCCGAGGCGACTTCGAATTCGATCTCGAAATAGCTGTCTTCGAGACTGGGCTGACGCAAAATTGCGTCGATGCGCTCGCGGCCTGCGTGGCTCATCCAGGCGCGCAATTCAGATCCGCGGCTCATGCGGGCCGGCTCGGAATGCAGGGACAATACGTCGATCGCGCCGTCCCAATCGATTCGATCGTCGGCTATGGTCCAATCGAACGCCGCTTCTCCGGCGCCACGCGCTGCGAGCCTTAAGCGCTCGAGATCCTCGATCGCGGTGAGTGCGCGAATGCCTTCGACGGATCTCCTGGGAAGCGTCTGATGCGCCACAACCCACCCACCCATATGCGACCGAAATGCATGATGGCGGCGGGTTCTTAAAAAAGCGCGAAACTTTCAATGTTTACGTGTCAAACTTCGACTACCATATCTCGACGCTTTCGGCGCGCAACGCGCCGGTCTGACGCTAAAATCCACATGCATGACGGGCTTTTTCTAACCAGTTCTTAACCACGTGTATCAATTTCGAACGTCGCTGCGCGGCAATCATTGCGACCAGGCAATGTAGCCCGCCCCGATGATCCTGCCGTAGCCGCCATCCTGCACAAGAACCGCCTCGGCATCGTGCGGTGCACTGATCATGTCGGTGCGCGGCAGATCGAGCGAAAGCGCCTGCCCCTTCCACACTCCGATCGCCCTCACGTCGCGCACGATATTGCGGTAGGTGACGCTGCGCCCCTCATTTTCGCCCGCAGAAATGTGAACAACCGACCGGCCCAGAATATGGAACAGCCAGATCGTCGCCTCTTCGCCATTGCGTTCGCTGCCAGCGCCAATCGCGATGTGAAGCGTTCCCGGAGTTGCGCTGAGCGTCACTGGAACCGCACGCATGTCGGTTGCGCGTGCGGAAATCGCCGCTTCCGCCTGGGCCTCGCGGCTGCCGACCACATCGCTCGCGCCGTCGACGATCATCTGTGGCGTGTAGATGCCGCCGCGCCCCATCGCCTGGGCATAGGCCTTCTGCCGGCGCGTATTGGCCTCGCTGGCGAGCGTGTCTTTCCAGCCCAGCATGTCCCAGTAAGTGATCGGCAGGCTCATGGCGAGGAGATCCTTGCGGTCGGCAAGCTTGCCCAAGAGCGCGTCAGCCGGCGGACAGGAGCTGCAGCCCTGGCTGGTGAACAGCTCGATAACCACCTGCCGTTTCGCGCCTGCAAATGCGGGGGGCGCGAGCACCGCTGCCGCCAGCGCCGAGGCCAGAATCTTTGAAATGAAGGTCATCGAGAGGACAATAGGGCCGCGTCTCCGCGCCCTCCAGTCACTTCGGCTTGAGAGTTTTCGCCAGAGCGAGATTTGCAAGTGGACGCTGAATTAGGGCTCGGCCGCGCACGAAAATTGCGGTCCGGCGCCTATCCCTATTCATTCATGGAGGTCGGGTCCCACAGCCTCAGACGATAGCCGTCGGGATCCTGCAATTCGGCGCCATACCCCGACGACACTCTCATCGGAGGGTGCACGAAGACAACGCTCCGTTAAGCGGCGAGCAGATTCCTGAGAACAAACGGCAATATTCCGCCATTTTGGAAATAGGCGATTTCGTCCGCCGTATCGATGCGCAGAATCAGCGGCAGTTCCGCATTGCGGCCATCGGGATAGGCGATGGTTGCGGACAGGCGCTTCGCGGGAACGATGTGGCCGGATATTCCGCTAATGTCGATCGACTCGCGCCCGGTCAGGGCAAAATCGTGCCGGGTTTTGCCCTCCGCAAATACCAGCGGCGCCACTCCCATGCCGATCAGGTTGGACCGATGAATGCGCTCGAAGGTCTCCGCAATAACGGCACGCACACCGAGAAGCCTGGTTCCTTTGGCCGCCCAATCCCGCGATGAGCCGGTGCCATATTCCTTGCCCGCTATGACGACGAGCGGCACGCCATCCTCGCGATAGCGCATCGCGGCGTCGTAGATCGACATCTCCTCGCCCGAAGGATGCGCAGCGGAATAGTAGACGGTATTTCCACCTTCCCGTCCTTCCATCATCTCGTTCTTGATGCGGATGTTCGCGAAGGTACCGCGCACCATGACCTCGTCGTTTCCGCGCCTTGCGCCATAGGAATTGAAATCCGCAAAGGCGACGCCACGTTCGACAAGGTATTTGCCAGCAGGACCGTCCTTCTTGATCGAGCCGGCCGGACTGATGTGATCGGTCGTGATCGAATCGCCGAACAGTCCCAGAATTCGCGCGCCCACGACGTCAGAAAGGATGCCCGGCGTAGCGGCGATGCCATCGAAATATGGCGGGTTCTTCACATAGGTGGACGCGCCGTCCCACGCATAATTCTGGCCCTTGCGGATCTTGACCTTCTTCCATTCCGGGCCGCCGTCGAACACGTCCGCGTAGCGCTTGCGGAAACTCGCCGAGGTGACGGACGCACGCATCGCGGCCGCGATTTCCTGCGGGGATGGCCAGATGTCGGCCAAATGGACGGGGTTCCCTTTCCGGTCATGGCCGAGCGGTTCCTTGGTGAGATCGACCCGGATCGATCCCGCCAGCGCATACGCAACTACCAGCATCGGCGACGCGAGGTAGTTGGCCCGCACCTGCGGATGCACCCGGCCTTCGAAATTTCGATTGCCCGACAATACCGCCGCGGCGACGAGATCCCGATCGGTCACCGCCTCGCCGACCTTTTCGAGCAACGGCCCCGAATTGCCGATGCATGTGGTGCATCCATATCCGACCAGATCGAAGCCGAGCCGGTCGAGCGCCTTGTCGAGCCCGGCTTTGGCCAGGTAGTCCGTGACGACCTGACTGCCGGGGGCAAGAGAGGTCTTGACCCAGGGTTTCACGGAGAGCCCACGTTCAATGGCCTTCTTCGCCAGCAGCCCGGCCCCGATCATGACGCTGGGATTGGAGGTGTTGGTGCAGGAGGTGATTGCCGCGATGACGACGTCGCCATGAGACAATGAGAATTCTCCATCGCCGGATTCGGCGCGATCGTCCGCTTCGTCCGGCTTCTGAAAAATTTCCCGCATTGCGACGGCAAACTCTTTCGCCACATCGCCGAGAGAAACACGGTCTTGCGGGCGCTTCGGCCCGGCAAGGCTCGGCTCCACGCTGCCGAGATCGAGCGACAGCGTATCGGTAAAGAGCGGTTCCACGCTCTTCGAAGTGCGAAACAGCCCCTGGGCTTTCGCATATTTCTCCACCAGCGCCAAGCGCGCGGGCTTGCGGCCGGTCGCTTTGAGATAACGAAGCGTCTCCGCGTCGACCGGAAAGAATCCGCAGGTGGCGCCGTATTCCGGCGACATGTTGGCGACGGTGGCGCGGTCTTCGATCGTCATCACGTCAAGGCCCGGGCCATAGAACTCGACGAACTTGCCGACGACCCCTTTCTTGCGAAGCATCTGCGTGACGGTGAGCACAAGGTCGGTCGCGGTCACTCCCGCGGACAACCTGCCCGTCATCCGGAAGCCGATGACCTCCGGTATCAGCATCGAAATGGGCTGGCCGAGCATTGCCGCCTCAGCCTCGATGCCTCCCACGCCCCAGCCCAGGACCGAAAGGGCGTTGACCATCGTCGTGTGGCTGTCGGTCCCGACCAGCGTATCGGGGAACGCGTATTCGACATTTCGTTTCGCGCCCGAATCCTTGATCCGCCGCGTCCAGACCGTCTGCGCCAGATATTCGAGATTGACCTGATGACAAATGCCGGTGCCTGGCGGCACGACGCGAAAATTCGAGAATGCCTGCTGGCCCCAGCGCAGAAAACCATAGCGCTCGAGATTGCGGCGGAATTCGATGGCGACGTTCTTCCTGAACGAGTCCCGGCGCCCGAAATTGTCGACCATCACCGAATGATCGATGACGAGATCGACTTCGGCCAATGGATTGATTTTTTCCGGATCGCCGCCGAGCGATTTCATGGCATCGCGCATCGCCGCGAGATCGACCACGGCGGGAACGCCTGTCAGATCCTGCATCAACACGCGCGCGGGCCGGAACGCGATCTCCCGATCCGATCTGCGCTTCACCAGCCAGGCGGCAACCGCCCGGATGTCGTCGGCGGTCACCGTGGCGCCGTTTTCGTGGCGCAACAGGTTCTCCAACAGCACTCTTAACGAATAGGGAAGGCGGGAAATTCCCTTGAGACCGTTTTTTTCCGCCGAGACAAGACTGAAATACGCGTAGGATTTGCTGCCGACCTTCAGCATTTTGCGGGACTTGAATGTATCGGGATGGGTCACGAGGGGACACCCGGGCGAGCGGCGACGGCGCGTGGTTTAGTGATATTCCGCCGCCCTGTCATGCCTTTTGTTCCAATCATGCTTTGGCGGAAATTCTCGGGAGCGGAAAATGGTTTCAGTGAGAATCGAATGCGAAGGTTCTGTGAGCACCGTAATTTTGTCGCGGCCGCATGTGCGCAATGCGGTGGACCGTCCAACTGCCGACGCGCTCAGCGCAGCCTTCGGAGATTTCGAGCGCGACGAGAAGGCGTCGGTCGCGGTTTTATGGGGCGAGGGCGGCAGTTTTTGCGCGGGCGCGGACCTGAAGGCCTTGGCTGAAGGAGGAGGCAACCGGCTTTCTCCACCCGGGGCAGATGCCGGTCGCGGTCCTCTGTGCGGCGATGCCCCTATGGGGCCGACCCGCATGCGGTTGTCGAAACCCGTGATCGCGGCGGTGTCGGGCCATGCCGTGGCCGGAGGACTCGAACTCGCGCTCTGGTGCGATTTGCGCATTGCGGAAGAGGACGCGGTATTCGGCGTGTTCTGCCGGCGCTGGGGCGTGCCCCTGATCGACGGTGGAACGGTGCGCCTGCCGCGCCTTGTCGGTCAGTCGCGCGCGCTCGACATGATCCTCACGGGCCGTCCGGTCTGCGCCGATGAGGCACTCTCCATGGGACTCGCCAATCGCGTCGTGCCGAAAGGTTGCGCGCGGACGGAAGCCGAGAAGCTGGCCATCGAAATCGCCCGGCTCCCGCAGGCTTGTCTACGCAGCGACCGCCAATCCGTATACGAACAATATGATATGGATATGGCCCGCGCGCTCGCCAATGAATTCTCACTGGGCTCTGCAACCCTTGCAAGCGGCGACGCTCATTCGGGGGCCGCCCGTTTCGCATCAGGCAGGGGGCGCGGCGGACGCTTCGACGACATTTAGCGGTCCACAAAAATGCCCGATTCGCGTGACATAATGTTTGAGCCTGGAAAATGGCGGCGATAGAGGCAAGAAAGCGATCCTGCGGCAATGATCAAGGTTATCGCCGGGCTTGTGACCATCGCCGCGCTTTCGATCGGATTGGGCGCGCACGCTGAAGAATCCTTCCAGGAGCGTCTGTCCTCGGACCGTCTCGGCCAAATCGAACCCGGTATGTATCTTGCCGGAGACAAGGTCGGTTTCCAGATCGACGCCGCGGGCGACGGTTACCTGCTTCGCTTCGACGATTCTGCCGAAGTGTTTCTCGTGCATGTCGATGACGCGCCCATGGGCGGCCGCGTGCTCAAATATGATTCCGGCGAAACCGCGCTCAGGGTTTCGGGCTGGGGCGGCATAACGCTCTATACGGACACCGAGCCCGAGGGGCTGCCCGCCGTGCGCACGGGCGATTCCGTGAAGCCCATGGCTGCACCTACCTCGGTCGCCGACGTGCAGAATGCCGCTCAGGACGATGCCCAGCACCTGGCCTTCGTCAGGAGGCTCAATCTTGCTTTTGGTGCAGATTGGAATGCATTGGCTGCAGATGCGAGCGCAAGGGCATTTGCCCTGGAAGCGATGGAAAACGTCGCGCGAGGCCTGGACCGATTCAGCAGTTCTGCGCAGGGTCGCGATGCGCTGGTTCGCCGGGTGAATACCGTGATACTCGCAATCGCGGGTCGTCCGACCGTCACGCTGGATGGCAAGAAGCTCATGGTCACGTTCGATCCGGGCAGCGGTTATGAAGGTTGTGCCTCGTCGCGGGTCATATCGCGGGCGCTGGTCACGTTGCTTGCCTCGCGCCAAAAGCAGAACTGATCCGACGTGCGACCTCGCCCTCGGGATTCCCTTTCATCGCCGCGGGCGGTAGGATTTCCGCCGGTAACTCGTGCAGCATCAATCTCGGTTCAATCCTGACCGGCACCCAGCCATAAGGTCGCCACGCGCGGCGCCACGAACGGACGAAGATGATTCCGCAACTCGCCGAAGCTCCCAGCAACGATTCTGCCGGCGCCGCCGTTGCCGCTACCGACGACGACCGCGCCGCCGGCCCCCGCATCGAGGCAGCCTGTGCCCTGCTCAGGCCCGCTTCCGCCGAGGCCGCCAGCTTCTGCGAAGCTCTCTTTAGCGGCGCCTCCCCGGAAGACGTGCTTCGCTATCCTTCCGAATCGCTGGCCGCTCTCGCCAGCATTGTTTTCGAGCATTCCGGCGTCCGCAAGCCGGGCGAAACTTTGGTCGAATTCCTGGATTTTCATCCCCACGCAGGCGATCACACGCTGAACGAGGCCGTGTTTCTCGCCGTCAACGACGACATGCCGTTTCTCTTCGATTCGCTCCTGGGGGAATTGGCGGCGCAAGGCGTTCGCGCGCATGCGCTGTTCCATCCGATCATGCGGGTCGGCCGCAATGTGGAAGGAATGCGCGCGGTAGAGGACACGCCCGGACGCGAAAGCGTGATCGTTCTCGTGCTCGACGCCGCTCAGGACGAGGCGCACGAAGAAGCATTGGTACAGGGAGCGCGCACCGTATTTGCGCAGGTTCGTCTGGCCGTGCGCGATTGGCGAAGCATGCTCGCACACCTCAACGACATGATCGCCGATCTTCGACGCAACCCGCCGAAAATACCTCACGAGGTTCTCCAGGAAAACGTGGAATTCCTCGAATGGCTTGCTAACAACCACTTCACGTTTCTGGGCTGTCGCGATTACGCGTTTGACCGGGCCGACGGCGGAAGACTTGTCCCCGTCGAACAGAGCGGCCTGGGTCTGCTCTCCGACTCTGCGGCGCGCGTGATTGGACGTGCGGGCGACCATGCGAGACTCTCGCCCGACGTGCGCGCCTTTCTCGATCAGCCGGAACCTCTCATCATCACCAAATCGAACGAGCGCTCCGTCGTTCATCGCCGGGTGCACATGGACTATGTCGGCGTCAAGAGATTCGATTCCGCCGGTTCGCTCGCCGGGGAGTGCCGTTTCGTTGGACTGTTCACCTCCGGCGCCTACAGCCTGCGCCCGGGCGATATTCCGCTCCTTCGCCTCAAGGTGGCCCATATTGTCGAACGCGCGGGACTTGCGCCCGACAGTCACGATGGAAAGGCGCTCGCACATATTCTCGACACCTATCCGCGCGAAGAACTGTTCCAGGCGGGTGAAGACGAAATTTTTGCGACTGCGCTCGGCATCCTGCGCCTGGGAGAGCGGCCGAAGGTGCGTGTTTTTCTGCGCTTCGACCGTTTCGACCGCTTTGTTTCAGCGATCGTCTATGTGCCGAGGGATCGCTACAATACGCAGGTCCGCGAGAAGATCCATGCGATACTCGCGCGCGCATTCGACGGAAGAACCTCGGCTGCAACTCCAATCATCGACGAGTCGCAGCTTGCGCGCATTCATTATATTGTGGGTCGCAACGACGGGCCGCGACCGCGCGTCGAGACCAGGTATCTCGAGGCGGACATCCGCGCGGCGATCCGGACCTGGGGCGACGCTTTTGCCCAAGCGCTGATGCGCGAGCATGGCCCGACGGAGGGCTTGCGGCTTTTGCGCCGCCACGCGGGCGCTTTCCCGCCACGGTATCGCGATGCGTTTTCGCCCGAAGAGGCGGTTCGCGACCTGGCCGAACTCGAGGCGCTCGCGCGCGCGAACGAGCGCGTCAAGTCGCGCGCTTACCGCCTCGCGCTCGACGGCCATTCGGCGCTTCGCCTGAAGCTCTATGTAGCAGACAATGTTCTTCCGCTATCGGCTTCGCTGCCCATTTTCGAGAATCTCGGTCTTCGGGTGATAGCGGAGGATTCCTATTCCGTCCGGCTGAACCTTGGACAGGGTCGAATTGTCGACGCGGCCATTCTCGACTTCCGCATGGAACGCGCGGATGGCGGGGCCACCCAGCTCACCGAGATCAAGTCCCCGCTCGAAGAGGCTTTCCATGCCGTCATTTCTGGCCGCGCCGAGAATGATGGCTTCAACCGGCTGATTGTGGGCGCCGGGCTTTCATGGCGCGACGTGACAATCCTGAGGGCGTGCGCGAGATTCCTGCGCCAGGCGGGCTTTGCCTTCAGCCAGGATTATATGGAGCAGGCACTGGCGCGAAACTGCGACATTGCCAGCCTCCTCGTCGCGCTGTTCCGCGCGCTTCACGACCCGGAGGGAGAGAATCGGGCTGCGGCCGCAAAAGCCCTGGTGGCACGCATCGACGCCGCGCTCAATGATGTGCCTAGCCTCGACGACGATCGCATCGTTCGCAGGCTGCGCAATGTCGTGGAATGTGTGCTGAGAACGAATTTCTTCCAGCGGGACGACGAGGGGTCGGCGCCGTGCCATTTCAGCATAAAGCTCGACAGCCAGAGACTCGACGACTTGCCAGCACCCAAACCGCTCTACGAAATCTTCATCCATTGCCCCCAGGTCGAGGCCGTGCATCTGCGCTTCGGCAAGGTGGCGCGCGGAGGCATCAGGTGGTCGGACCGGCGCGAGGACTTCCGGACGGAGGTTCTGGGGCTCGTCAAAGCACAGCAGGTGAAGAACGCGGTGATCGTTCCCGTCGGCGCAAAGGGCGGATTCGTTCCGAAGCAGCTTTCGGCGAGCGCGACTCGCGAAGAAGCGCAAGTTTTGGGCGTCGCCGCCTACAAGACCTTCATTCACGCGCTCCTGGATTTGACCGACAATATCGGACCCGACGGCACAATTGTGCCTCCGCGTCTCACCGTTCGCCACGACGGCGACGATCCCTATCTCGTAGTGGCAGCCGACAAGGGCACAGCGACATTCTCCGACATCGCCAATGAAATTGCTGAAGCGCGCGGCTTTTGGCTTGGCGATGCCTTCGCTTCCGGCGGCAGCCACGGCTACGACCACAAGAAGATGGGAATTACCGCAAAAGGCGCGTGGGAAGCGGTCACGCGTCACTTTCGCGAAATGGACCGCGACCTTCAGTCGGAGCCGTTCACCTGCGTCGGCGTGGGCGACATGTCGGGCGACGTGTTTGGTAACGGAATGCTGCTGTCGAGGAAAACAAGGCTGCTCGCCGCGTTCGATCATCGCCACATCTTCTGCGATCCCGATCCCGATCCCGAAAAGAGCTGGTCGGAGCGCAGGCGCCTGTTCGGCCTGCCCCGTTCAAGCTGGGCCGATTACGATCGTGCCGTGATTTCGAATGGTGGCGGCGTGTGGCCCAGGAGTGCAAAGGAGATCACCCTTTCTGCCGAGTTGCGGGCGATGACAGGTCTCGAAGGCGAGCGCACACCACCCGCCGAACTGATCAAGGCTCTCCTCGCGGCCGAAGTGGACCTGCTCTGGTTCGGGGGAATCGGAACGTTCATCAAGGCATCCCGGCAGAGCAATCTGGATGTCGGAGACCGAGCCAATGATGCCGTGAGGGTCGATGCCCGAAATGTCCGCGCGAAGGTCATCGGCGAGGGAGCAAATCTCGCCGTCACCCAGCTCGGCCGCGTTGAGTACGCGGCCAGGGGCGGGCGCCTGAATACCGACGCGATCGACAATTCCGCGGGCGTGGATACCTCGGACCACGAGGTCAACATCAAGATACTGTTCAGTGGTCCATTGCGCCGTAACGAACTTTCCATGGACGGGCGCGACAGCCTGCTCAACGTCATGACCGACGATGTCGCAACCCATGTCTTGCGTGACAATTACGATCAAACGCTCGCCATTTCCGTGGCCGTTGCGCGCAGCAACCGCAATCTCGATTCTCATGGCCGCTTCATCCGCGATCTGGAGCGCCGGGGACGGCTCGACCGCGCTGTCGAATTTCTTCCCGATGAGGACGAGTTGCATCGGCGCGCGCAGGCCGGTCTCGGCTTGACACGCCCCGAACTCGCCGTGCTTCTCGCTTACGCCAAGCTCGATCTCGACGCACACATCGTGGCGAGCGACCTTCCCGATCAGGCGTTTTTTGCATCCGAACTGACAGCATATTTTCCGTCATCGGTCGTGACGCGCTTGCCCGAAGAACTCATTCATCACCGGCTGCGGCGCGAAATCATCGCTACCGTTCTCGCCAACCGCATCGTCAACCTGGCCGGATCCGTCTTCGTGCATCGGGTCGAGGAGATTTCCAGCGCGCCGGGTGCAGCGATCGCGCGAGCGTTCGTTCTTGCGGATGGCTCGCTCGAACTGAGCGCTCTCAAATCCCGCATTGACGCGCTTGACGGCCGAGTGCGCGCTTCGGTCCAGGTGGGTGCCTATGACGAAATCGTCGAGTTGCTGCGCCGATTGGGGCCATGGTTCCTGGCCAATGTCCCCGCCCGCGCCGATCTCGGCGACACAATCGCGCGGTATCGCCTGGGCATTCAATCGTTGCGCGGTAGCTTTTCGACGCTTGTGTCTCCTTACGAGGCCGAAAACACGGAGGTGCGCATCGCCGAACTGCAAAAAGCCGGCGCCCCACTCGATATCGCCGAAGATGTGGCGGTGCTGCCGTTGATGGGCGGAGCCCCAGAGATCGTGCTCCTCGCCGAAGCGCGCGCCCTGCCGGTCGACTTGGTGGCGGGCGCTTATTTTGCGATCGGCACCACCGTGGGTCTCGACCGGCTGCGCGGGCTCGCAGGCCGGATTACGGGTCGCGAACATTGGGATCGCCTCGCCGTGCGACGGATCGTGGACGATCTTTTCGCGGGACAACGGGCGCTTGCAGCCGAAGCTCTCGGCGTCATCGGACCTTCCGCGCATGGAGGCACGCGCGCGCAGGGCCAGGACGCGGTCAAGCGTTGGGAGGATGCCCACGCAGACGGGCTCGCGCGCACTAGAAGCTTCCTCGCCGAACTCGAACGAAGCGGCGAGCTTTCCATAGCCAAGCTCACACTCGCAAATTCGCAGATCCACGCGCTTGCTGCGCATTGAACGGCAGGAAGGCAATTGAACAGTCCCGGCAAACCCCGTAACGAGACGATTATTTTCCGACACAAAAAATCCGTTCGACTGCTTGTCGCCGTTTCGTTATGCGCCTTGCTTGCGGCGTGCGCGGGGACGCGAAGAGTTCAGAATGTCCGGACAGGGGCGCCGACAGTTTCGCTCCCGCCCGCTCCGCCGCTCGGCGAACCCGCCGATCTTGCGGGACTGCGATCCGCACAGCTCGAAACTGTTTTCGGTGCACCGGCGTTTGTGCGCAAGGATGCCAGCGCCGAGATCTGGCGTTACGACGGCGCAGCCTGCAAGGCGTTCTTCTTTCTCTATCCGTACGGCAGCGCGCTTCTTGTGCGCCACGTGGAAACCCTTCCGCGCGGGCGCGAAATGGCGGCCGATCAGGATTGCCTCGATTCCTTGAGGCCGCGCCGACCGACGCCTGTTTCTTGAGCTGGCGTTTTCTTCGGGTAACGGCACAAATCCCTGACCACGCAGACCGGACATCTGGGCTTGCGCGCGGTGCAGGTGTAGCGGCCGTGCAGAATCAACCAATGATGCGCGTGCAGGCGGTATTCCTGGGGTACTTTGGACGCAAGCTTCATCTCCACTGCGAGCGGCGTCTTGCCCGGCGCGAGACCGGTGCGGTTCGCGACCCGGAAAATATGGGTGTCGACCGCAATCGTGGGTTCTCCGAAGGCAACGTTCAGAACCACGTTCGCCGTCTTTCGTCCCACCCCCGGTAGCGCTTCGAGCGCGGCGCGGTCTCGCGGTACATCGCTGTTGTGCTGCGCCGAGAGGATGCGCGAAAGCGCAATGACGTTTTTCGCCTTGTTGCGAAAAAGTCCGATGGTCCTGATGTGGGAAATCAGACCCAGTTCGCCAAGCTTCACCATCTTCTCGGGCGTGTCCGCAATTCGGAATAGACTCTGCGTTGCCTTGTTTACGCCCTTGTCGGTGGCCTGGGCCGACAGCACCACGGCAACGAGAAGAGTGTAGGGATTGAGATATGCGAGTTCTGTCTTGGGTGCCGGCGTTTGTTGCTTCAGCCGATCGAAGAACATCTCCGTTTCTTGTTTCGAGAATTGTCTTGGCACGGCACGCCGTCGAGAATCTTCGCACCGGCATTGCCCCATTTGGGCCGGTCACGCAATCCGTGGATCGTCTCCGGAACAGACGCTCGCCGACACCCGTTACAAAATGGATCGGATTTCGCGGACGATCCGCGTTCTTGTCCACCCGATCCCGGGAGCGCATGGTGCGGAAATGACTTGCGAGAGCGCAGAGACAAGGCCGATACTCTATGAAGCGACGTTGCGGCCCAATCCGCCGATGGGCGCCGGCGCGCTTGTCTGCGTCGTGGCTGCCGTCGCGGCGATCGACGCCGCTTTTGGAGTCTATTTCCTTTTTCGGGGCGCCTGGCCCGTCACGCCCTTCATGGGTCTCGACGTGGTCCTGCTGATCTGGGCCTTTCATGCGAGCCGCAAGGCGGCGAAGCATCGCGAACGCCTGTCCCTGACCGCCACGTCGCTGCTTGTTGATCGTTACCCCTCGCGGGGCGCGCACGGGTGTGTAGAATTCAACCCCTACTGGGTGCGCGTGGAGCTCGACGAAGCTCTGTGCGGAAGACGCCGGCTTATGCTCGCAAGCCATGGCAGGACACTGGAAATTGGGGCGTTCCTTTCGCCCGACCGAAAATCGTTTCTCGTACAAGGTCTGAGAGCGGCGCTTTCTACGGTACGCCGGGATATTCCGTGAGGTCTAGTACGTCGGTCATCGAGTAAAGGCCGGCATTCCGGGTCTGTGCCCATCTGGCGGCCGCGAGGGCGCCGCGGGCAAAAATCATCCGGTCCTCGGCGACATGCGCGAGAATGACCCGCTCGTGGGGGCCCGCAAAAATGACCTGGTGCTCGCCTGCGACCGTACCGCCGCGCAGAGAGGCGAATCCAATCGAACCGTCCTCGCGCGGTCCGGCATGGGCCGTGCGCGAGGGCGCGACATGCAATTCAAACGGCACAGAACGGCCTGCCGCAACAGCATGACCCAACAGCAACGCCGTACCCGAAGGGGCGTCCCTCTTCATTCGATGGTGCATGTCGACGATTTCGACATCGAAGCCGGGCAAGGCACGCGCGGCGCGCCTTGCGAGAGCGGCAAGAAGAGCAACACCGAGGCTCATGTTCCCGGACTTTACAATTACGCTAGCCCGCGCCGCTTCGCTGATCGCGGATTCCTGCTCTGCCGAGAAGCCCGTCGTGCCGATGATGTGGGCCACGCCCGCTTGCGCGCATAACGACGCGAGCGACACCGAAACGGACGGCGTCGTGAAATCGATCAGCGCATCTGCGGCTGTCAGTACGGAAAGCGTGTCGTCGCTGAGACGAATCTCTGCGTCCGCAAGCCCGGCCAGCCGTCCCGCATCGCCTCCCAGGGCAACGTGGGCGGAGGCCTCAAGCGCGCCAACCAGCGCAAACGCGGAATCCTCCAGGATCGCGCGCACCAGAGTGCGACCCATGCGTCCGGCCGCACCGGCGACAACCGTGCGTATGCCGGTCACACGAGCCACTCGATGCGACACTCCCCGCTCAAGCAGCGTTGCCAGGCGTTTGGTCGGGACCGGAATTACCCGGCGCGCCGTTGGCGGAATTGCGCGCGATGGTCACCATCGCCGGACGCAGCAATCGATCCGCAATGACATAACCGGTTTGAACCACGTTCACGATCGAGCCCGGAGGCTTGCCCTCGGCGGGAACCTCCGCAATTGCCTGGTGGAGATGGGGATCGAATTTTGCGTCAGACGTATCGATTGACCGTACCCCATGGCGCTCCAGCGTCGCCGCCAGTTGACGCTCCGTCGCCTCCACGCCCTCAAGCACGGCCTTCACCGCGGCGGAAGCCTCGGCTTTCGCCCCCTCTGGAAAATGCTCGAGGGCGCGTTTGAGATTGTCACTGACCGCAAGCACATCGCGCGCAAAGCGTGTGACGGCGTATTGGGAGGCATCGAGCCTCTCGCGCTCGGATCGCCTGCGCGTGTTTTCCGCCTCCGCGAGCGCGCGCAAATGCTTTTCCCTCAGATCGGCGACTTCCGACTTGAGTGCCGCAAGTTCGTCGGTTTGCGCTTCGCCCTCCTCGGGCACCTCCGTCAAATTCGACGAAGTCTCGTTGTCATTATCGGCCATACTCCGGTCCCCTCGAATTGATGTCAGGCAAGCAGCCTGCCGATGACTTTCGCCGTGTGATCCACCATGGGAATGATGCGGGCGTAATTGAGGCGCGTCGGGCCCAAAACGCCGATCACGCCCACAACGCTCCCTTGGGCGTTGGCATAGGGCGCGGCAATGATCGACGAGCCGGACAGACTGAAGAGCCTGTTCTCCGAGCCGATGAAGATACGCACGCCGTCGCCCGTTTCAGCCAATTCCAGAAGGCGGATAAGGTCGTTCTTGCGTTCGATGTCGTCGAACAATGTGCGAATCCGCTCCAGGTCGGTCTGGATTTCCAGCCGATCGAGGAGGTGCGCGGCACCACGAACAATCAGCACCTTCTCCTCTGCGGCGGGCGTCGATCCGGAGGGCTGCGCGAGGGTGGCCAGCCCTTCGGCAACGATTTTGGCCGTCAGCTCGTCCAGCTCGGCGCGCCTTGCCTCGAGCTCGGCGATGATCTCGGCGCGCGCGGCGTCGAGTGTCCGGCCTCTCAATCGTGCGTTCAGGTAGTTCGAGGCTTCGCCGAGTGCCGAGACAGGAAGGCCCATGGGCGTATCGATCAGGCGGTTTTCTACCTGACCATCCTCGGAAACGATGACCACAAGCGTCCGGCCGGGGCCCACCGCGACGAATTCGATATGCTTGAGGGCGGCGTCCTGCTTGGGCGCGACGACCAGCCCCGCGCAGCGCGAAAGACCCGAAAGCAGCATTGTCGCCTGGGTGAGGACATCTTCCACGCCGCGGCCCGAACTGGCGATCCTCGCCTCGATCGCGCGTCGCTCGTCAGGGGACAGATCTCCGATCTCAAGGAGGCCGTCCACGAACAATCTAAGGCCTCTTTCGGTCGGTACGCGGCCTGCGCTCGTGTGCGGCACGCATAGCAATCCCATCGCCTCGAGATCCGCCATGACATTGCGAATGGAGGCCGGCGACAGAGTATGCGGCAGCCTTTGCGAGAGCGTGCGCGAGCCGACCGGCTCTCCCGAAGCCAGATACGCATCGACCAGATGCCGAAACACTTCGCGCGGGCGTTCGCCGAGATCAGTGGCAAGTATACGCGCCTGTGCCGTTTCGAAGGACGAGGGTTCCACGAGGAGGCTCTTGATTTTTCAGTACATTCTCTGTCGACACGGAGCTCATTGCGCCCCGCCGATGGGCAAGGCTAGGTAGCGGCAGCAACCTTAAACTTCAAGGGACGATATGCGGCCCAGCAAGCGCGCTGCCGACGAGATGCGCAAGGTCAGCCTCGAGGCGGGAGTGGTGCGCCACGCTGAAGGCTCGTGCCTGGTCAAATTCGGCGATACCCATGTGATGGTCACCGCAAGCTTACAGGAACAGGTTCCGCCCTTCCTCAAAGGATCCGGCAAGGGTTGGGTGACGGCGGAATACGGCATGCTGCCGCGTTCGACCCATGAGCGCATGCGGCGCGAAGCGGCGCAGGGCAGACAGTCCGGGCGAACTCTCGAGATCCAACGGCTGGTTGGTCGTTCGCTGCGCGCGATCACCGATCTCTCGGCTCTCCCGGAACGGCAGATCATTGTCGACTGCGATGTGTTGCAGGCGGATGGAGGAACACGGACGGCATCGGTGACCGGAGGTTTCGTCGCGCTCAGTCAGTGCACCGCCTTTATGCGCAAGACGGGCATGCTCGCTAAACCTGCGATCAAGGATCACGTTGCCGCGGTATCCTGCGGCATCTGGCGCGGGATGCCTCTGCTCGACCTTGACTACGATGAAGACTCGACCGCCGAGACGGATGCCAATTTCGTGCTGACCAGCTCGGGCGGCCTGGTCGAGATTCAGGGTACCGCAGAGAACGCTCCCTTTTCCGAAGAGGAATTCGCAGCCCTACTCCGGCTCGCGCGCAAGGGCATTGCAGAATTGATCGAGTTGCAGAAGCTCGCCATCGCATGATCAAGGCAAAAACCCTTGTCATCGCAAGCCACAATCCGGGCAAGGTGCGCGAAATTGAACAGCTGCTTTTGCCGTTCGATCTGAGCATCGTTTCGGCGAGTGATCTGGGGCTTTGTGAAGTGGACGAGTCGGGCGCGACCTTCGCCGAAAACGCGGAAATCAAGGCGCGCGCGGCCGCAGAGTCCGCGGGCATGTCTGCGCTTGCCGACGATTCCGGTCTGGCGGTGACGGCGCTGGACGGCGCACCCGGCATCTATTCCGCCCGCTGGGCGGGTCCCGACAAGGATTTTGGCAGTGCGATGGCCCGGATAGAGCACGAGTTGCAGCTATTCGGGACGCTGGACTATTCAGCACGATTCGTGTGCGCTCTGGCCCTGGCCCAACCCGGTGCGGAAATCCAAATCTTCGAAGGCGAGGTAGCCGGCGAGCTGACCTTTCCTCCGCGCGGCAGCAATGGCTTCGGCTACGATCCGATCTTCGTGGCCAACGGCATGCGGGAAACCTTCGGCGAACTCGACCCGTCGCGCAAGCATGCCATCAGCCATCGCGCGCGCGCTTTCGCAAAACTGAAGCAATATCTCGAAAGGGGCGACGCAGCGTTGTGAGCACCCAGAATTTCGGAGTTTACATTCATTGGCCGTTCTGTGCGGCAAAGTGCCCGTATTGCGATTTCAATTCCCATGTCCGCGCTGGAATCGACGAAAATGCCTGGACAGAAGCTATCGGTCAGGAAATCCGCCATGTCGCTTCGCGAATGGCGCCACCGCGCCCCGTGGTCAATTCGATATTCTTCGGAGGAGGCACGCCTTCGCTGATGAATGGCAGCGCGGTGGGCGGCGCGCTCGACGCCGTCGCAGCAGAATGGCCGCTCGCGCACGATGCGGAGATCACACTCGAAGCCAATCCTTCGAGCGCCGATGCGGGGCGCTTCCGCGATTATCGCAAGGCCGGGATCAACCGCCTTTCGCTTGGCGTTCAGGCCTTGAACGACATCGATCTCAAATTTCTCGGCCGGCTTCACGATGCGGCGCAGGCGCTGGCCGCGGCCCGATTGGCGATGTCGGTTTTCGATCGCGTGTCGATCGACATGATCTACGCGCGACCCGGCCAGACCGTCGCGCAATGGCGGAGTGAACTCACCGACGCGATCGCGCTCGGTGCCGGGCATCTATCGCTCTACCAGCTCACCATTGAAGAAGGAACGCCCTTCGCGG
>DASXMF010000130.1:0-2026 GCA_036495845.1 Rhizomicrobium sp.
TCCCGACGTGGAGCGGGATTACGACGCGCTGGTGCCGGTCCTCCAGGACAGGATGATGGCACGCATCACGGAACTCGAGGGCTCGATCGTCGCGGTCTATGCTGGTAATTTCTCGGCTGCGGAATTGCACGACCTGATCGCATTCTACAAGACGCCGACGGGGCAGAAGCTTCTGGAGAAAACCCCGCTGATTGCCCAGCAGACGCTCGGCCTCGGCAGGAAGTTCGGCGAGGTCGCAGGCGTCGAGGCGCAGCACGAGATGGTCGACGAGCTGCGCAAGAAGGGACACTCGATCTGAGGCGCCGCTTTGGCCGAGTTTGCCGGAGCGCCGGGTAATTCTAGTTCGCATATTTCCATCAGGATCGAAGCATGATGGATGCTTCGAATGCCATGTTCCGCTCACGCTGAACGCGACGATGGAAGGATGTGGCGATGAAAGGCGACGCTCTATCGAGGGACCGTAATCCCTCACCCGGATCGCATCGCTGATGCGATCCGACCGCTCCCCACGGGAGAGGTGAGGTAAGCCCAACTGGTATATCGCTGGGTGGTCAGAGCGATTACCGCGCGAGTGATTTCGCCGGCATCCGCTCGGGCGCGTTCGCCGTCAGCGCCATCACGGCGACCGAAACCACGCGATCGATGACATCTTCGACATGGTTGACGTCGCATTGGCCTTCCGACAATTTCGCGAGCCGCTCGCTGTCTCGCACCGTCTGATGCGCCATGGCGAGCGCGAAGTGCAGTCCCCAATAGAGATCGACATCGCGACGACCGGGCAGGGCGCGCCGCATCGCTGCGATGAATTTGCGCAAGTGATCGATCTCGCGGTTGCGGATGCGGCGGATCGGCGGGACGGATTCGATCGAGACGCGGATCATGAACCGAGCCGCGGTCGAGCGTTCATTGTCGGGGCCGAGACCACCGCGTAGCGTTGGGCCGACCAGCGCGCGGAGCACGGCATCGATCGGCGCCCGTCCGCCACCGGCTTCTTCCGCGGCCTTCAATTCGGCGAGACGTTCGCGGTTCAGCGCCAGGCTGCGGGTGACGAACAGTTCCGCGATCAATTCGTCCTTTGAACCGAAATGGTAGTTGACCGCCGCGAGGTTCACGTCGGCCGCTGCAACGATGTCGCGCAGCGTCACATCGCCGAAGCCGCGCTCGGCATAAAGCCGCTCGGCAGCGGTGAGGATCGCGGACCGGGTCTGATCGCTTGGCATGGCTTTAGCCTTTTCGTCATTCCGGGGCGACGTCAGCGTCGAGCCCGGAATCTCCTGCCATTATCTCGTCATTCCGGGTTCAGCCCTGCGGACTGCCCGGAATGACGGGGATGCGTCGAGCAGTTGCAATTCAAACAGTTGTATGAAACTATGGTTTGAAGGCTGGAATGTCAATGTGCGGGCATTTATAGCTTTGCGATCTGCGGCGCGCCGCGCATGAGCCTGTGCAACCAACAGGCTTGCGGCGAAGCGGCGGCGGGGCGAGAGTGCCGCGCAACGGTTTTGAGAAACAAAGGTGAGGAGTGACCCATGGACTTCACGATGTCAGACCGCCAGAAGGAATGGCTCAACCGCGTTCAGGCGTTCATGAAAAACCATGTCCGCCCCGCGGTGCCGACCTATAAGCAGCAGGACGCCGAAGGCGCGCGCTGGAAGGTCATTCCGATCGTCGAGGAGCTGAAGAAGAAGGCGAGGGCCGAAGGCCTCTGGAACATGTTCATGCCGCCGAACGCGCATGAAGACGACGAATTCCGTGGCGCGGGATTGAGCAATCTGGAATACGCATCGCTCGCCGAAGAGATGGGCCACATCGGCTGGGCCTCGGAAGTTTTCAACTGCTCCGCGCCTGACACTGGCAATATGGAAGTGTTCATGCGCTACGGCACCAAGGAGCAGAAGCGCAAGTGGCTGCGGCCGCTGATGGACGGCGAGATCCGCTCCGCCTTCCTGATGACCGAACCGGCGGTGGCATCCTCCGACGCCACCAACATCGAGACCCGTATAGAGCGCGACGGCGACCATTACGT
>DASXMF010000131.1:0-5300 GCA_036495845.1 Rhizomicrobium sp.
ATCGAATGCGTGGAATTGATGCTCACCGCAACGGTGGATTTCGATTCCGGATAGTCGAACGCCTTGATCGTTCCGTCCGCGGCACGCACGAAGCCATGCCAACGGTGGTAGTTGGCCGTGTAGGCTCCAGCGATCGAGCCCTTGGTGTTGATGCTGAGCGCATCGGTCACCACCGATCCGGGAGCGTCGAATGTCGTGATCGTTCCGTCGGTAGCCCGCACAAAGCCGTGAAAGCCGGTGTTATCAGTGTAATCTCCCGCGATCGAGCCCTTGCCGTTGATGGTCCTGGCCTTGGTGTCATCTGATCCCGACGGATCGAATACCGTGATCGTTCCGTCGACAGCGCGCACATAGCCGCGTGAATTGCCGTTCCGGTCGAAGGACCCCGTGACCGTGCCCGCGTCATTGATGCTTGCGGCAAAGGTGCCGGTTGACCCCTTTGGGTCGAATGTCGTGATCGTTCCGTCGGCCGCCCGCACAAAACCATGAACGATGTCGTTAGCATCCGAGTAATCACCCGCGATCGAACCCTTGTCATTGATGCTTGCGACAAAGATACCGGTGGATCCCGGAGGGTCGAATGTCGTGATCGTTCCGTCGACCGCCCGCACATAGCCATGCCAAACGTGTTTAGCTTTGTAGCTTCCCGCAATCGCGCCCGTACCATTGATGCTCGAGGCGTCGGTGTCAGTTGAACCCGGAGGGTCGAATTCCGTGATCGTTCCATCGGCCGCCCGCACAAAACCGTGCACAACGCTGTTGCTATCCCGGTAATCTCCCGCAATCGAGCCCAAGCCATTGATGCTAAAGCCACGGGTGTCGGTTGATCCCGGAGGGTCGAATGTCGTGAATGTCGCCGCATTCGCGGAAAACCCGGGGCCCAGGATGCAGAGCACCGCGAGAGCGAACCGTTTGAGCATCATATCCCCCCGAACAGATTGCCGCCACGAAAGATAGCGCAAAGCGAGGGAAGCGGAAAGCGCGCGGCGCGGCATTTCCGAATCGCTGGTGGCGATAGGAGCACCCCTCATCCGCGCTCAGGCGGTTGAGAGTCCTCATTCTGCGTCCCTCTCCCATCCGCCTACGCCCAAAGCTACGGCGGACAAGTGCCCCAGACCCGACGTAGCTTTAGCGAAGTCGGGCAAGGGGAGAGGGGAATCCGATGCGTTGCATCAGCGCTGCAAGATAAGTACGCGAGGTTCCCTCTCCCCTTGTGGGAGAGGGGTTACGAACGAAGGCCTTTCAACCGCCACATTGCGGGTGAGGGGTTATGGAAAAAGCGCGATCACAAAATCCCCGGCAGGTCGAGGCCGTGTTCCTTCGCGCAGGCGAGCGCGGTTTCGTAGCCGGCATCGGCGTGGCGCATGACGCCGCTCGCGGGGTCGTTCCACAACACGCGCGCAACGCGGCGCGCGGCCTCGTCCGTTCCGTCGCAGACGATCACCATGCCCGCATGCTGCGAAAAGCCCATGCCGACGCCGCCGCCGTGATGGAACGAGACCCAGGTGGCGCCGCTCGCGCAATTGAGCAGCGCATTCAGGAGCGGCCAATCGGACACGGCGTCCGAGCCGTCCTTCATCGCTTCCGTTTCGCGGTTCGGCGACGCGACAGAGCCCGAATCGAGATGGTCGCGGCCGATGACGATCGGCGCCTTGAGTTCGCCTTTCGCCACCATCTCGTTAAACGCGAGTCCCACGCGGTGGCGGTCGCCCAGGCCGATCCAGCAGATCCGCGCCGGCAATCCCTGAAAGCGGATTCGTTCCCGCGCCATGTCGAGCCAATTGTGCAGATGCGCGTCGCGTGGCAACAGCTCCTTCACTTTCGCGTCCGTGCGATAGATATCCTCCGGATCGCCCGAAAGCGCACACCAGCGAAACGGTCCGATGCCGCGGCAGAACAGCGGGCGGATATAGGCGGGAACGAATCCCGGAAAATCGAAGGCATCGGAAACGCCGTCTTCCTTGGCCATCTGGCGGATATTGTTGCCGTAATCGACGGTCGGCACGCCCATGCGGTGAAAGGCGAGCATCGCACGCACATGTTCCGCCATGGAATGTTTTGCCGCGCGTTCCACGCTCTTGGGATCGCTCGTGCGCGCGGCTTCCCATTGCGCGAGCGACCAGCCCTTCGGCAGATAACCGTTCAGGGGATCGTGCGCCGAGGTCTGGTCGGTCACGGCATCCGGCTTCACGCCGCGCCGCACCAGCTCGGGAAATATCTCCGCCGCATTGCCGAGCAGGCCGACCGAGAGCGGCTTTCTCTCGCGCACCGACCGCGCGATCATCTCGATCGACTCGTCGAGCGATCGCGCCTGGGTGTCGAGATATTTCGTGCGCAGGCGCATCTCGATGCGCGAAGGCTGGCATTCGATGGCGAGCATCGAGGCGCCGGCCATCACCGCCGCCAGCGGCTGCGCGCCGCCCATGCCGCCAAGACCCGCCGTCAGGATCCATCGCCCGGCGAGCGATCCGCCATAGTGCCGCCGCCCGAGTTCCGCGAAGGTTTCGTAAGTGCCCTGAACGATTCCCTGGCTGCCGATATAGATCCAGCTGCCCGCCGTCATCTGGCCGTACATCATCAGGCCCTTGCGGTCGAGCGCGTGGAAGACGTCCCAATTGGCCCAGTGCGGCACGAGATTGGAGTTAGCGATCAGCACGCGTGGCGCATCGGCATGCGTCTTGAACACGCCGACGGGCTTGCCCGACTGCACAAGCAGCGTCTCATCGCCATCGAGCCTCTTCAGCGCCGCCACGATGCGGTCGAAGCTTTCCCAGTCGCGCGCCGCGCGCCCGATGCCGCCATAGACCACCAGTTCTTCCGGCCGCTCCGCCACCTCGGCGTCGAGATTGTTCATCAGCATGCGCAATGGCGCTTCGGTCAGCCAGCTCCTGGCGTTGAGTTCGGTTCCGCGCGGCGCGCGGATGGAGCGGGAATTGTCGAGGCGTGTCATGTGTGGCTCGCGAATGTCAGGCAGGTTTCGAGGACGCGTTGCAGAATGGAACGCAGAGGGGCCGCGCGCGCGGGATCGTAAGGCGATGGCCAATTGTCGGGCGATGGGGAGTCGGGCTCGTGCATGTAGCTTCGCATCGTGAGCTCGAGCTGCACGGCGTGCACCCCGCTCGAAGGATCGCCGTAATGCCGCGTGGTGTATCCGCCCTTGAAGCGCCCGTTGGTGACGCGGGTAAATTCTCCTCGCTGGCTTTCCTTTCCTCCCCGCAAGGGAGAGGCAAAATCATCATCGCATACCTTTTCAATTGCCGCGGTCAGTTCCAGTGCGCAGCTCGCGCCCGAATTGGTGCCGAGATTGAAATTCGGCAGCTCGCCTTCGAACAGTCGCGGAATTATCGAGCGGATCGAATGCGCTTCGAACAGCACGATCTTTGGATGCAATTTTCTCAACCGCGCGATCTCGCTCGTCAACACGGAGTGATACGGTTCGAAAAAGCATGCGCGGCGCCGCGCGATTTCGTCCGCATCGGGTTCGAGATTCTCGCGATAGAGCGTCTCGCCGTCGAAACTGACAATCGGGCAGAGTTCGGTCGTCGCGTGGCCGGGATAGAGCGAGCGGCCGGACGGATCGCGATTGACGTCGATAACGCTGCGCGAAATAGCCGTGCGCAGGACCGTCGCGCCGAGCTCGCCCGCGAAATCGTAGAGCCGGTCGATCCACCAATCGGCGTCCTTTCGCGCAAACCAGGCCGAGACGAAGCGCGGCGAATATTCGTCGGGAATTTCGCTGCCCGTGTGCGGCATGGAGACGATCAGCGGGGCGTCTGCCTGCGAGAGCGTGAGCCAGGAAGGGATCCCGCTCATGCGCCGTTCTTGACGCGCAGATGGAGCGGATTGAATCCCATGCGATAGACGAGTTCGGCCGGCCGCTCGATATTCCAGATCGCGAGATCGCAAAGCTTGCCCGCATCGAGCGTGCCGATCGTCTCCAGCCGTCCGAGCGCGCGTGCTGCTTCGCGCGTGATGCCCGCGATGCACTCCTCGACCGTCAGCCGGAATTGCGTCGCCGCCATGCTCGCCGCAAGCAGCAGCGACGTGAGCGGCGAGGTACCGGGATTGCAGTCGGTGGCGATGGCGATGGGCACGTGATGGCGGCGCAGAAGCTCGACGGGCGGTTTCCGGCTCTCGCGCAGGAAATAGAAGGCGCCGGGCAGCAGGACCGCCGTGACCCGCGCGCGCGCCATCGCTTCGACGCCCGCTTCGCTGCTCCATTCGAGATGATCGGCGGAGAGCGCTTGGAAGCGTGCGGCGAGCGCCGCGCCGCCCAGATCGGTGAGCTGGTCCGCGTGCAACTTTACACGCAGCCCGTTGGCCGCGGCGGCCTCGAACACACGGGCAATCTGCTGCGGCGAGAAGGCGATGGTTTCGCAGAATCCATCCACCGCGTCGGCCAGGCCCGTGCGCGCGATCCTGGGAATCCATTCGCGGCACACATGATCGACGAACGCGTCGTGATTGTCGTTGGCTTCTGGCGGCAGCGCGTGCGCGGCGAGATAGGTTGCGGCGATGTCGACATGGCGTTCCTCGCCCAGCCGTTTCGCCACCGAAAGCTGCTTGATTTCGTCGTCAAAGGTGAGCCCGTAGCCGGATTTGATCTCGATCGTGGTCGCACCTTCCGCGATCAACGCGTCGAGCCTGGGCAGCGCGGACGCCACAAGCTCGTCTTCGCTCGCCCGCCGCGTGGCGCGCACGGTAGAAAGGATTCCGCCGCCGGCACGCGCAATCTCCTCATAGCTCGCGCCCGCAAGCCGCTGCTCGAATTCAGCCGCGCGGTCGCCGCCATAAACGAGATGGGTGTGGCAATCGACGAGCCCTGGCGTGATCCAGCGGCCCTCGCAATCGATGCGCCGCGATGCGTCGAATGGAGGCGCGTCGCTTGCCGGCCCCGCGAAGAGGATGCGTCCGTCACCTGCGGCAATAATTCCGCGCTCGATTGCGCCGAGGCCGGGAGGCTTCAGCGTCAGAAGCCGCGCATTGTGCCAGATCGTGTCGCAGCGCATGGCAATCAGTTCACCACAAAGTCACAAAGAACACGAAGGGAAAAAGATTCAACGCAGAGTACGCAAAGGATGCGCAGAGGGCGCGGAGGACAAGGTTGCGCGCCGCAGGCGCGCATGGTTCTGCAAGCTCACCATGAGGGTGTAACAGAAGCCCTCACCCTGAGCTTGTCGAAGGGTCCCGCGTCCTCCGCGTACCCTCTGCGTCCTCTGCGCTAAAATCTTCGTTTCTTCCCATTCTTCGTGTCTTTGTGGTGAAATGTGAGCATAAACGCGCGAAGGATGCTAAGCTGA
>DASXMF010000132.1:0-2021 GCA_036495845.1 Rhizomicrobium sp.
GTCTCCGCCCGCTCAAACGAGAACGGTCCCGGCGTACGCCCATGCCCCGGCAAATCCGGAACAAACACGCGTAGGTTCTCGGCAGCAAACCCGCGCGCGAGGTACGACATGAGCTTTTTGTTCGCTGCCAGGCCATGAAACAGCACGACAAATCCCCGGGCATCGTTGCCTTGATCGATCACATCCGTAACCATCCGGCAGCCCCCGGCACCCACGACGACCGTAACTTCCCGGTAGGGCGTAGCTCGCGCCAGGACAAATCCGACCACGAGTAAAACCGCCGCCGCAGCCGCTCGTGTAGCCTTTCGCCATTTCATCGCGCCGACCCTCGCCCAGCGCGCCCCGACTCGGGCGCGTGATAAACTAAGTGTTCCGGCTTAACGATTTGTTCCGGCTGCGCTCCCACGGAGACACCTTGGATTCCATCCTGACGATCGAGCAAGCGATTCTGCGGTTTGGCCGCGGGAAACGCAATGGCCGCCGCATCGTGTTCACCAACGGCTGCTTTGATCTGCTGCATCCCGGTCACATCCGCAGCCTGGAACACGCGCGCAACCTCGGCGATGCGCTCCTCGTCGGCCTGAACAGCGACGCGAGCGTCGGCCAGCTCAAAGGCGAAGGGCGCCCTGTGATTCCCGAGCGCGAGCGGGCCGAAATTCTTGCCGCGCTCGAGTGTGTGGATGGTGTCGTGATTTTTGATGATTTGACGCCGCAGCGCGTAATCGCCGCTCTGCTGCCCGACGTTCTCGTTAAAGGTGGCGACTGGCCGGGTGACCAGATTGTTGGCCGCGAGGAAGTGGAGGCCGCGGGAGGCCGCGTCGTGTCCGTACCGGTCGTGCCCGGCTACTCCACAAGCGAAATACTAAAGAAAATCCGCGACCGGATTCCGGAGCCTGCTCCGGCGTCTCGCGCAAGTTCCTGAATTTCCACGAATGATCCTTCCTGCGGTCCGCGAGCGACTCGAAACTGTGTTGCGCCATCCGTCGATGGACGGCGCAATCGCCGCATTACGCGCGGGCGGCCAGCATGTGTCGCTGGCGGGGCTGCATGATGTCGCGAAGGCGCTGGTCGCAGCCTACATCGCGCACGAGTTGCGCCGCCCCGCGTTCTTTATCTCCGACTCCAATCGCCGCGCGGAAGCCCTGGCCGAAACATTGCGCTTCTTCTCGACGATTTTCCCCAGTTCACTAGGTGGCGTGGCGACTCTGCCCGCCTTCGATACGCTTCCCTGGCAATCGCAAAGCCCTCACGCCGACATTCTGGAGCGCCGCGCGACCACCCTCTTCCGCCTGACCGACGGCCAGATTGCCTTGCTTGTCGCGCCGGTTAGCGCCGCTCTCTGGCGCTATCAGGATCCCTACATTTATCTTTCGCTCGCGCGCACGCTGGCCACCGACACGGAAATTCCGCTCGAAGAATTGATTACCCATGTCGGCTCGGTCGGTTACACGCGCACCGAGATGGTAGAGATGCCCGGCCAGTTCGCGATCCGCGGCGGCATCGTGGACGTCTTTTCTCCCGAGTCGCCGCGTCCCGTGCGCATCGAGCTCCTTGGCGACACCGTCGAATCCGTACGCGAATTCGACCCGCGCACGCAGCGCTCTATCGCGCCCGTCGTGCGTACCACCTTGCTTCCGCTGACGGAGTGGGCGGTCTCGGCCGATGGCGTGTCACCCGATGGCGACGCGCCGTGGGAATCTCCCTCCTTCTTCGGTCCGAAACGTGATCCCGGCGCATCTTCGCTCTTCGAGCTTGCGGAAAGCTCCTTGCGTCCGATCGTGTTTCTCGACGAACCCGCCGCCATTCGCGAAGCCGCCACGAAGCATCTTGCCAACGCAGTCGAAAATTACGAGCGCCACGGCCAAGCCAACGCGCCCTCCGCCGATCATTATTTCTGGAACCAAGAGCAATTCGCCGCCGCTCTGGAGAAAACGTCGCAGGTTAGCCTCGAGCATTTGGCGTTGGACATCGGCACGCATCCCCAGTTCGAGATCCCCTCGCGGTCAAGCAGCCGCTTTCAC
>DASXMF010000133.1:0-3719 GCA_036495845.1 Rhizomicrobium sp.
CTGAGCAAGCACCAGGCCGTCGTCTATCTGCAGGGCGAAGGTAGTGTGTGGTCGTTCAGGCGCGAAAGTACGGAATTGGCAGTTAGCGTTCGGAGCAGATTGCGGGTGACCGCGGCGGAAGGTGTGAGAGCGGCGGTACTCACCCATGCAGGACTGACCATCGCGTCAGAATGGATGTTCACCCCCGAATTGCGATCGGGCGCCGTCCGTGCGGTTCTGTCGGAATGGAGTCTCCCGCCACTCGATCTATGGGCGGTGCTTCCGACCGGCCGCGCGGCGACTGCCAAAGCGCGAGCCTTCGTCGACTTTTTCGATCGTTCGTTTAACGCTTAAGTTCGGGGAAGATCGGACCTTACTGTCGAAGCCGGCTGGACGACGCGGGTCGCAATGCGTTCGATGTCGGTGGTCGCCGGGAACGGCTCTCGTCGGTGCAGACGGGGCATGAGGCGGTGATCCGGTCAACCGCAGTGCCGTTCGTCGGATGAGATCCCGGAAGTGCCCACGCGATCGTTCTCTCCGACGACAGCGCGATCAAGCTGTCGCGCACCACGTCGGACAACGGCAAGCGCGCGAAGACCGCGCAGCGAGCGACCGCCGCCGTAGGCGCATCTCGCGAGCTCATGAGACGAATGAGCATTTCTTCGAACCAAACCGGCATTCAATGTCTCAGACAGATGAGTAAGCTAACACGCAACGGAGCTCGTCATCCCGAGCCTCCTACAAGAGGAGTGTCGCGCAGCGGCAGTCATTGCCGTCATTTCCGCCCTGCTTTCGCCCGCGAACGCGACCTACCGGCAAGATACCGTCGCGGTTTTCCCCGATCTGTCGACGACCGCGCCCGCAGATCGTGCGCCGATCGCGTTGACCTCGCGCATGCCCTGGCTTGCTCCGGTCGGCCATCGGCAACCGCATCGGGCAGACGTCCCCCAGCACGAAGTCGTCTCGGCATGGGAGCAGCAACAGCAGTTCGATCAAGAACTGGACCGCAAGCTGATCATCTGCAGGGGTGCTGAACCGCTGCAGGGCCATCATTCCCGGCCGGAATAAGCTCTAGTCCGACGAGCCCGCTACCTCGTAGGGCGGTCTCCTCTAGGTTTCTGCGCATGAGTTCAGCGAAACGGGCGGCGCCGCCGTCCTCCATGCAGACGCCAAAGGAGAACCGTCATGTCGCTTCAAGCCAAACTCGACGCCTTCAAAGCCGATTTCGAAGCCGGAAAGCCGCCCTACAACGTTCCCCACTCGGTCATCGAGACGATGCACCGCGCTACCGCCGAACTGATCGAATCGGGGGCCGCCCGGCGCGCCAACAAGGCAGGCGATGTCGTCCCCTCCTTTTCGCTGAAGGATTCGGAGGGCAACCTCGTCAACTCGGCCGAGCTCCTGAAGCGTGGTCCGCTGGTGCTCAGCTTCTACCGTGGCGTCTGGTGCCCGTACTGCAACATGGAACTCCAGGCGCTCGAAGCCGCCAAGCCGGAGTTCGACAGGTACGGCGCTTCGCTGGTGGCGATCTCGCCGCAGACCGCCCCCAACAGCCGCAAGTCGGTGCGTCAGAACAAGCTCTCGTTCCCGATCCTGTCTGACGTGAAGGGCAAGGTCGGCGCCGCGTTCGGCCTGCGCTTCGACCTGCCCGACTATCTGGTCGAACTCTACAAGCAGCTCAAGAACGATCTGCCGACGTTCAACGACGACCCGAGTTGGACCCTGCCGATGCCGGCCCGCTACATCATCGGACAGAACGGCGTGATCCTCTATTCCGAAGTGAACCCAGACTACACCCGCCGGCCCGAGCCTGAAGACATGATCCCGGTCCTGCAGCAGGCGGTCGCCGTCAAGGCGTGACGGCGCATGAGGCGGCCGGTGGGGCGCAACGACCATCGGCCGCTGTCCTTCCACTCAAGCAACCGAAAGGAACATTCCGATGTCCAAGCTGTTCACGCCGACCCAGGTCGGTCCCTACAAATTGTCCCATCGCGTCGCGATGGCGCCGCTGACGCGGATGCGCTCTGATCCGGGCGACATTCCGAGCGACCTGATGGTCGAATACTACACCCAGCGCGCGTCCAAAGGCGGCCTGATCATCTCCGAGGCGACGCCAGTCTCGATCCGCGGCTATGGATATGCCGGTGCGCCTGGCATCTACTCGGATACCCAGATCGCAGGATGGCAACGCGTCACCAACGCAGTCCATTCCGAGGGCGGCCGCATCTTGCAGCAATTGTGGCACGTCGGCCGCCAGTCGCACGTCGACTTGCAGCCGAATGGAGATGCGCCGGTCGCGCCGTCCGCGATTGCGGCCGAGGGCTACGCGTACACCAAACGCGGCGAAGCGCCCTTCTCGATGCCGCGCGCCCTTGAGCTGGATGAGATCCCCGGCATCATCGAAGAGTTTCGGTCAGGCGCCGAACGGGCGCTGCGGGCGGGTTTCGATGGCGTCGAAATCCATGGCGCGAACGGTTACCTGCCCGATCAATTCCTGCAGGACGGAACGAACACGCGCACCGACGAGTACGGCGGTCCAATCGAAAACCGCGCGCGTTTCCTGCTTGAGGTGACGCAGGCCGCGATTTCGGTCTGGGGAGCCGATCGCGTCGGCGTGCGCATCTCGCCGAGCAGCACCTACGGATCAATGTCGGACAGCGATCCGCAGGCGACATTCGGGTACGTGACCACCGAGCTCGATCGCCTGGGGATCGCCTATCTCCACGTCGTCGAGCCGCGCATCAAGGGCACCGAGGATGTCGCGCACGGCGAGGCTGCCATCGGCGCCCGGCATTTGCGGAAGAAGTTCTCACGGACTTTGATCGCCGCTGGCGGCTTCACCCCGGCTTCGGCGGAAGCCATCGTCACCTTCGGCGATGCCGATCTCGTCGCCTTCGGTCGTCACTTCATCGCCAATCCGGATCTGCCGGAGCGGATTCGGAAGGCATTGCCGCTCACCCGCTACGACCGGTCGACTTTCTACGGCGGCGACGCGCGAGGCTACACGGACTATCCAGTCGCCGAGGCTGCGGCCGCCGCCTAAGCGGTGGCGCTCCACCGATAACGAAGCGTCGCCGGCGAGCTTACCGCTCACCGGCGATTGCGTCATAAGCACACCTAGTCGCTGCGCTTGCGCAGGCGCCGAACTAGACAGGGGACCAACAACGCAATGGTGCATATTATTCCAAGCACTAGTTCGGCGGACCTGACAGGACTTCGGCTATCGACACGCTCCGCCCGGCTGCAATAGATCGCGATACGGCGCTCATGACCGCTATGTTATCCAGGATCTGCTGCTCCGTGAACGGATAGGACGCTTCGCCGTCGATCGAAAGTGCGAACCGTTCCAGATTGGCGCGCACGGAATCCCTGCTGGACAGCTTCGCGACCGATGGCGACCCCGTCCGCGATTGTACTGTCAGCGTGCTTGCACCGGCTTCGTCCGGATGGGACGAGTCGCGGACTTCCGCCCATCCTTCGCTGCCGAAAATCGCCAGGCGGGAGTAAAAAGGGGTCGCGAGCACGGTGTTAAGGTAGCCAGTCGCCTCCGACGCAAAGCCGAAATGGACCGATAACGTGTCGGCGTAACCCGCATTCGACATCCGTGTCGCCGGAAATGCAGTCACCGTCTCGATCGGTCCGACCAGGTCCAGAAACAGGTCCGTCAGATGGATGCCCGTCGCTGTCATCGCGAGCGGTATTTCGCCCTGAGCGCTGACCCGCCAATTGTCACCGGCGAT
>DASXMF010000134.1:0-1582 GCA_036495845.1 Rhizomicrobium sp.
AGCGCCACCGCGTTCAAGACCTCCAACTACATGGAAATGCTGAACACGCTGATGCCGGAGTTCGCCAGCGCCGAGCATGAGCGTCTGCGCTCGGCAAAGCTGCCGCAACTGCGCGCCGTGATCCAGATCGGCGGACCGCTCTGCCCCGGCACGATTCCCTTCGATGAAGTCCCGCGCATGGGCGGCGCGCGGCATCGCGAGCAGATCGCAGCTCTCGGCGACGTCCTGCAATTCGACGATGCCGTCAACATCCAATTCACCAGCGGCACGACGGGCTCGCCGAAGGGCGTGACGCTCACGCACCACAACATCCTCAACAACGGCTACTTCTCCGGTCGCGCCATGCGGCTCACCGAGCAGGACCGCATCTGCATCCCGGTGCCGCTCTATCATTGCTTCGGCATGGTGATGGGCAATCTCGCTTCGGTCACGTTGGGCTCTGCCATGGTCTATCCCGGCGAAGGTTTTGACCCGCTGGCAACGTTGAAAACCATCGAGCAGGAGAAATGTACGACGGTTTACGGCGTGCCGACCATGTTCATCGCCGAGCTCGACCATCCTGAATTCGCGCGCTTCAACCTGAAATCGCTGCGCACCGGCATCATGGCCGGCGCACCCTGCCCGATCGAGGTGATGAAGCGCGTCAACAACGAGATGAACATGCGTGAGGTGACGATCGCCTATGGCATGACCGAGACGAGTCCGGTCAGCTTTCAGAGCGCGACCGATGATCCCTTGGAGCGGCGGGTATCGACGGTCGGACGCATCCATCCGCATGTCGAGGTCAAGATCGTCGATCTTGAAGGGAAGATCGTGCCGCGTAGCGAACGCGGCGAGCTCTGCACCCGCGGCTACAGCGTCATGCTCGGTTATTGGGAGGAACGCGAGAGAACCGCCGACGTGCTTGACCAGAACGGCTGGATGCACACCGGCGACATCGCCGTGATCGACGACGAGGGCTATTGCAACATCGTCGGCCGCATCAAGGACCTGGTGATCCGCGGCGGCGAAAACCTCTATCCGCGCGAGATCGAGGAATTCCTGTACCGCCATCCCAAGATCCAGGACGTGCAGATCTTTGGCGTCGCCGACGACCGCTATGGCGAGGAGCTATGCGCCTGGGTCCGGATTCGATCCGGCGAAACGCTCACGGCCGACGAGGTTCGCGCGTTCTGCCAGGGCCAGATCGCCCACAACAAGATCCCGCGCTATGTGGAATTCGTCGACGAATTTCCGATGACGGTGACGGGAAAGATTCAGAAATTCTTGATGCGCGAGGCGGTGGAGAAAAAGCTGGGGTTGAAAGCGGCGAAGACGGCTTAGCGCTGTCATTCCGGGATGGTCCGCAAGGACCAGACCCCGAATCTCGAGATTCTCAGGGGCGCAATAGCGCCCCATAGTTCGATGCTGCGCATCGCCCCGGAATGACTGTCTGCCCTAACATTACAGTTGCTTTTGTTGCGGGCTTCTGAATCCATGGGCAACCATGATTCGAATGTCGTGGGCGCGGGCCGCGTCGGTTGAGGAGACGCTTGCGTTGTGGGCGGCGTCGCTTCGAGAGATCAAGCGACGGATACGTCCG
>DASXMF010000135.1:0-23241 GCA_036495845.1 Rhizomicrobium sp.
TTTTTCAACCCCTCACCTGCGCTCGCGTGGTTGTTAACGCCTCGCGCCGGAGCCCTCTCCCACAAGGGGAGAGGGCGATTCTGGCGTCAGCTTCGTGGTCTTTAAATCAGCGCCGATGCAGTGCGCAGATTCCCCTCGCCCCTTGTGGGAGAGGGATGCAGGGGGAAACGGTTGGTACAGTGGAGGTAGGGGTGAGGGGTCGTTGTAACCCGCTCACTGCTCTCGCCCTACCGTCTGTCCGGATTCGGCCTGGGCGTAATGTCCGGCAGCGCCTCGGCGCCGGCAAGGCCGACGGCCACGCGCATCTGGCAGGAACTGACGGGCGTTTCCTCGAAGACGGGAACGCCGGCGACGAAGGCGACCAGAGTCGGCTTCTCGGACGCGAGCGCCGCGCCAAACACCTGGCTGGCCTCGCTGCAATAATCGACATTGCTCTTGATGCTGCGCATCGAGGAATGGTTGGCGAGACGGGTCTTGAAAGCGTGATATTGCGCTTCGCCGCGCGCTCCTCCGTAAAGCCGCTTGAACATGCGTTCGAGGGCAGCGTCGGAGGTGCGCAGCTCCGGCCCGAAATTGGTCTGGAACGCATTGAAGCGCGAGACCTCGTTGCATGTCAGGGCAGCGACCATGAGCTCCTGCTGAATCGCCGCTGCCTGGATGGCGGTAACCTCGTCGGGCCGTGCGCAGCGTTTCGCAGCCAACGCATCATTGCCCGCCGCCAGCGCTGCAAGCGAAAGCAGTCCCGCCGCCAATTTTCGTCCCATGCCCGACACCACATTGTTTGGTTAGCGGCAGAAGCCTAGCATCGGTTTTTGCGCGATGCGATTCCCGTATCGCCGCAAGTTTAAGATATCCTCACCGGTCTCGAACAAACAAATGCAAAAAGCGCCGCCGCATTCCGTGGACCTGTCGGGCGAAGCCGTGCATTGGGACTTTCGCGGCGCGATGTCCTACGGCGACTATCTGCGCCTCTCCGACCTGCTCGCGTGCCAGAAGCCGCTGACTGCGGAACATGACGAGACTCTGTTCATCGTCATTCATCAGGCCTCGGAACTGTGGATCAAGCTCTGCCTTCACGAAATTGCTGGCGCCATCCGGCAGATCCGGGCCGGAGAGTTGGGACCCGCCTTCAAGATGATGTCGCGGATAGCCCGCGTGCAGGCGAACCTGATCCAGTCATGGGAAATCCTCTCGACCATGACGCCCTTCGATTATTCGAGCTTCCGTTCCGCGCTCGGCAAATCGTCGGGCTTCCAATCTTTTCAGTACCGCATGCTCGAGTTCCGGCTTGGCAACAAGAATCGCGAGATGGCGCGCGTGTTCGAGGCGCATCCCGATATCGCGGCCGAGGTCACGGCGGCGCTCGTGGAACCGAGCATCTACGACGAATCGCTCGCTCTCCTGGCGCGGCGGGGCCTCGCCATCCCCGAGGACAAGCTCGCGCGCGATTTTGCCGAGCCCTATGTCTCGGATCCCCGGGTCACGGGGGCCTGGCGGCTCGTCTATCGCGACGTCGAAAAGCACTGGGATCTTTACGAACTCGCGGAGAAACTCGTCGATGTCGAGTACCGATTTCATCTCTGGCGCTACAGCCACATGAAAACCGTCGAGCGCATTCTGGGCGCCAAGCCCGGCACCGGGGGCACCTCGGGCGTGCCTTACCTCAAGAAGGCGCTCGATCTGCGTTTCTATCCGGAACTGTGGGACGTGCGGACGGAAATCTGAGGCTGGGCGCGCTCTCCCATATTCGCGTGCTCGATCTCACCAGGGTTCTGGCGGGGCCGTGGGCGACGCAGATTCTGGGCGATCTGGGCGCCGAGATCATCAAGATCGAGAAGCCTCACGAAGGCGACGAAACGCGCGCCTTCGGTCCACCCTTCATTGCGGCGAAAGACGGCTCGCGCGGCGATGCGGCTTATTTCCTCGCCGCCAACCGCAACAAGAAATCCGTGGCCGTCGATTTTTCAAATCCCGCGGGAGCCACGCTCGTCAAACGGCTTGCGCGCCGCGCCCATGTGGTCGTGGAGAATTTCCGCACCGGCACGCTCGACCGCTACGGCCTCGGCACCGAAATGCTCGCTCGCGAGAATCCCGCGCTGATCACCTGCTCGCTGACGGGTTTCGGCCATGACGGTCCGCGCAAAGACAAGGCGGGATACGATTTTTTGATCCAGGCGATGGCCGGACTGATGAGCATCACCGGCCAGCCGGATGGTGCGCCGGGCGCCGAGCCGATGAAAGTCGGCGTCGCGGTTTCCGACATTTTCGCCGGTCTCTATACCGCCATTGCGATTCTCGCGGCTCTTGTCCACCAGGCGCGCACGGGCGAGGGCCAGGCGATCGACATGGCGTTGTTCGATTGCCAGACGGCCGCGCTCGCAAACCAGGCGATGAACCATCTCGCCGGCGGCACGGTCCCCGCGCGTCTCGGCAATTCGCATCCCAGCATCGTGCCCTACGGCGTGTTCGAAGCCGCGGATGGGCGATTCGTCGTCGCGGTCGCAAACGACCGGCAGTTTCGCAGCCTGTGCGCAGCCGCTGGCGCGCAACGTCTGGCATCCGATCCGCGCTTCGCGACGAACGCCGGTCGCGTCGCCCATCGCGCGGAATTGATTGCCATTCTGAATGCCCTGCTCTCGGTTCGCACAACATCGGAATGGATCGATGTCTTCGAAGCGGCGAATGTGCCGTGCGGGCCCATTCAACGCATCGATGAAGTCTTTGCCGATCCGCAGGCGATCGCGCGCGGACTCAGGATCTCGATGCCGCATGCCGCGGCATGCTCCGTCGATCTCGTTGCGAGTCCGCTCCGCCTCGCCAGAACGCCGCCCGAATATCGCGAACCGCCGCCGCTCCTGGGCCAGCACACCGAAGAGGTTCTTCGCGAACTGCTCGCCTTGAGCGATGAGGAGTTGGCCGACCTGCGGCGCACCGGCGCGATTTGACGCGTAGAGCGAGCTGGAATCGAATTGGCAGAGTGCCCCCTCCGCCTCGTGTCGCCCGGCTGACGCCAGGCTCCCTCGGCACCTCTCCCGCAAGCGGGGGAGGAAAATCAAAACTCGCTCCTGTTTTTTCCTCCCCGCCTGCCGGGATGAGCCCCTCTCGCTGCGCCGCATGCGGCACGGCGAGAGCGGCGGAGGGGGCGGGAGGCGATATCAGTGGAAGCTCGTCGTTCACAGAGACTCGAACCGGAGGAGGCTCAGTTGATCTACAAACTCTACTACTGGACCGACATTCAGGGTCGCGGCCCGCATCGCGGCCTATCTCGGCTCGCCCCGGCGGATCGCTTTTACGGGCATTTTCCGGCACTATCCGGAACTGGACGGCTGACGGGAAACGTGCATAAATCCTTAACTCTCAGGCAGTGCCGGCAAGAAATTGCCGGTGGAAGGGCATAGAGTTCGTCAGAGTGGGAGCCCGCGCCTTGAAACGTTTGGATGCCGTTCTCTGTGCTGTTTTCCTCGCTGCGAGCCCGGCGATCGCGCGGCCGGTGGCGAGCCCCAAGCCTCTGACGCCTCATTCGCATGTGCTGCTGGATCTGGGCGGCTTCAGCCTGTTCCATCGCCAGCAACCTTCCGATTCCAGTTCGTCCGGCCTGTTCTCGGGATCCGGTGCGCAATGGTCGCAGCAAAAGAGCGGGGCCGGTCTTTCGCTCGGCGGACCGCTGCGTGCGCAATTCGGCCCCAATGACGATCCGCGCGCCGGTCTCTCCAGCTACAAACTGCAGGGCATGGATCAGTTGGGCAGCGAGATGTCGGAGAGTCACGTCGGGCAGGCCGCCAAGATCCTGTTCGTCTGGCCGACCGAGAAATAGCGCCGACGCTTTTTTCCGCCACAGAGTTGGAGTAGACGAATTCGCGCGGTTGCGAAGCGCGCGCGACAGACAAGGGAACATTTCCATGACGTATAACGTCGCGGTGGTTGGCGCGACCGGAAGTGTGGGCCGCGAGATCCTGGGCGTGATCGCCGAACGCGGATTTCCGGCGGCCGAGGTCGTGGCACTCGCGTCGACCCGCTCGGTGGGCACCGAAGTGTCGTTCGGCGAGCGCACGCTGAAGGTCAAGGCGCTCGAATATTACGATTTCTCGGGCACGGACATCGTCCTGATGTCGGCCGGCGCGGCCGTGTCGAAGGAATGGGCGCCGAAGATTGCCGCCAAGGGCGCGCTCGTCATCGACAATTCTTCCTGCTGGCGCATGGACCGCGAAGTGCCGCTGATCGTCCCCGAAGTGAATGCGTCCGCGCTCGAACGCGGCATCCCCAAAGGCATCGTCGCCAATCCCAATTGCTCGACGGCGGGTCTTGTCGTCGCCCTGAAGCCACTGCACGACGAAGCCACGATCAAGCGCGTAGTCGTCGCCACCTACCAATCGGTTTCCGGCGCGGGCAAGGAGGCGATGGACGAACTGTTCCGCCAGACGCGCGCAGTGTTCGTCGCCGATCCGATCGAGAGCGGAAAATTCACCAAGCAGATCGCCTTCAACGTCATTCCGCACATCGATGTGTTCCTCGATTCCGGCTACGCGAAGGAGGAATGGAAGATGATGGTCGAGACGCAGAAGATTCTCGATCCCGACATCCAGCTCACCGCCACCTGCGTGCGCGTGCCGGTGTTCATCGGCCATTCTTGCGCCGCGACCGTCGAGTTCGAGAAACCGATCACCGCGCAAAGGGCGCGCGCGATCCTGCGCGAAGCGCCGGGCGTGCTCGTCGTCGACAAGCGCGAGGACGGAGGCTACGTGACGCCGGTGGAAGCGGCCGGCGAGGATGCGACCTATGTCTCGCGCATCCGCAAGGATCCGACCGTCGAGCACGGCCTGTCGCTGTGGGTAGTCACCGACAATCTGCGCAAGGGTGCGGCATTGAACGCGGTGCAGATCGCCGAATGCGTGATCAGCCGCCGCCTGCTGAAAAAGGCGGCGTGATAGTATCGCGCTGCCCCCTCCGCCTCGACTCGCCCGGCTGACGCCGGGCTCCCTCGGCTTCTCCCCCGGCAAGCCGGGGGAGGAAAATAAAAGATCAGCATTCGTCTTTCCTCCCCCGCTTGCGGGGGAGGTGGCGCGAAGCGCCGGAGGGGGCGGTTACGCAATCCTCTCCATCCTCAATCCCTCCGCGTGCGGCGGAGTGACGAGCGCCTGCTGTTCGGCAATCAACTGCATTTCGTTCCGGCCGCGACTTTTCGAGAGAACGTGAAAAACCGCAGCAGTCGTTGTGTGAAGCGCGTCGGGAACGGCGCAGCCGGCGAGGCGCGCCGCGAGAAACAGCGCCGCGAACAGATCGCCCGCTCCGCGCGGAACGCCGTCGAGGCGCGGCGTGGAGACGAGCCAGCTTTCTCCGCGCGTCAGCGCAAGCGCGCCGGTGCGCGTGTCTCCCTCGGGGATGGACGTCGCTGCGACGAGCGGACGGCCCAGCCTGGCGGACGCCGCGCGCGCCTCCGCCGCATTGCGCACCGGCAACGCCGAGAGCTGCGTCAGCTCGAACGCATTCGGCGTCACGATATCGGCCAGCGGCAGCAGCGTTCGCGCCATAGCTTCGGCGACGCCGGGCTTCGCATAGACGCGGCCGTCATCGCCGATCACCGGATCGAGGCAGTAGATCGCTTCGGGCTTCGCCATCTTCACGCGCGAAACGGCATCGGCGACGATCTCCGCCTGTTCGGGGCTTCCCAGATAGCCCGACAGCACGGCGTCGCAGCCTGCAAGCCAGCCATTCGCGGAAAGACCGTCGAGCAGCTGCTTGAGGCGACCGGCCGCGATCGTCTCGCCCTCGACCCGGGCGTAGCCCGCATGGCTCGACAGAAGCACCGTCGGCAGCGCCCACACTTCGTGTCCCAGCCGCTGGAGCGCAAAACGCGCTGCGCCCTGGCCGACATGGCCGTAGACGACTTCGGACTGGAGCGAGAGGATGTTCATCCTTCGACAGGCTCAGGATGAGGACCTCATGGTGAGATTGCCTGCCTTCGCCGAAGCGAAGCTTCAGCTTCGCGCAGGCAGGTCGAACCATGAGGGCCGATGGTGCGTAGTAACGTCTTCGAGGTACTAGACGGGGGATTGGCGCGCGGCAAGGGCTGGGCTAGGTGTCGCGTCGAAACTCCCGGGAATTTGCGATGCCCATCCGGCCGCACCGTTCCGTGCTCTATATGCCCGGCTCGAACGCGCGCGCGCTCGAAAAGGCGCGCACGCTTCCGGCCGACGCCCTGATCCTCGATCTCGAAGACGCGGTCGCGCCCGGGGCGAAGGAAGAGGCACGCGTGCAGGTCTGCGCAGCGGTTGCGGCGCGCGCGTTCGGAGCTCGCGAGATCGTCGTTCGTATCAATGCGCTGTCGACCGCGTGGGGAGAAGCGGATCTCGCCGCAGCGCTCGAAGCGCGGCCCGACGCCATCCTGATCCCGAAAGTGTCGGGCGCGAACGACATACATGGCGCCGATACCCGCGGCATCGCGCTGTGGGCGATGGTCGAGACGCCGCGCGCCATTCTCGACATCGCCGCAATCGCGGGTGCGGGCGGAACACTCGCCTGTCTGGTGATGGGCACCAACGATCTCGTCAAGGATTTGCGCGCGCTGCCCATGCGCCACCGCGAGAACCTCGCGCCGGCGCTGGCGCTCTCGGTGGCGGCTGCTCGCGCGAACGGGCTGGCCATCATCGACGGTGTGTACAACGACATTGCCGACGCCGATGGCTTCCGCGAGAGCTGCGCCGAGGCGCGCGCCTTCGGATTCGACGGCAAGACGCTCATTCATCCTTCGCAGATCGAAATCTGCAACGAGACATTTGCGCCACGTCCGGCCGATGTCGAGGCGGCGCGGAACATCATCGCCGCGTTCGAGCGTCCGGAGAATGCCGGCAAGGGCGCCATCGCCCTCGACGGGCGCATGGTCGAACGTCTTCACGCGGAGCAGGCGCGCGAGACGGTCGCTCTCGCCGACGCCATCGCGGCACGGGAAAACATCCTCACTTGAACAAGCGCCTCGAACTCGACGCGGCGCAGCTTTTTGTCGCGCGGAAGCTGGACGCGCTCGCGGCCGCGCTCGAAAATTGGCGTCCCCGCGGGTTCGAGCTGTTCGGGCGCAAGGCCGCAAATCCCCGCGGACTCTATATGTGGGGTGCGGTCGGCCGGGGCAAGACGATGCTGATGGACGATTTCTTCGCCCGCGCGCCCACCGCGCCAAAGCGGCGCGTGCATTTCGATGCGTTCATGAGCGACGTTCATGCGCGCATCCACGAATGGCGGTCTGTCCGCGCGAACACCCGCGCGAGGCTTTTCGATGCGGGCAGCGATCCGATTGCGCCGGTGGCCCGCGCCATCGTGTCCGAAGCGCGGCTTCTCTGTTTCGACGAGTTCCAGGTGCGCGACGTGGCCGACGCGATGATTCTCGGGCGTCTGTTCGAGCAGCTTTTCGCGCGCAACGTGGTGATCGTCGTCACGTCCAACACGCGGCCGGGCCGGCTTTATCACGGCGGGTTGAACCGGCAGCTTTTCCTGCCGTTCATCGACTTGATCGAGAAAAATCTCGAAATCGTCGAGCTCGCCGGGACGCGCGACTGGCGGCTCGGCCGCATTGCCGGGCTCGATCTCTACGCAACGCCGCTCGGTGCCGGAGCGGACGCGACGCTCGACCGCGCGTGGCTGCAGCTGACCGACGGCGCCGCGGGCGCGCGCGATTCGATCACGCTGCTCGGACGCAGGGTCGCCGTCCCCCGCGCGGCGCACGGGGTTGCACGCTTCTCCTTCGACGAAATTTGCGCGCGCTCTCTGGCGGCGGCGGATTATCTCGCCATTGCCCGGCGCTATCATGTGCTGATGATCGACAACATTCCCGGACTTGGCCCGGAGAGGAGCGACGAGACGCGCCGCTTCACCATGCTCATCGACACGCTCTACGATCTCGGCGTGAAACTCGTCTGCTCCGCAGCCGCGCGGCCCGAAAAGCTGTGCACGGAGGGCGAAGCCGCGGAAGCGTTTCGGCGCACGGCATCGAGACTCGCCGAAATGCAAAGCACCACCTATCTCGATGGCGAGGCGCGGCAAGCGGCGGGCCGGCGGGAAATCGTCCTCGCGTGAGGGAGCAGCAATGCACGGATTGTTCGTGACGGCGGGTCTGGTGCTGGCGGCGATCATCGCTTACGGGTTCCGCCGGCCGATACTTTCAGCGCTCGCACGATTCGACGAACGCAATGCCGAGCGCAAGCTCGAGGAGGCACGCGACCGCCGCGACCGCCTCGCCCATTACAAGCACACCATGCTGCTCGCCGAGGAACAGGTCGACCGCATCGTGGAAAAAGTGGTCGCGGACGAGCGCACGGGCGCGCCGGTCACACGGTTTCTGTTCGCGGGAGAAACGTTTGCCTCGCGCGAGGATGCGGAAGCCGCGCGTATCGACGCGATCGCGGCCAAGGCGCGCGAATTCTATGTCGAGTTGCCCGCCGCTCTCTCCCGCCGCGGCGACGGCACCTTGCGGTAAAGACGCATGGAAACCCGATCCGGCGCCCGAAACCGCAGAGGAGAAAATTGAACCGCCAAGACGCCAAGGCGCCAAGCGGTCTACAAGGGAATTTCTGCAGAGAGACGGTGACGGCAGCGAGGGCGCGCTTCGCGCGCAACTCTTGCTCGCCGCCTCGACCAATTCATTGTGAAATTATTCGGTGCAGGCCCTTGGCGTCTTGGCGTTTCCACTTTTTTCGTCGCTCCAATGCGTGATACGTCGTCGTTACCGCGCGCCTTGGTGGTCCATCCGATTTCAATCACGCCGCTTCGCCGCGCAGGAGGCGCGGCAGCTTGCCCACATCGCCGCCGGCATGGCGCATGAAGAAGCGCCGCAACGGCCCGATCCCGTCGACGATGCCGAGCCCCAGATCGCGCGCGATCCGGAGCGGCGTGAAATCGTTCGAGAACAACCTGTTGAGCGCATCGGTGGCTGCGGCGAGCGCGAACGAATCGAAGCGGCGCCATCGCTCGTATCCGCGGAGCACATCGAGCGAGCCGTATGCGAGCCCGAGCCGGGCCGCGTCGAGCACCACTTCGGCAAGCGCGGCGACATCCTTGAAGCCGAGATTGAGGCCCTGTCCCGCGATCGGGTGTATCCCATGCGCGGCGTCGCCGACCAGCGCGAAATGTTCGCGCACCCAGGCGCGGGCGAGATGGAAGCGCAGGGGATAGGACCATTGCGGGCCGTCCGCGTGCACTTTGCCCAAATGCGAGCCGAAGCGGCGCGCGATCTCTTTTTCGAACTCGGCCGGCGCAAGCTTCAGCATGCCGTCGGCGAGCGTCTCGCGCTCCGTCCATACGAGCGAGGAGCGGTTGCCCGTCATCGGCAGGATGGCGAACGGCCCCGAGGGGAGAAAATGCTCATAGGCGCAGCCTCTGTGCGGCTCGTCATGGGCGACGGTGGCCACGATCCCGCGCTGCGGATAGGACCAGGCGACGAGGCCGATATTCATCCGCTCGCGCGACGGCGACTCGCGGCCCTCGGCGGCGACGAAGAGCTGGGCGCGGAATGTTTTGCCCGTATCGAGAACGACATCGATCGCGGGACCCGTCTGTTCGCTGTTGGCGACGGAAGCGGGACATTCGAGCGAAACCGTCTTCTCGCGCGAAACGCAGGCGAGCAGCGCCACGCGGATGTCGCGGTTTTCGGCGATGAACCCCATCGGCTGGCCGATCTCGCGGTGATCGAAATGCAGGGAGAAAGGCGAAGGCGCTTCCCCGAGCCTGGCATCGGTGACGAGAATGTCGTCGATCGGCTGCGTGTGCGCCTTGAGTTCGTCCCACACGCCCAGGGCTTCGAGCATGCGCACCGAAGAATAGGAGAGCGCGCTCACCCGCCCGTCGAATGCGGCGCCAGTTTTCGTGGACGACGGCACCGGATCGGCAACCACGACCTTCAATCCGCCGCGCGCCAGCGCGAGCGCCAGCGTCAGGCCCACCATCCCCCCACCGCCGATGACGACGTCGGTGTTGTTCGTTGCAGTCATGAGCGCGAGATTAGCGACCGCAACAGCAAAGGAATAGTCTGGCGCGCCTGGCCGCCTTGTAGCCCGTTCTTCTTGGGCTCAGTGTGTATTTCGCTCGATACGGCTACGGTTCCGACAGTTAGTCTAACGTCCGCAAACCGTGCGTTGCGTGTTGTGCTGCAGAGAGAAACAAAGACGTAGAATTGTGGGATTGCAGGATGCAGTTCACCCGCCGAGAGGAAGCGCTGCAAATGCTGGCAATGCTGGACATCGCAGCATGCCATCTCCGCGAGGGCAGGCACCCGATGGCGTTGGTCGTTGTGGAAGAACTGATTGATTGCGTCAACGCTGGATTAGATCTGTACCCAACACTACCCACCGCTCCTATCAATACCCCGTCCATTGATGCGAAACCGGATGAACCGCCGTCGTGCGAGTGATGTGTAGGTACTACGCGCCATCGCTGTTCCGCTGAGCATAAGATTGCAGGCCGGGCTTCCCGGTTCCTAAAGGCGGAATTGAAGCGGGCAGGATTGACCTAATCCGGGCTGGCGGAACGTCTCGCCAAGCATGGCTTGAAAGGCGAGACAGAGGCTTCGATCAAAAACAAACTGGCGCGAGGGACATTTGTCGTCTGTCTCGGGCATTGGAAGCGGCGAGGCTTCCTAAAATCGGCGAAAGTCGGCGAGAAGGGGTTACTGGCTTGGGAGATCGCGGAGAAAGCGTAAACGGAAGCGGCTTACGATATGTCCAGAATTTCTTAACTGTTCGCTAGCCGATTCGTGTAAGACTATGCCCTACAGCATGGAAGCTCCCCTTACCCCCGCTGCGGTCCCGAAACGTGGCGGGGGATTATTCTGGCGGCTGTTTCACAAGCCTGATTCAACTGAGGCGCAATTGCTCGACAATCTTCTCTGCAAAGGACGCTAGTCCTGGCGGTAAATCCTTGGAATTCCACTCCGCTCTCCTTTCAAGAGCGGTATCGGGCGGCATGTCCGGCCTATAGGCTTGGAACGTTGCTACCTAATACCGCGGGATTCCGCAGATTCGGGGAGGAACAGTACACCGAGCTGCACGAGTGAAGCTTCGTTCGATTTCAGACATTGATGTCGAAACCGGCAGCCCCGAAACAAAGTGGACGCTTGTCCGGCTTCGCAGCTAGAATCTCCGCGCTTCGGCGAAAGGAATCACCTTGCTGCCAGGACGACTTGCCGCGCTGCCAGAGGGATCCTTTGCACAGCTCGCCGGGCTGCTCGATCCGGTCACGCCCGGCGCGCCGCCCGTGCTTTTGTCGGTGGGCGATCCGCGCGGCGCGGTGCCGGCCTTCGTCACCGAGGCGATCGCACGGCACGCGCACGAGTTCGGCGAATATCCACCCATCAACGGCACGCGCGAATGGCGCGAGGCCGCGGCCGGCTGGCTGCGCCGGCGGTTCGATTTGCCCGCGACGGCCATCGACGAGCGGAATTTCCTGCCGCTGAACGGCACCCGCGAGGGACTCTTTCTCGCGACTTTCATCACCACGCCCGAAACCAGGGCGGGCGGGCGCCCGGTCATCCTTCTGCCCAACCCGTTCTACCAGTGCTATGCGGCGGCGATCCTGGCGGCTGGCGCCGAGCCGGTGTTCGTGCCGGCGCGCGAGGAAAACGGATTCCTTCCGGACTACGCCGCGCTTCCCGAAACCATTCTCCGCCGCACCAGCAGCGCTTTCCTCTGCTCGCCCTCCAATCCCGAGGGTGCCTGCGCCGGCGCGGAAGTCTGGCGAACACTGTTCACACTCTCCGACCGCTACGACTTTACGGTGTTCGCGGACGAGTGCTACGCCGACATTTATTTCGGCGAGCCGCCCGCCTGCGCGCTGCCCGTGCGCTTCGCGCAAAGCGGCGGGTTCGAGCGGCTGCTGACCTTCCATTCCCTGTCGAAGCGCTCGGGCCTTCCCGGGCTCCGCTCCGGAATCGTCGCGGGCGACCCGGCGCTGATCGGGAGATTTCGCGCCTTCCGCAATTATGCGGGCCCGCAGGTGCCGATGCCGATCATGGCAGCCTCGGCGGCGGCCTGGAGCGACGAGGCCCATGTCGCGGCCAATCGCGCCACCTATGCCGAACGCTTCCGGCTGGCCGCCCGTGTGCTTGGCAACCGCTTCAAATTGCGCCTGCCCGAAGGCGGCTTCTTCCTGTGGCTCGAGGTCGGCAATGGCGAGGCCGCCGCGCTCCGGCTGTGGCGCGAGGCCGGCATCCGCGTGCTGCCGGGCGCCTATATGGGGCGGGAGACGGAATCAGGGAATCCGCGGTCGAATCCGGGATTTCGCTACATTCGCGTGGCTCTCGTTCACGAATTGTCAACCATTGAGGTCACACTGGGTCGTCTGGCCGATCTCATCGGCGAGCGGGAGTTGGCATGAGCCGGGGACGAAGCATGGGCGCCTACCAGCCGCGCACGCGCCGCGCCGCGCTGGCCGACACGATGGACGATGTCCGCCGCGCGGTTTCGCATTTCCTCGGCACGGCCGTGCTGAGGAGCGCGGGCGCTCTTCTCTTTCTCATTTCGGCCGCCGGCATTCTCGCGCTCGCTACCTATCATCCAGGCGATGCCAGTCTGAACAACGCCACCGCGCGCGATCCGGGCAATCTGCTCGGCGGTCTCGGCGCCGTCGCCGCGGATCTGCTGCTGCAGACTTTCGGCATTGCGGCTCTCGCCGCGCTCGCTCCTCCCGCCGTCTGGGGTGCGCTCGGTCTCGCCGGAAAAAGCATTCGCCACGGCGGATGGCGCGCGCTCGCCTGGCCGCTGGGAACTCTGCTCGCTGCGGGCGGCTTCGGCGCACTGCCCGCGCCGGTGATCATGCCGGCGGGTGCAGGCGGATTGGTCGGCATCGCGGTCTTCGGGCTCGCCCGTCATGCGGCGCAGACCTCCCACCAGCAATGGGCGATCGACGCGATCCCGATCCTGCTTCTGCTGATCGGCCTGCCTCTCGCTTTCCTGGCCACGGGCCTGAGGTTTCAGCCGATCGGACGCGGCGTCGCGGCGGCGGGTTCGTTTCTCCTTCGCGCCGGCGGGACGCTCGTGAATCGCAAACCCGCGCGCGCGATTGCGCCCGCGCGCGACGAAGAAGGTGAGGGCGAAGAGGTCGAGGACGACGAAAGCGGCGCGCTTGACATCGCGCCGGAGCCCGCAGGCGCCAAGAGCCGCGACAAGGGCGAAACGCGCGTCAAGCGCGACGACGCGCGCAAGCTGCCAGCGCGAACCAAACCCGCGCGCCAGGCGGCGCTCGATCTCGGCGAAAGCGAATATCAATTGCCGCCGCTCGGCCTGCTGGCCGAGCCGCTGCGCGTTCACGACCGCGCCGATCTGAGCGACGAAGCGCTGGAAGAGAATGCGCGCATGCTCGAAGCGGTGCTTTCCGATTTCGGCGTGCGCGGGCGCATCGTGGCGGTGCGGCCCGGCCCGGTGGTGACACTCTACGAGTTCGAGCCGGCGGCGGGCGTCAAATCCTCGCGCGTGATCAGCCTCTCCGACGACGTGGCGCGTTCGATGAGCGCGGTGGCGGCGCGCATCGCCGGCATTCCCGGGCGCAACGTGCTCGGCATCGAATTGCCCAATCAGCGCCGCGAGACGGTGTTCCTGCGCGAACTGATCGGCTCGAGCGAATACGAAAAGTCGCGCGTGCCGCTCATCCTCGCGCTCGGCAAGACCATCGGCGGCGAAGCGATGATGGCCGATCTCGCCAAGATGCCGCATCTGCTCATCGCCGGCACCACCGGTTCGGGCAAATCGGTCGCGCTCAACACCATGATCCTGTCGCTGCTCTACCGGCTGGCGCCCGACCAGGCGCGGATGATCCTGATCGATCCCAAGATGCTGGAATTGTCCGTATACGAAGGAATCCCGCATCTCCTCGCTCCCGTCGTCACCGATCCGAGGAAAGCCGTGGTGGCGCTCAAATGGGCGGTGCGCGAAATGGAGGAGCGCTACCGCAAAATGTCGAAGCTCGGCGTGCGCGGCGTCGAAGCCTTCAACGAGCGCGTCAACCGGGCGAAGGAGAAAGGCGAAACGCTGAAGCGCACCGTGCAGACGGGCTTCGATCGCGAGACCGGAAAGCCCGTCTACGAAGACGAGGTGCTCGAGCTCGAGCCCATGCCGTTCATCGTGGTGGTGGTCGACGAGATGGCCGATCTGATGATGATCTCCGGCAAGGAGATCGAAGGCGCGGTGCAGCGGCTCGCCCAGATGGCGCGCGCGGCCGGCATCCATCTGATCGCCGCTACCCAGCGTCCCTCGGTCGATGTCATCACCGGCACCATCAAGGCGAATTTCCCGACCCGCATCTCCTTCCAGGTGACCTCCAAGATCGACAGCCGCACCATCCTCGGCGAGCAGGGCGCCGAGCAGCTCCTGGGCCAGGGCGACATGCTCTACATGATGGCGGGTGGGCGCATCCGCCGCGTGCACGGACCGTTCGTCACCGACCATGAAGTAGAAGACGTGGTGCGCTTCCTGAAGACGCAGGGCACGCCCGAATATCTCGACGCCGTCACCGAAGAGCAGGACGACGACGGCGACGACCCCTATGGCGTGTTCGGCGGCGGCGGCGATTCGGGCGACGATCTCTACGACAAGGCGCTCGCCATCGTCGCGCGCGAGCGCAAGGCCACCACCAGCTACATCCAGCGCCGGCTCGAGATCGGTTACAACCGCGCCGCGCGCCTCATCGAGCGCATGGAGGAGGAAGGCGTGATCTCGCGCCCCAACCACCAGGGCAAGCGCGAAGTGCTCCTCCCGGACCACGAGGAGCGGTAGACGACTCGTTTCGAGCGGACCGTCGTCAAATTGAACGCCGCTTCTCATTTCTGTCATGGCCCGGCTAAGCTTGTCCTCCGGCCGCGCTACGCGCGGACCGGGGGGCGCCAGCGGAGACCGGGCCACCCAGAAAACGGCATTGAGCGCGGGGCGGCTTCACCTGGGTGGCCCGCTTGCGCGGGCCATGACAATGAGGGGATAAATAAATAAAACTGCGCAAGCGTCGTGCGCGACCTGCGGGAGGGGACAGATGGGTTACATCGAACGATCGCTGGGGGCGAGCGAGACGGTGGTGGCGCGGGCGCGCTTTCACTGGGTCTTCTACCTTCTGGCCTGGCTGGCGCTGATCTTTCTCGGCATCTTCATCATCGGCATCTGGATCTTCTTCTCGATGATGATCCGCATGTGGACGACGGAGATCGCGGTGACGACGCACCGCTTCATCGAGAAGACCGGTGTGTTCTCGCTCAAGACCAACGAGATTGCGCTGCCCAACATCGAAGGCGTGCGCGTGACGCAGTCTCTTCTCGGCCGCATGCTCGGATACGGACACATCCGCATAGAGGGCACGGGCATCGACGCGGTGACGATCCCGAACATCGCCGATCCGATCGCGTTCCGCAGCGCCATCGAAACCGCGAAGGACGGCACGCCCCCGCGCGCGACGTGAGCTCGACTTCTGTCGCGCATAGGCCGCGCGTCAGGTCGGCCAAATCTTGCCTGCTGCTTTCCCAAAGAATGGGCACGCGGAGACGCGGAGGCGCGGAAAGAAACAGATTCACAATGAGACGGTGAGGCAGTGAGGGATTTTTGTGCGCTTCGCGCGCTATCTCTTCCTCACCGCTCTCACTGACTCGCTGCCTCACTGTGAATCTCTTCCCCGTCTCCGCGCCTCCGCGTGAACCTCTTGTCGGGAAATTCACACTCGCGAATTGGGCACGCCCACGAATGCACCGACCCCGCTTTCGCGAGGCGCGTCTCCGGGATGACACGCTTTTGGTTGAGCGATTTGCGGCTTGGCGGCTTGGCGGTTCCTCTTGCGGAGACAAATGCGCTATGGTGCGGGAAGCGGGGAGATCATCATTGAAACCAATTGCAACTTCACTCGCGGTGCTCATCGCGTTGTTCGCCTGGAACGCGCAGGCTGATGCGGCAGGCAACGCCGCGACGGGCGCAGCGCTCTTCAACCGCTGCACGATCTGTCACGCGAACACCAAAGGCGCGGGCAACCGGCTCGGACCCAATCTGTTCAGCGTCGTCGGGCGGAAGGCCGGCACCTTTCCGGGGTTCTCCTATTCGGCGGCGATGAAGAAATCAGGAATCGTGTGGACGCCGGTCAAGCTCGACGCCTGGCTCGCCTCGCCGCAAAGCGTGGTGCCGGGCAACAACATGCCCATGGCCGGCATCTCCAACCCCGGCCAGCGCGCCGACATCGTCGCCTATCTCACGACGCTCAAATGAGGTGATGCGGCGGAATGCCGCGACTTGTCATGGTGCAGCGCACCTAAAATTCGAACGTTAACGGCTTGCAAGGCCGCAACGCTGCAGAATGGCTCTCAATTGACAGGGTGCCGGTCAGATGCCTAGTTTTTGCGCCGCACAAGAGACGGGCCCCGGCCCCAGGCAGGCGGCGTGTGCGCATCCTGTTTCCCGGGCACAGAATAACCCGCTCGTTCCGGGGGAAGGCAATCGATCGCCATGAAGGTCCTCGTGCCCGTCAAGCGGGTGATCGACTTCAACGTCAAGGTGCGGGTGAAGGCGGATCAGACGGGCGTCGATCTCGCCAACGTGAAGATGTCGATGAATCCCTTCGACGAGATCGCCATCGAGGAAGCGTTGCGTCTTCGCGAAAAGGGAAAAGCCACCGAAGTGATTGCCGTCTCCATCGGACCGCAGGCCGCGCAGGAAACGATCCGCACCGCGCTCGCGATGGGCGCCGATCGCGGCATCCTGGTGAAGGCGGAAGGCGAGGTCGAGCCGCTCGCGGTCGCGAAAATCCTCAAGGCGATTTGCGATGAGGAACAGCCCGGCCTCGTCATTCTCGGCAAGCAGGCGATCGACGACGATTCCAACCAGACGGGCCAGATGCTGGCGGCGCTGCTGGGTTGGCCGCAGGGCACCTTTGCGCACAAGGTGGAAGTCTCCGATGGAAAGATCGATGTCGAGCGCGAGATCGACGGTGGGCTGCAGACTGTCGAACTGAGGCTGCCCGCGATCGTGACGACGGATCTGCGGCTCAACGAACCGCGCTACGCCTCACTTCCCAACATCATGAAAGCGAAGAAGAAGCCCATCGCCGAAAAGACGCCGGCCGACTATCATGTGGACGCGGCGCCGCGGCTGAAAATCGTTAAGGTGACCGAGCCGCCGAAGCGCCAGTCGGGCGTCAAGGTGAAGACCGCCGCCGAGCTGATCGATAAATTGAAGAACGAGGCCGGAGTCATCTGATGGCGTCGCTGGTCATCGCCGAGCACGACAATGCCGCGCTCAAGGACGCGACCGCGAAGACGGTGAGTGCCGCGGCGCAGCTGGGCGCGCCCGTGCACGTGCTCGTCGCCGGGCATCAATGCGCGAATGTCGCGCAGGCCGCGGCAAAGCTTGCGGGAGTGGAGAAAGTGCTGGTCGCGGACTCTCCCGCCTATGCGAAGATGGTCGCCGAGCTGATGGAGCAGCTGATCGTCAGCCTCGCTCCCCAATACGATGCGATTCTCGCGCCCGCGACGACCAACGGAAAGAACTACCTGCCACGCGTCGCGGCGAAGCTCGACGTGCCGCAGATCTCGGAAATTCTCGCCATCGAATCGCCAGATACGTTCCGCCGTCCGATCTATGCGGGCAACGCCATCCAGACCGTGCAGGCGCCTGCCGGCAAGAAAATCATCACGGTGCGCACTACCGCCTTCAAGCCGCTCGAAGGCACGGGCTCGGCGCCGGTGGAAACGGTCGCGCCGCCCGCCGATCCGGGACTTTCCAAATTCGTCGGCGAAGAATTGTCGAAATCGGAGCGGCCCGAGCTGACCTCGGCCAAGATCATCATTTCGGGCGGCCGCGGCTTGCAGTCGGGCGAGAATTTCCACCTGCTAGAGAAGATCGCCGACAAGCTGCACGCCGCGCTCGGCGCCAGCCGCGCCGCGGTCGATGCGGGCTTCGTGCCCAACGACTACCAGGTGGGGCAGACCGGCAAGGTGGTGGCGCCCGAGCTCTACATCGCAGTCGGCATTTCGGGTGCGATCCAGCATCTCGCGGGCATGAAGGATTCGAAGGTGATCGTCGCCATCAACAAGGACGAGGAGGCGCCGATCTTCCAGATCGCGGATTACGGCCTCGTCGGCGATCTCTTCAAGATCATGCCCGAGATGGAACAGGAACTGACGAGACTCGGCTACTGACATTCGTGCCGGGGGGTCCGGCCCATTGGGAGACGCAAACACGACATGAGCATCGAACGCGTGGGGATTATCGGCGCGGGACAAATGGGCGGGGGCATTGCCCATGTCTGCGCGCTGGCGGGCTACGACGTCCTTCTCGAGGACGTCAACGGCGAGCAGCTGAAGAAGGCGATCGGCACGATCGAGCACAATCTGCACCGCCAGGCGTCGCGCGGGCTGATCAGGGACGAAACGGTCGAACCCGCACTCCGTCACATCAAGACGACGCAGAACCTCGACGACATGAAGGACCGCGACCTCGTCATCGAGGCGGCCACCGAAGACGAAACCGTCAAGCGCAGGATTTTCCAGGACCTGTGTCCGCGCCTGAGCGACAAGACGCTCATCGCCACCAACACCTCGTCGATTTCGGTGACCAGGCTCGCCGCCTCGACCGACCGGCCGGAGCATTTCATCGGCCTGCATTTCATGAATCCGGTGCCGATGATGCAGCTCGTGGAAGTCATCCGCGGCATCGCCACCGACGACACCACGTTCCAGGCCGCGCTCGACATCGTCAAGCGCGTCGGCAAGACCGCCGCCTATGCCGAGGATTTTCCCGCCTTCATCGTCAACCGCATCCTGCTGCCGATGATCAACGAGGCGGTCTACACGCTTTACGAAGGCGTCGGAAACGTCGAGGCAATCGACACTGCGATGCGGCTCGGCGCCAACCATCCGATGGGCCCCCTGCAGCTCGCGGATTTCATCGGCCTCGACACCTGCCTGTCGGTGATGCAGGTGCTCTATGAAGGCCTCGCCGATTCCAAATACCGGCCGTGCCCGCTTCTGGTGAAATATGTCGAAGCTGGATGGCTCGGCCGCAAGATGGGCCGCGGCTTCTACGATTATCGCGGCGAACACCCGGTGCCGACACGGTAGGGGGAAGCGCCGTGTTCCACCCTCCCCTTGAGGGAGGGTCGAAAATCGCGAGCGCGCCTGCGATCAATCTGCGACGCGGCAACTCACAAAAAAGCGCGCGAGCGATATTCGGGGAGGGGTGAGGCAACCCCGCGAACGATTTCAAGAAATACGAGGCGGCTACACGGCAGATGTAATGTGTGTCCCGCTCTGGTTTGCCGCCTGGTATGCGTGCGAAAGATACGTAGCGCCCGCGGCGACCGCAAAGAAGAACAGAAAGCTTGGCGCGATGCCCGCAAGCATTTGATTCGACAGTGACGGGCCTAGCGCTGTCTTGAACCATCGGGTGAGCAACACGGACGCGACAAACAATGGAAGCAGAGCCACCAAGAAGCCGATTCGGTAAGATTTGCCAAGCATCGTCGTTGCGCGGATCGAGCGCATGATATCCATGTCACGATCACTGACCGAAGTGGCAGGCAGTACCAGTGCAAAAGAACTCGCCGACCAGAGAGCCAGGGTCCAAACGCAAAAATCTACGATTTCAACTCCCGAAGGAGATGTACGCGTCCCTAGGACCCTGTTGATGTCCGCCGCGTTGGATGCCACCAGCTTGTATAAGACGGCCATAACGGTGCCGAAAGTCCAAATGCGAAACGCATATTGCCAAAAGTCCTTGTTGAGGGAGACCAGTCCAAATCGCGGCGCTTGCCTCATCGCGACAAAGCGATGCCACGCAACCGCTACCATCGGAATGCCGACAAACGAAATGAGAGCATAGGTGAGCAGCACGCTTAAGCGCGCGGCTAACCCGGGATTGGTCGGAACTGGTTCGAACACGCTCCTTATGATACCGCCCCTTACTGCTGCCACTTGGAAGGCGGCCAAAGGAACGAGCGCGTAAAGAGCCGCCCACGGCCCGGCGATGCGTAGAAATGTTCCGAAGTTCCGAAGTACAAAATTGTTGCTGTCAATTCCGTCCTCGATTCCGAACTTGCGGCCTTCCGGTACGTCGGCAGGGTTGGGCTTCTGAGCCGCTAGCTTCGCTACTTCGGACAACCTCACCGATCGAGGCAGTGTGAAGATGAGAATGCCTAACATCATGAGTCCGACCGGTCCTGCAGTCACACGAACATCGTCTGGTTTGACATTCGGAAATTCGATCGAAATCAGCACGATCAGAAGAACTGCACCTGCTACAGTTATTATTCCCGCAATGCGAAAGTTCTTGGGATGTCCCGCAATAAAGGCGATTGCGCGAGGCGAGGCTTGAACTGCGTAAATGATGGCAACCACTGCGCCGATAATGCCCACCATGACGGGCATTGCCTGGTCGTGGCGATTGAGGAAGGCCATTGCTCCAAATACGAGCGCGACAGAGATCACTGTTCTGGCAATTTGCTGCGGACGCATCTTCAACCCAAAGCTACAGTTGTATCACTGTAGTTCAATAGGCCCTGTTTGCGTTCAAGCATGCGCTGAGGTCGAATGGGCACGAAAGCTACTTTCCAGAGGGACAAATTTTTGCAATTGCATGTCGCGAGGACAAGTTTGCGTGGGTTTTCTAATCGGAGACAGAGTGCAAATCACACCGGACTACTGTCGGACCCCACTTAAGGACTATGCTCGCAACACACTGAAGCAGCGCTGTCCAGCTCTTGCAAGGAATTGGTGATTGTTGCCTTACCCCTCCCCGAAATTTGCGCGCCTGGGGCGCACAAATTTCGACCCTCCCTCAAGGGGAGGGTTGAGACTCGCACGATTTTCGGTCTCCGCTCTCGCTCTCTGCGCGACGCTCGCCTCCTGCGCGAAACCTCCTCCGCCGCCACCTCCACCGCCACCGCTGCCCGCCGAAGTGTGGCCAGAGAATGCCTGGACTTTTTCCACGCCCGAAGCGCAGGGGATCGATTCCGTGGCTCTCGGGCAGGCGATCGAGACAATTCGCAACGAACATATTCGCGTCCACAGCCTGTTCGTCGAACGCAACGGCTACGCCGTCCTGGATGCTTATTTCTTTCCCTTCGCCGACAACGAGACTCATGATCTGGCCTCCGTCACCAAGAGCGTGACCTCGACGCTGGTCGGCATCGCGCAGGGCGAGAACAGGATCGCCAGTCTCGATCAGCCGATCTCTTCCCTCGTTCACGTGCCGCAAGCGGTGAACGGCGATACGCGCAAAGAGCGCATCACCCTTGCCCAGCTCCTCAGCATGTCTTCCGGACTCGATTGCCGCGGCAATCCCGGCGAAAATGTTTTGCGCGAGATGGTGGAGAGTCCGCACTGGGCGGAATTCATGCTCGGGCGGCCGTTGGCGTACGAGCCGGGCAGCACCTTCGAATATTGCGGCGGCAGCATGCATCTGGTCTCGGCCGCGCTCACGCGGGCGACGGGGCAAACCGCGCTCGATCTGGCGCAGCGGAATCTCTTCGCACCGCTCGGCATCACGCAGGTGACCTGGCCCGTCGATCCGGACGGCGTCAGCCACGGCTTTGCCGGTCTCGAGCTCCTGCCGCGCGATGCGGCGAAGCTCGGCCATCTATGGCTTCATCGGGGACAGTGGAAAGACCAGCAGCTCGTGCCGGCCGACTACATGATCGCGGCGCTCACGGCGCATGCGAGCGTCGAGGCCGGCGTCTATTACGGTTACGGAATGTGGCTCTATCCCTCGCACACGCCCTACGATTTCGAGGCCAATGGGCGCGGCGGCCAGAGGATCACCGTGGTGCCAGAGCAGAATCTCGTGGAGGTGGTGACGTCCGGCGGCGCCGATGCGAACCGCGTGGCGCCGCTTCTCGCCGCCGCCATTCGCGCAAACAGACCGCTGCCACCAAATCCTGCAGGTGCAAACTGGCTCGCCAAAATGGAGAAGTGGGCGGCGCTTCCCCCAGCAGCGCTGCCGCCGCAGGCGTTGCCCGATTGGGCGCCCACGATCGCGGGCAAGACGTTTCTCGTGAGCGCCAATCCGCTCGGCGTGCACAGTCTCGCATTTGCTTTCGGCGCGCCGAGCGAAGCGGTGGTCCGCTTCGGCTTCGCCAATGGCGTCGTGGAGGATCACGCCATCGGTCTCGACGGGGTCCCTCGCATTTCCGTCAACACGATATCGGGACACCATGTCGCCCTTGTCGGGCGCTGGACCGGCGACGGCTTCGATCTCGATTACGACGAGATCGCGCGCATCGACGATTTTCGTCTGCACATCGTTCCGGACGGAGAAGGCCTGAGCATCCATCTGACCGAACGTGAGGGCCTCGCCGACATGATGCTCGCCGCGACACCGGCAGTGGTGCAGTAAGCGCCCCTCACCTGCGCTTGAGCCGTTGCGCAGGAAACGTCCCTGAGCCCTCTCCCCCAAGGGGAGAGGGCGACTCATGCGTCAGTTCTGCTTTCGCAACGATCAGCGTCTATGCAGCGCGCGGATTCCCCTCGCCCCTTGTGGGAGAGGGGTGCAAGTCGAGCTCCTTCGACCACCATGTCGTGGGTGAGGGGTGACCCGTCGTGCAGACGAGGAGTGGGCGACGCTACTGCGCGTAGCCGCCGCGGGCCGCCACGTCCCGCAGCCACGCGATGGCGTCGGGATCGTCCCATTCGGCCGGGCCCGAAGCCTGCGCACGCTCCACGCCGCTCGCATCGACAAGCACGCTCAAGGGAAGTCCCTCGACGCCGAGCGCCGCGAGGAAGGCGTGATCCGCATCGAGATAGACGCGAAGCGCTTGCGCACCGTGCGCCTTCAGAAACGATGCGGTCGCGGGCGCGGTCTCACGGCCCTCATTGACTGCGACGATGGTCAGGTTCGGGAGAGCGCGCTGCAGATGCGCAAGGGCCGGCAATTCGCGCACGCAGGGTGCGCACCATGTCGCCCAGAGATTCAGCAGGACGGTGCGCCCGCGAAAGACGGCGAGTGAAACCCGCCCGCCCCGCGCGTCGGTGAACGCGACCGCGGGAAGGCTGCGGGGTTTCGAAACCGCCGCCAGCCTTGAAAGCGCCTCGGGCGGCGCCGATCCGTGGACGGTCCTTGACCGGATCACATATAGAGCAGCGGCCGAAGCGGCGATGGCGATAGCGGCAAGGATGGCGATCAGATGACGGCGCAAGACGGGTTCCCGTTTCTCCCATGAGTGCCAACGAAATGTGGGGCGGCCGCTTCGGCAGCGCCCCCGCGGCGCTGATGGAGGAGATAAACGCCTCGATCGATTTCGACAAGCGGC
>DASXMF010000136.1:0-2640 GCA_036495845.1 Rhizomicrobium sp.
TCGGCGGCATCGATCTTTCTCAACATCTCGATGATGGCGACGCTGGCGCTGGCCGCGTGGTTTCCGTCGGTCGGCCACGCCGCGGCCTGGGGCGTGCTGATTTCCGGCTTCCTGCAATATTTCCTGCTGGCCGGCGATCTCACGCGCCATGGCGGCCTGCCCCGTTTCGCGCCGCTCAAACTTGACGAAGACGTCCGCGCGTTTTTCCGCGCCATTGGGCCGGCGACGCTGGGCTCGATGGGAACGCAGGTCGCGATCTTTGCCGATACCATCATCGCGACCTTCCTCGCCGCCGGCGCGTTGTCGGCGCTGTATTACGCCGAGCGGCTTTATCAATTGCCGATCGGCGTGATCGGCATTGCGATCGGCACGGTGCTGTTGCCCGAAATGTCGCGACGGATTACCGCCGGAGACGATGCGGGCGCGATGGCCTCGCAGCGCCGGGCTTTTGAGTTCACGCTATTGGCCTCCGTGCCGTTTGTCGCCGCCTTCGTCACGGTGCCTGACGTGATCATGCGCGCCGTGTTCCTGCGCGGCGCCTTCACCAAGGCCGATGCCTCGGCCGCCGGCGCCACGCTCGCGGCCTACGCCGTCGGCCTCATTCCCTTCGTGATGATCCGCAGCGCGGTCTCGGCGTTCTATGCGCGCAAGGATACCGCGACGCCGGTGAAGGCTTCGCTGACGGGCCTCGCGGTCAATCTGGCCCTAAAAGTCCTGTTGATGGGATCGCTGGCTCAAGTCGGCCTTGCGCTTGCGACCGCGACCGGCGCCTGGATCAATCTTCTGCTGGTGCTCGGCTTCGCGGTGCGGGCCGGCTATCTCGAATTCGACAAGCCGCTGGTGCAATCGCTGGTCAAATTTGCCGCCTGTGGCGTCGTGCTGGCGGCGGCATTGTGGCTGGCCGCGAAATTCGCCAGCGCCTATCTGGCGCACCTGTCTCTATTCCGCGACGAGAGCATACTTCTGGTGCTGATCGCGGTCGGCGCGATCGTCTATGGCGGCTCGATCCTGCTGCTGTTCGGCAAGGGCTGGCTGCGATCGCTGGTGCGCAGCTAAAATTGCCAGTATTCTCGCTTCGTGATAGGGTAATCCAATGTTGCTGGATGTCTTACATCAAAACGAAGAACGAATCGCTCAAGCGGGTCCCAAGGCCATCAAGAAAGCCTTGGAGGCTGGCGTTCCCGTGTACTACCTCGACAATGCGCTCGGCGAAGGCATCGTCAAGGAAATGCCGGATGGCACGCGTCACCTCATCGAACTCCACAACGGCGCCGAAATCGTTCTGCAGACCTTTGCGCCCCGGTAAATGAGTGTCCAATTTGTTGCTTCCTGCACCGTTTTGGGTGGCACCAATGGATCCGGCAAATCCACCATTTACGAGGAAGCTGTACGTCCTCAGATCGAAGGCGAATTCGTCAACGCTGACATATTGGCGCGCCGAATTTCGCCGGATGCTCCCGAGGCCGCAAGTTTAAGGGCGGGTAAGCAAGTCGTCGCGCGTCTCCGCAGCCTGATTGCCGCGCGACACAGTTTCGTTCATGAAACCACCCTTTCGAGCCACCAATCCTTGCAGGTAATGAGGCAAGCGCGCACCGCCGGATATCATGTGGGTCTAATTTTCGTCGTGCTTCATAACGTGGAGCTCAATATTCTTCGTGTGCGAGAACGGGTGCGGATGGGAGGGCACTCTATCCCCGAGCACGACATTCGACGCCGATATGACAGAGCGCTGGCTAATCTGCCCGAAGCCATCAGAATTGCCCACCAGACAGTCGTTTACGACAATAGCTCGACATCACATGTGAAGCTGATCGAAATTTCTGGCGGAAATATCGTGTTTAACGGTTTGAACGAAACGAATCTTACGCATCGCGAGATATCCAGCGCCGTCGGGAATGTACTCAGTGTGGCGCCGGGAGGCGCATCTCCGTAACCCCGGCTATTGGGCTTGATCAGGAGGCACCCGCTCGCAAAATCGGATCAGGTTGCCGAACGGATCGATCGCGCCGGTCTCGAGCGTTCCCCACGGCGTGCTCTCGAGTCCGGGCCGCATGTAACGATATCCCTTCGAACTGATCTCGGCATGGAAGGCGCGAACGCCTTTCATCATCACGCGCAGCCGGGCGCCGGGGTTGCCGTCGCCGTGGTGTTCGCTCAGATGCAGGATCAGATTGCCGCGCGATATCTGGCGGTAGAGCGGAGCATTGGGGTCGAAGCGATGATCCCAATCGACCGCGAAGCCGAGAAAGCCCAGATAAAATTCATCGGCCTTCGCGATGTCGAAGATACGCAGGATCGGTATGATGCTGTCGAAGCTGATTTCCATCGCCGCCTGCTCCGGTAACAAGTCCGGCATTTCCGATACGGCCGGTGCTTCCAGGGTTTTTGATGGTTGGGCTCCATTCCGTCGATTTTGCGGCGGGCAACTAAATCTGGTTCGCGACGAATCGCGCGTCCTAAACCCTTTGCGCTTCCGCGCGATCCACTGCAATATGCCTCGAAATAGCGAACGTGATTGGAGAAACGATGGCTGGTCCCGTTAAATTTGGCGTCGGTCAAAGCGTCCTGCGCAAGGAAGACGACAAGCTCATCCGCGGCAAGGGCAACTACACCGACGACCACGCGCCGCAGGCCTCGATG
>DASXMF010000137.1:0-19728 GCA_036495845.1 Rhizomicrobium sp.
GCAACGACCGGCCAGCGCGCGCGCCACGTCGGACAATTCGGCCGGTCCCATGTCGTTGGAAGGCGTGTTGACGAGGTCGCGTGCGAGAAACACGCCTTCTGCAATGCGTGTGATCTCGTCCACATCGATGCCGTGTGGCGCCACGAGTTTGGGGAAGTTTCTGTCGCGCTTCCTGTAGCGGTCGAAATGGTAGGTGCCAAGGAGCCAGCCGAGCGCCGCCTGCGCGCCGCCGCATTCGTCCGGCACGTCGCGCAGCGCATAGGTCCCTTGCGGCAGGCTTTCGGCAAACGCCGCCAGCGCCAGGGGATCGCGCTCGTTGCCGAGGCCAAGCACCGCAAATGAATGCTCCCCTTTGCCGGAGGGCACGAATGCAATCTCGCCCTCTTTCGCGGCGAATCCCGCGCCGCGCAGCCATCCCGATTCGCGCGCCTTCTTCCGCCGAAGATATTTTTCGAGATCGCGCGCGCGCACCGCATCCAGCGGTATGGAATTGCGTGCATGTGCGACAAGGCTGGAATGCATGGATGGGCCTATGCTCTGTGGGCCGGGAAATCTAGAAACTGCGCGAAGCCGCCGCAACCGGAGTCCCCTTGTCCCGATACACCCTGATCACCGGCACGAAACAGTGGTCCAGCTGGAGTTTGCGCGCCTGGCTCGCGATGCGGGCGACCGGTGCGGAATTCCACGAGACGACCGTGCGGCTGAGGCGGCCCGAAACGCACGCAGATATCCGCAAGCTTGCGCCGGCCGACAAGGTGCCCATCCTGAAGATCGAAGATGGAGAAAACACGCTCACCGTCTTCGATAGTCTCGCGATCTGCGAGACCCTGGCCGAATGTTTTCCCGAGGCACAGCTCTGGCCCGAAGAGTTTGCGGCACGTGCCCAGGCCCGCGCGATCAGCGCCGCGATGCATTCGGAATTTGCGGCATTGCGCGAGCGCCTGCCGATGGAATTTGCGCGCAATGTGCCGACGCCCGCGCTGAGCCGCGAGGTCGTCGACGAGATTGCGCGGATCAAGGCCTTCTGGCGCGGCGCGCTGGAGAGATGGGGCGATGGCGGGTTCCTGTTCGGAAGCTTCTCGCTCGCCGATTGCATGTATGCGCCCGTCGTCTCCCGATTTCGCACCTACGGCATCGCGCTCGATCCGGCGCTCGCCGCCTATTGCGATCGCGTTTGGTCGCTGCCCGCGATGCAGGATTGGCTGCAATGCGCGAAAGACGAACTGGCAGAAGGGCTTGCCTGACGGCTTTCCCTCGATTCGGACCGACAGGCTTAATCAAATATTGACCTGAACCGATCATTCTGTGCCCCGACATTCAAGCCGGGGTCTTTCATGAAACGCGCCGCCGCGATGAGCGCAGCATCCGCGCTCTGCCTCTTGTGGGCAGGGGGATGCTCGAGCCTGGGGCTTTCGGACAAGAAACCGGAGGCGGCTTCCACGTCGTCGGCGAAGCCCGCGGATACTGATCCCGGCGCCAACTCCGACGTCGCGTCGCTTTCGAAAAACCTTCCCGGCACGATGGCAGGAGAGATCAAGCGCGCCAAACTTCTGCGCGAGAAGGGCGACTATGCCGAGGCGGAACATTCGCTGGCGCAGCTGATGCTTGTGGCGCCCGACGACGGGATCGTCGTGGGTGAATACGGCAAGGTTCTCGAGCAGGAAGGCCGGTCGCAGGAAGCATTGAGCTTCCTCATGCGCGCCGTGCAATTGCAGCCGCGCGACTGGACTCTCTATTCGGCGCTCGGCATCGCCTATGATCAGGTCGACAAGCACGCCGACGCCCGGAGGGCGTATGAGAGCGCTCTCAAGCTGCAGCCCGGGGAAGCCTCGGTGCTCAACAATTATGCGGTGTCGCGAATGCTGGCGGGCGATTATGCGGGCGCACAGCGCCTGCTCGCGCAAGCGTCGGTGCGAGGCGGCGACAATCCGAAGATCGCACTGAACACCGAGAAACTCGCGGCGTTCAATCCCGCGCCCACACCGCGTCCCGCGGTGGTGCAGCCGGTGGCCGCACCCGCGCCGAGGGTTGCGACAAAAGCGACAATCGTTGCGACGCCTGCCTCGGCGAAAGGCGCAATGCCTGCGCCGGTGAAAGTCGCGATGCCCGCGCCGGTAAAAGTCACGATGCCTGCGGCAGTGACCGTCGCAAACCTCGCGGCGCCGGCTCCGGCGGTCGTGATGCAGCATGTTCCCTTCGATCCGCTGGCGCCAAAGCACATGGGCGCGACAACCGTTTCCACCGCGCCATCTTCACAGCATCCCATGGCGGTTCATGCTCCTCTGAACCTGGTCGCGGCGAAATTGCCGGGAACGCAGGTCGTGATGCAGCGCGTGCCGGTGGATCCGCTGGCTGGCCCGGTGGCGGCCCGCAAGCCGGCTTCTGTCCGCAAGGCGGCGCCCGCGGCTGCGAAGCCCGGGGACGACATGCCGTCCCTGCGCACCGCCGCCGACACGGATAAATAATAGCCGCATTTCAGCGATTGTGCCTGCGAACCAACCCTCCCCTTGAGGGCATAGGCGCGAGGCTAGCGTGTTCTTTTACCTCCCCCTTGCGGGGAGGTCGAAATCGCGCGCCATCGCAAGCTGAAGAGCCGCTGATCTCACATGCGAGCGCGATTTCGGGTGGGGGTGCAATGTGCACGTGTCGAGGAGCGGCGGAGAGCGTGAATGGCTGATCTTCGCGCACGCGCCCTTCGGCAAAAGTTGACCGATGCGGAGCGCATGCTGTGGTCGTCGCTGCGGTTGCTGAGAACGAGAGGGCTGCACTTTCGCCGCCAGGTTCCGTTTGGAAGGTACATCGCCGATTTTGCCTGTCATAGTGTGCGGATTATCGTTGAACTCGATGGTTCCCAACATGCGGACCCCCGATCCGGTACAACATGATGCCGAACGCACGAAATTCTTGAGCGGACGGGGATATCTTGTCCTACAGTTCTGGAATCTCGAGGCGGTCCGAAATCGAAACGGAGTTGTCGAGACGATCCTTGCCGCGGCGCGGCACCCCCACCCGAAATTTGTTCGCGCGACCGGCTGGACCGCGCATGCGAGCTGCGACGAGACGGCGCTCGCAAATTTCGGCCTCCCCGCAAGGGGAGGTAAAACCATTCCGCAAGCCCTAACATCGCGCCTCCTCCCTCAAGGGGAGGGTTGATGAGCGCTGCTACGCCACGCCGCCGGCTCAGTGCATCGTGCGCATGATGTTGACGATGGTTGGGTCGATACCGTTACGCGCAGGTGGAAGAAGATGAACTGCCAAGGCGCCAAGGCGACAAGAAAGGATTCGCGCGGAGCCGCGGAGACGCCGAGAAGCGCGGAGAAGAAAACGGCGCGCCAAAGGCGCGCAAAGACTTGCTGACGATGCCGCAGCATTACCGCTCGAGGCGACGATCATTCCCTCTTGGCGTCTTGGCGACTTGGCGGTTCCTCTTTCTCCGCGTGTCCGCGTGCAATACTTGGCGGCTTGGCGGTTAAGAGGCGCAGGGGTCACTCCGACAACGCGAATGCGATCGCGCCGTTTACGCTGCGCCGCCGGCTCAATGCATGTTGTGCATGATGTTGACGATGGCGGGGCCGAGGATGACCACGAACAGGCAGGGGAGGAAAAAGAGCAGCATGGGCACGGTGAGCTTGGGCGAAAGCGAGGCGGCCTTCTTTTCCGCCTCGAGCATCCGGGTCTCGCGGTTTTCGTGTGCCGTCACGCGCAGGGCCTGGCCGATGGGCGTGCCGTATTTTTCCGCCTGGTTGACCGCGGCCGCCACGGCTCTCACGCCGGAGTGCGCGCAGCGCTTGGCCAGATTGTCATAGGCCTGCTTGCGGTCGGGCAGATAGGACAACTCCGCCGTGGTCAGCGCCAGCTCCTCCGCAAGCTCGGGAGATTGGGTGCCGACTTCCGCGGAGACGCGCGTAAAGGCCGTCTCGATCGACATTCCGGATTCGACGCAGATCAGCATCAGGTCGAGCGCGTCGGGGAAGCAGCGCATGATCGAGCCCTGGCGCTTGGAAATGACATTGGAGAGAAAAAGGTCCGGCAGGTAGAAGCCGGCCAGCCCTGCGCCGAGCGCCGCATTGAATTTGAGGAAGGCCGACCATTTCACCGGCGAGATGCCGAAGAGGAAGAGCAGCGCCGCCGCGAAGACGATGAACGGCATCACGAAGCGGAAGAAGATGAAGGTGACGAGCGCGCCCTGACCGCGATAGCCCGCGCGGGCGAGCTTTATGCGGACGTCTTCCGCCTCGACGATACGGGAGAGTTTGAGCCTTTCCACCGTTTGCCGGATGATGGTCAGGGGTTCCGAACGCAGCCCGCCGCGCTGCTTGAGGGCGGCGTGATGCTTGCGGCGCAGCTCTTCGCGTCTCTGGGCCACGGCCTTCATGCGCGAACTGAGCGCGTTGCGCTCGAGGAGAGGAACGCCGAGCGTCATGATGGTGGCGAAGGCGAAGATCGCGGCGAGCGCGGTTGCATCGAACCGTGCATCGAAGAACAGGTTGAAAAATCCGACGTCCATGGCTCGTATTCCTTCCCGCCGCCCGTGCTAGAACTTGAACGAGATCATCTTCTTCATCACGAAGATGCCCATCGACATCCAGACCAGGCAGCCCGCGAGCATGAGATTGCCCCAGCGCGTGGTGAACAGCGGCATGATGTAATCGGGCGTCGTGAAATAGACCATCATCGTCACCCCCGGAGGCAGGCAGCCGATGATCATGGCGGAGGCCTTGGCCTCGGATGCAAGCGCTTTAATCTTGCCCTGCATGCGCTTGCGATCGCGGAGCACGATTGCAAGATTTCCAAGCGCTTCGGAGAGATTGCCGCCCGACTTGGCCTGTACCGTCATCACGATGCCGAAGAAATTCACTTCGGGCGTGGGCATGCTGTCATACATGCGCTTGAGCCCCTGCTCCAGGGTGACGCCGACCTTCATTCCCTCGGCGAGCTTGGCAAATTCACTCTTCACCGGTTCGCCGATTTCCGTGGCTACGATCTTGAGCGCGTCGTTGGTCGGCAGTCCGGTCTTCACGCTGCGCACGATCACGTCGATGGCGCTGGCGAATTCGTTGGTGAATTGTTTTTGCCGCCGCTTCTGCAGAAAACGCAGAGCCCAACGCGGCAGGCCGAGGCCGACGGCGAAGCTCGCCAGCAGAACGACGACAATCGGCTGGCCGGTGATCAAACAGCCGAACGCGGCCAACAGTGCGGCGCACCCCGATGAAATCCAGAATGTCCGCGGCGAGAAGCTGAGCCCCGCCTGTGCGATGCGCTTTTGAAGCGTTGGCCGCTTGTTTCTTTCCGCCTGCTGCCGTTCCAGGTCCTTGAGCAGGTTTTGCATGGCCTTGCGCTTTTGCTGGCCCTGGGCGGCCGTCGTTGCGCGCGCAAGCGCAGAGGTTGGCGTCGATGTCCGCGCCATGGCCTCCATGCGTTTTCTCGGCGCAGCTGCCGGCGTCGAGAACGCGAAGAACGCGCCACCCAATCCGATGGCCGCGAGCATCGCTGTCAGTGCTATGAGGATCGTCTGGCTCATCTGCCGCCCCTATTGTTGGAGGGCGTCGAGCGCTTCTGCGAGCTCGCGCTCCAGGTTGAAATAGCGCGCGCGCTCCCAGAAGGTCGGGCGCACGATGCCCGTGCCCGCATGACGGCCCTTGATCCGCCCATTCTCGTCTTCTCCAGACATCTCGAAGGTCAGCAGATCCTGGGTGATGATCACGTCGCCTTCGGTGCCGACGACTTCGGTGATCTTGGTGATGCGCCGCGAGCCGTCGCGCATGCGCTCGGCCTGGATGATCACGTCGATCGAGCCCACGACCATTTCGCGAATCGTTTTAATCGGCAGCTGGAAGCCGCCCATGGTGATCATGGATTCCAGGCGCGACATTGCTTCGCGCGGCGAGTTCGCGTGCAGCGTGCCCATCGAGCCGTCATGGCCCGTATTCATGGCCTGCAGAAGATCGAAAGCTTCGGGTCCGCGGACCTCGCCCACGATGATGCGCTCGGGCCGCATGCGCAGGCAGTTGCGCACGAGGTCGCGCATGGTGATCATGCCCTGGCCTTCCAGGTTCGGCGGCCGGGTTTCGAGACGCACGACGTGCGGCTGCTGCAGCTGAAGTTCTGCGGCGTCCTCGCAAGTGATGATGCGTTCCTCGGTATCGATGTAGGCGGTCATGCAGTTCAGAAGCGTCGTCTTGCCCGAACCCGTGCCGCCGGAGATCAGGACGTTGCAGCGTGAACGGCCGATCACGCCGAGCACGCGCGCGCCGGCGGGGCTGATCGAACCGAACTTGACCAGATCCTCAAGCTTAAGCTTGTCCTTGCGGAACTTTCTGATGGTGAGCGTGGGCCCGTCGAGCGAGAGGGGAGGCGAGATCACGTTCACGCGGCTGCCGTCGAGCAGGCGCGCGTCGCAAATGGGCGAACTTTCGTCGACGCGGCGTCCGACCTGGCTTACGATGCGCTGGCAGATGTTCATCAGCTGCGCGTTGTCGCGAAAGCGGATCGGCGTCAGCTGCACCTTGCCGCCGACTTCTATGAAGACGCGGCCGGCGCCGTTGACCATGATGTCGGCGATGTCGTCGCGTGCGAGCAGCGGTTCGAGCGGGCCGTAGCCCAGCACGTCGTTGCAGATGTCCTGGAGCAGGGCTTCCTGCTCGGCGATGGACATCACCACCGCCTTGATCGAGATGATTTCGTTGACGATATCGCGAATCTCTTCGCGAGCGGAATCCGGATCGAGCTGGGCAAGCTGGGCCAGATCGATCGTGTCGATCAGCGCCCCGAAAATCGTGGTCTTGATCTGATAATAATCGTCGGAACGAGAATCCGCGACCGGCGGCGGCTTTGCCACCGACGGCATGATCTGCATTGTCACGGAGGACTGTTGGCTCGATGCCGCGTCGGCCGCCGCCCCGGCCGACGAACCGTTCACGCGCAGAGGCGCCGGCTCCGCGCGCTCCGGCGGCAGCGCCGGCCCCGGCCGTCTGTCAGAGGCTGCATTGCGCTTTCCGAACATATCGATCAGCCCCCGAACGCGTGCGCAACGTTCACACCCGCCGAAGCGATGGCGAGGCGCCGCGCATATTCATGACACCCAGCATGCATGTTCATGCCTGCTTTCGCCCCGAGAGGCGGGAAAAGAATGGCAGCACGCCCTTGTTGCCGGAATTCTGCGGAGTGCGGCCCGTCAGTGTCTCCGCGAGCCTCGCAATGCCTTCCCCGACCGGCGATTTGGGCTGGGTCTGCACGACCATCTGACCGTGGTTTGCCGATGTCCCGAAGAGTTGCGGCTCGAAATTCACGATCAGCGAAGGCTCCACACCCATCGCCTGCGCGAAATCCTTGGCCGGTATCTCGGGCCGCTTCGGCACGCCGACCTGGTTCAGCACCAGCCTCGGCGGCGCGTCGTTCGGACGGTTCGGCTTGAGCATGTCGAAGAACGCCTTGCCGTTGCGCAAACTGCCGAGGCAGGGCGCCGCCACGATCACGATGTCGTCGGCCGATAGCAATGTCTGGCGCACCCAGGGCGTCCAGACATGCGGCAGATCGACGATGACGCAGGGCGACATTTGCCGCACCGAATCGAGAACGGATTCATATGCCGTGGCATCGGCGTCATAGCCGCGTTCGAGCATGGTCGGCGACGTGAACAGGGAGAGGTGGTCGCTGATCTTCAGCAGCAGCCGGTCGAGCAACGTGTCGTCAAGGCGTTCCGGAGCGGCCAGCGCCTCGGCGACGGTCTGGGTCGGCTCTTCATTGAAGTCGAGGCTCAACGTGCCGAACGGCAGGTCGAAATCGATGATGGTCGTGTGAATCTTCAGCTTCTCGGCGATGTACCAGCCCACATTGTGCGCGAGGGTCGAAGAACCGGCGCCGCCGCGAGCGCTCGCAAACGCAATGACGCGGCCAATCGGCTGCGTCTCCCGGTCGACATAGAGCGCCGCGATGCTCTCGATCATGTGAAGCGGGTTCAGTGGCGCGACCAGATATTCGCTGACGCCCCGGCGCAACAGTTCGCGATAGAGTTCGACGTCGTTGGCGCGGCCGATGACGACCACTTTCGTCGCCGGATCGCAGACATGCGACAGGCGGTCGATGTCCTCGATCGCCGCCTTGCCCTGAAGCTTGGTCTCCACGATCAGCAGGTTCGGCGTGACCTGACCGTTGAAATGGTCCATTGCGGCCTGAACGCCGCCGAGCTCTACCTCGACATGCGCCTTGGCAAGTCTGCGGTCCGCGGCCGCTCGCTGCAGCGCCGCGCCCGTGTCGGGAAACTCGCAGAATGCCGAAATGGATATGCGCGGTACGGGACGCTCGTGAGAAGCCGCTCCGAACGACTCTTCGCCGTTCGTCGCTTTCGCGGCCGGTAAGGTCTGTGCCATCATTGTCTCCACGATTACTGGCTGCCGGTGCTGGCGGCAGACACCGCACCCGATTGATCCGACGTTTTCTGCGAGGATGTCGACTTTGCCTGCTCGTAGGTGCCGATGACCGTTTGGCGCCTCGTTGCATCGCCGGCGTCCATTCCGCGCGGCGCCACGAGGTCGCGCGGATCGGCGATCATCGCCGCGACATTGTGCTGAACCGAGCAGCCGAAATCGGGCATGGGCAGATTGCCCTCCGTGTCGCCCGCATTTTCCGACCAGTTGCCGCAGCGATCCGTGCGCGCTGCGTAGACGATGTAACCGATCTCCACGCGGCCATCGCCATCGGCGGTGTCGCGTGTGCCGACCATGATTCGCGCGCGCGGCACGCCCATGCGGGCAAGCCGCTCGCCGAACCAGGTAAGCGCCGCTGTCGAATTCGGGCCCCTCGGCGCCGATACGCTGATCGATCCGTCGCCGCGGGACAGATAGTCCCCTACGAAGCCTTCGAGCTGGGCTCCCTCTTCCGGCGTGAGGCCGGCGGAGGCGTCGGAGAAGGCCACGCGGATCGACTGGAAGTGCGGAGCGACGGTGATCGGATGATTGGCGAGTCCGTCAGCCACGACCGAGCCGTCATTGATGGGCGCGGCGCAGCTTCCCGCGAGAAGGACGGCGGCGACGGAAGCCGCGCGAAGCACATGCATCGAAACATTGGTCATCGGTCTACTCCACGATGAAGCCGGCTTTGCCGTCGGCTGCGGATTTGAGTCCATGGGGATCGTTGCTGTAGACGGCGTTCATTCGTCCCAGAACATCCTGTTCGAGATCCGTCGCCGGAGCGTAGCCGTCGGTCGGCGCAGAGAGCTTCGATTCGTGCGAGGGATCGACGAGATAGGCGCTCGCAATCACTACGAGTTCCGTCTCGTTGTTCTGGAAATCGCGGCTGCGGAACAGCGCGCCCAGCACCGGCATGGTGCCGAGGCCGGGGAATTCGTCGAGCACCTGCTTGGTCGTGTGCTGCAGGAGGCCGGCGATCGCGAAGCTTCCGCCCGAGGGTAGTTCCACGGTCGTCTCCGCGCGCCGCACCGCGAGCGCCGGAACGGTCAGCGAAGCGACATTAACCTGCTGGCCGTTGACGAGCTGTGTCGTCGCGGACTGCACGAACGCGCCCTCGTTGGTAAGCTCGCTGACCTCTGTGGAGACCTGCAACGAGATGCGGTTCTCGCTCAGAACGACGGGCGTGAAGGACAGGCCGACGCCGAATTGCTTGAACTCGACCGTGACGTTGCCGTAGAGGTCTCGCGAAACGGGCACCGGGAATTCGCCGCCGGCGAGGAATTTCGCCGTCTCGCCCGATACCGCCGTCAGGTTGGGTTCCGCGAGCGTATGGACCAGTCCCACCTGATCGAGTGCGTTCAGCACGCCCTCGATGTTGTTGGGGCCGGGATGCGTCGGCGTTCCGACCTGGCCGATCTGTGCGCCGGAGGCCGCCGAGAGAACCTGGCCAAGTCCGAAGGGGTTGGACGTCTGCAGAATGAGGGGAATGCCGGCGGACCCTCCGATGCTGGGCACGGCCGACAGATTGACTCCGAGCTGCTTGGCGATGTTGCGCTGGATCTCCGACACCCGCACCTTGATCAGCACCTGCTCGCGGCCTTTGACCTTGAGCATGTTCACGACCTTGGTCGCATCGGCCTTGCCATCCGCCGTCGCAAACCGCGCTGCGAGATCCTGGGCGCGGGTCGCATCCTGTGCGCTCGCGACCGTGCCGGTGAGCACGACGTTGTCGTTCAGGCCCGCGATATGAATATCGGAACCCGGGAAATTGGCGTGCATCATCGAGGTCAGATCCGCCACGTCGCGCTCGACCGCGATGTCCAGGGAAAGGATCTGATGGCCTGCCGCGTCGAAGAAGAAGGCGTTGGTCTGGCCCGTCTTCATGCCGAGGAGATAGATGCGCCGCGAGGTTTTCACGACGGCGTCCACAACGGTCGGATTGGAGACGAGGACGTCGCGCGCGTCGGTGTCGAGCTGCACGATCGCGGCCTTGTTCAGGGCGAGCGTGAGATGCTCGTGCGCGGTGCCTTCGCCGCGCGTGGAGACATTGATGACGCGGGCGGATGCATCCATGACGGGCCGCGCCGCGGCGGCGGCAGCCGGAATGACAACCAGGGCCGCGAGGACCGCCGCCCTCAGGGTGATGTTGCGCATCGTCTACTCCTTTGCGCCGACGACGGTCGATCGCTCGACGTTGTAGCGGACGATTGTGATTTCTTGGGATCCGGAATTGTCCTTGTCGAGCTTGGCGACGTGGGCTCCGGCGTCCGCCGTCTTCTCGTTGTCGCCGAGGGCCCGCAGAGCCAGCGACAGAGTGCCTTGCGCTTTCGCCCGCTCCACCAGCTCTACCTGCTCGGGTGTCAGCTCAAGCGTCGCGGTGCGCCCGACCACGGTCTTCGAATCCTTGCTGTCGTAAGTCTGATCGACGGCCAGCACCCGGATATCCTTGAGGATCGTCGAGGTACGGAATCTGTGCGCGTCGCTATCCTGCTGGGTGCACAGTATATCGACGCGGTCGTTGGGCAGCACGAAGCCGCCCGCGCCCGTTTCGGCCGAGATCGTGATCGAAACTCCGCGCATGCCGGGCATCAGCTGCGCGGCGAGAAATCCCGCGGCGTCCGCATGCACGATCTTGGTGGCGGTCAACGGCTCGCCGGCCATCATCGGCGCGCGCACGACGACGCCCTGCACGAATTTGGGGATGCTGGGCGCCGCGGCTTGCGTGATGAAGGTGGGATCGACGGAAGTTTTCGGCCAATCCTGCCAGCGGACGTTGGCTGGCGTCAGCTGTGCGCCGGGCGTGAGATTGCCGACGGCAACGAGCACCTCGCTCATAACGATCTGCGGCGCCGGAGCCGCTGAAGTTGGCGGTGTGCCGCCGCCAAGAAGGCTGCGTGCCAGAAGGGCGACACCGCCGGCTGCGACTGCGGCGACGGCGAGAACGATGATACGTGATCTTTCCATGGGGATGAGCTCCTCGACGCCCGATCCCATCACGAAACCCTTTAGAGAATGCTTAATGCGCGGCGACCGAATGCCCATGCAGTGCGAAAATGAATTTAATGACGTTCTCCGCACCAATATGGCGCCGACGCCGCAAGCAGCCGCGCCTTCCGAAAGAATTTTTTTGAGTCCCGCGATGGAATGGTGAACGGACGATGCATAAAAGTGCACGAAACGTAAGTAAGAAAATTAGAATTAGCCCCGACCTCCCCTCGACCATGAACCAACCCTCCCCTTGAGGGAGGGTCGAAATTTGCGAAGCAAATTTCGGGGAGGGGTGATGCAACACGCGATCAATTGCGACAAACACGGCGAACTTTTGCGCAAAATTTCAGCGATTGTGCGCATGAACCAACCCTCCCCTTGCCCGCCTTCGCTAAAGCTACGGCGGGTCTAGCGACTCGTTCGGTCCGCCGAAGCCTTGGCGTAGGCGGAATGGAGGGTCGAAATTTGCGAAGCAAATTTCGGAGAGGGGTGATGCAACAGTCGCGGGATCCGTTTCCCCGAAATTGCGATACGGCTCGTACATTGCGCCGGAACGCGACAGATGCGGAGCGCAAGCTTTGGCGCCTTCTCCGTAACAGGTGTTTGGCAAAATGGCGCTTCCGGCGGCAACAGCCGATCGGACCCTATTTTGCTGACTTCTTCTGCGCGTCCGCAAAGCTGATCATTGAAATCGACGGTTCGCAGCATGGCGACGACGACCATCAAATATCCGATGCCCAGCGAACGGAATGGCTGCGATCGCGTGGTTATCGCGTTTTGCGCTTCTGGAACCGGGATGTGTTGAAGAAGGCGGACTCGGTGATGGACACAATTTTCCATGAGCTGGAGGCCGCTGCAGGCGATGTGGCCTCACCCCTCCCCGAAAATCGCTCGCGCTGACGCGCTCGCAATTTTCGACCCTCCCTTCCGCCTACGCCAAGGCTTCGGCGGACCGAACGAGTCGCTAGACCCGCCGTAGCTTTAGCGAAGGCGGGCAAGGGGAGGGTAGGAATCCTACCTCATTAACGTGCGGTCAAGCAGCGGTAGATATTTTCCCAGCGAGATTTCACGGCGGGAAATCATGACACTGTTCAGGGACGGCGTGAATCCAGCGAAGCTTGCTGTCGCCGTGGCCGGCGGGTTTGCCATCGCATGGGCGGGATGCCTTGCCACAATGCTTCGGGGTCACTCCTGGATCATGGACGTGCAAGGTAGGCCGATCGTTACTGATTTTCTCGAAGTGTGGGTCGCTGGCCGCACCACCCTCGCTGGCGCTGCCGCGTCGGCTTATGATCCGAAGCTGCATCATGCTGCGCAGGTCGCTGCGGCAGGACAAGAATTTCATGGTTTTTTATGGTGGCACTATCCGCCAATTGTTCTGTTCCTGGCTGCCGCCCTCGGGCTCATGCCGTACCTGCCGGCTTTTCTTGTCTGGGTGGGAAGCACGCTCGCCTGTTATCTCGCCGCGATCGCCGCCATCGCCAGATCGCGCGTCGCAGCACTTCTCGCCTGCGCCATGCCGCCCGTTTTCATCAATGCCGTTGCCGGCCAGAACGGTTGCTTCACCGCAGCCCTGATCGGCGTGGTGCTTCTCAATCTCGAAACGCGGCCCATTCTCGCCGGCGCCTTTCTTGGCTTTCTGACCTACAAGCCGCAATTTGGAATCCTGTTTCCACTGGTGCTCGTGGCCACCGGTCGCTGGCGCGCCTTCGCTTCGGCCGGCGTTGTCGCCGCACTTACGATTCTGCTGCCCTGGGGTGTCTTCGGCGGCGAGACAATTCGCGCGTTCTTTCACTTCCTTCCGCGAGCGAGTCAATCCCTGCTCGTCAATGGCGATGCAGGATGGAACAAGCTGCAGACCGTTTACGGATTCACGCGCTGGCTCGGCTTCCAGAATTTGTCCGCGTCCGTTCTGCAGGGTTCGGTCGGCATTGCCACAGCCGTTGCGCTTGTCTGGCTGTGGCGGCGGCGCGACGTCTCGTACGCGCTCAAGGCCGCGAGCCTGGCAACCGCGGTGCTTTGCGCAACGCCCTATCTCTACATGTACGATCTTCCCATTCTCGTGGTGCCGCTCGCTTTTCTCCATCGCGAACGTGCATTCGATGCATTCGAGCTGGCAGGAATCGCGCTGGCTGCCGCCTGCCTCCTGACATTTACCTTCGGCGTGCTCGTGATTCCCGTAGGCACGTTTGGCATCGCCATCGTGGCCGCTCTGATCGTTCGGCGAACAGCAGAGCGGACGCGTCATTTCCTGCCTGGCCGCGCGGCGTTCCAGGCTGCCTGATGTTGGCAGTTTACGAATCGCCACATCGGCCAGGCTTCAGCGCGAAGACGCTCGCATCGGCAGTTGCCGGCGCATTTGCGCTCGTCTATCCGGCCTATCTCGGACTGATGTTCCGCTCGCACGCATGGATCGTGGCGGCGGACGGACAGCCGGCCATAACGGATTTTCTCGTCTTCTGGCTTGCCGGCCGTTCTGCGCTGCACGGCGCCGCCGCTTCCGCCTACGATCCGCAGGTCCTGCACGCCGCAGAAGCAGCGGCGGCCGGACACGATTTTCTTCGTCATCTTCCCTGGCGCTATTCCCCGTTTTTTATGTTCGTCGCGGCGACGCTCTCGTTGCTTCCCTACGTCGCGGCGTTTCTCGTCTGGATCGGGACGACTCTGGCGGCTTTCGCCGTCACCGTTTGGCGGATTGCCGGGTCACGCCCTGCGCTCGTTCTCGCCTGTGCGACACCGGCGGTCTTCATCAATGCGCTTAGCGGCCAGAATGGACCATTGACGGCGTCGCTAATGGGCGCGGTCCTCCTGTGCCTCGAAAGAAAACCGCATTTAGTCGGCGGCGCGCTCTTGCATCTGGGAGAGCGATGGTTGACGGCCGGAGTGCTGCTTGCTCTCCTGACCTACAAGCCCCAATTCGGCATTCTGTTTCCACTCGTTCTCGTTGTCGGCGGATACTGGCGGACGCTGGCCGCTGCCACGTTTGCGACGGCCGCGGGACTCCTCGCGTGTTGGGTGGTGTTCGGCGGCGATACGCTACACGCGTTTATTCACTTCCTGCCCATCACATCGAAGGATCTTCTGGTGCATGGCCAAAACGGATTTAACAATCTGCAAACGGTTTACGGGCTTGCGCGCTGGTTGGGGTTTGACAATTTCCTGGGTTGGATTGCGCAAGGTGCCGTTATCGCAGCAGTCGCAACGGCACTCGCGTGGTTGTGGCGAAGTGAAGTGCCGTTTGGCCTGAAGGCGGCGGCGTTTGGCGCAGCCACTCTGCTCGCGACTCCGCACCTTTATGCTTACGATTTCTGCGTGCTCACCGTTTCCTTCGCCTTCCTCTACAGGCAACGTGCATTCGATGCCGTAGAGATCGCAGGCATTGCGCTCGCAAATCTTTGCATCGGGCTATTCCTCTTTTTTCCCACGCCGATCGGGCTTGCAGCCATCGGAATCACGATCGCAATGATCGCGCGCCGCATCCTGCAGGAGGAGCGTCAGCCCGCAGAACACCGGACAGAAGATTTCGGCGCACAACGGATGGCTTTGTCGACGCCTCAGTGATCGTCGTCAGGTTCTTCGTCGAGCCGCGTTCAACCAACATATTGTGCATCTTCGCACGCGCAGGAAAATTGCACGTTCGTATGGAGGTGCAGTGAAACCGCCAAGACGCCAAGGCGCCAAGGCGTAGAAGGTGATCCACGCAGACACGTAGAGCTCTGAGGAAAAAGGATGCGCGCGAAGGCGCGCAAATCTTCCTACCTTCGTGTCCTCCGTGCCTTTGTGGTGATTTCCATTCTTGGCGTCTTGCCCCGGATTTAACCCGGGGCTTGGCAGTTCATCCCTTCTTCGCTTCGCGCGTCCACTCTGCAAGGTCGCTGCGGAGACCGCCGGCCTTCTCGTTTCTATCCCGCGATGCCGGCGCGGAAGACGTCGGTGTAGGGAAGGACGGCAAAGGCGCCGGACGCCAATGCGACACCGTAGGGAATGCCCTGTTTCGGATCGTGGAGTCGGGCGAGCCAGGCCTGGCTCGCGAACAGGCGGGGAATAGGCAATTGGCGGTAGCCCAGCAGGAATAGCGTGAGCGCGCCGCCGAAGATCGAAGCGATCAGCGCAAAGTCCAGGAAGTCGGGAAAGCCGAACCACAGCGAAACGCATGCAATGAGCTTCGCGTCGCCCCCGCCCATCAGGCCGAGAGCAAAAAGCGCAAAGCCGATGGCCAGGCCGATGATCGCTGCAACGAGGTGCCAGCCAAGGGCTGCGAGCGGCATGGCCGTCGCGAGCGCGAACGCGGCGAATCCCGCGAGAAGAATCGCCTGAAGAAAATTGGGGATGGTGAAGCTCGCAAGGTCCCACCCGGCTGCCGCCAGAAGGGCTGCGGGCACCAGGACGAGGACGAGAAATTCGGCGATCATGTGCATCCTCTGCGTTATGCGATCCGCTCGTGCGAAGTCCAGAGGTTTTTAGCCGCCGAATGGTGAATGCATTCGAAAGCCTCACGATCTCCCGTAAGCGCCGTCGCGGTTGTGTGATGGGGGCCTCGTCCTTCGACACGCTTAGGATGAGGGGTTGGGCGATGAGCTCAGGATGAGGCTCGGCGTGCCCCAAAAACGACAACGGCCGCCCAGGAGGGCGGCCGCGGCCGACTTCACTTACACAAAGACTATTACAGCGATCCGGCAACCGAGCTGAACACAGTCGACAGGTTCGTGCCGACCGTCGAAACGGCTGCGATGATCACGACCGCAATGAGCGCGGCGATGAGACCATATTCGATCGCCGTCACGCCGGACTCGTCGGCGTAAAGACGGTTTACAAGATTTTTCATTTCAGTCTCCGTCGGATGGATTGACACGCCTGTACCGACCCGAATCCGGCCCATGACGCAGTTACGTCGATTACAGCGATCCTGCGACCTTGCTGAACGTGGTCGAAAGGTTCGTGCCGACCGTCGAAACGGCCGCGATGATCACAACCGCAATGAGCGCTGCGATCAGGCCATATTCGATGGCGGTCACGCCGGACTCGTCGGTAACGAAACGGGAAACGAGGTTCTTCATTGCATTCTCCATTAGATTGACACCAGGTTGACACCCGTCCAGCCAGTGCCGATCTCTGAAACGGCCCCAACGCATGGACAACGCCACGAATGTAGCGTCATCGTCCTAACAAGCATTTAAGCCGGGAAAAGCGCACGAAGCGCGATTCGATCCGAATTGGCACGAAAGCAGGTAGTTGGGTGCATAATCCTTATCATCCGCTTGCCGTTCGTTTACCAACGGCCGCAAAACCCCGATCGACGAGCTCGTGGCGGCATGCTCAGGATGAGGTTACATACCAATTCCTCATCCTGAGCTTGTCGCCCTTCGACAGGCTCAGGGTGAGGTTACGTAGCAATTCCTCATCCTGAGCTTGTCGAAGGATGAGGCTTCGCGGTCTTCGCCAGTCTCGAAATCTCGACGTAATCCCCGCGAATCAAAGCTTCCTTTTTCGCGCGGCGCCATCCCTTGATTTGCCGTTCGCAAGCGATGGCATCGATGAGCCGCATAAATTCCTGCGCCCAGACAAGTTCGACCGGCCTCCGCCTGAATGTGTAGCACGTGGGGTATGTGCCATAGATATGTTCGCCGATGCGCTTGTCGAGGCCGGCACGCGTCAATCCGACGTAGTATGAGTGGTCCGCGCAGCGAAGCATGTAAACGTAGATCTGCATGCCGATCTGACCTTGTGCGGACGAATGCAGGATACGCGGTGATCTTTGTGAAATGTCTGTCGAGACTGCACCGAAGTGTCGCCCTCATCCTTCGACAAGCTCAGGATGAGGGTTTGGTAGGCGCATCACCCTGAGCTTGCCGAAGGGCGACAGGCTCAGGATGAGGGTTTGGGCGACCGGCTCGGGATGAGGAACAAGCCCTCATGGTGAGCCTGTCGAACCACCGCGCCAGGTGAAGACGGAAGTGGTTGCGTAGTTCCACACCGCGCCGATCAGCACTCCGGAAAGACCCGCGACCCACCACGCATGGTGCGAAACGAAGAGCCAGTCGGCGATGCCGACATTCGCGGCGGCTCCGATTCCGCAGGCCGCGTAGAAGGTGAACAGGCCGAGCAGCATCCGCGTACCGGAAAGCCTCTTGTCGCGATAGGTCAGCGCGTTGTTCAGGAAAAAATTTCCGGTCATGGCGACGACCGCTGCACTTGCCTGCGAATAATCGAAGCCGAAGCCGAAACCCTTGAGCAGAAGGCTCAGAAACGCCATATGCACCAGCGTTCCCAGGGCGCCAACGATGGAAAAAGCCACGAAGCGCGGCGGCACGAGATGTCCAACCGTCTTGTCGGCCAACAGCATGAGATAATCCCACATCGCCGCCGCATCGAACTTGCTCTCGCCGAAAACCCGCCCACGAAAACGGTAGGGTATCTCTTCGTATTTCAGCGGCTTCGGCGCCGATGCGAAGATGTCCAGCAGGATCTTGAAGCCGATGAGGGAGAGCCCGCGCGCGACTTCCATGAAGCAGTCCCGCCGCATCATGAAGTAGCCGCTCATGGGATCGCGAAGGTCTGCATGCGTCGCCAGGCGACTGAGACCGGTCGCAAACCGGCTCATGGCAGCCCGGCCGCCATCCCAGTCGCCGATACTGCCGCCTTCGACGTGCCGGCTGCCGATGACGATGTCAACGCTGCCCTCGGTCAATCGCAACAGCATCAGCGGCAGAATGCGTTCGTCGTGCTGGAGATCGGCATCCATGACCGCGACATACGGCGCGCTGGTTGCAAGTATGCCTTCGACGCAGGCCGAAGAGAGTCCGCGCCTGCCGATCCGGTGGATGCAGCGCACGCGCGGGTCTCTCTGCGACAATTTTCGCACCGCATCTGCCGTGCCGTCGGGGGAGTCGTCGTCGACGAACACGATCTCCCATCGTGTGCGCGGTAGCGCCAGATCAATCCGGCGCACCAGCTCCCCGACATTGTCTTTTTCGCCGAAGGTGGGCACGACAATGGATAGCAGTGGGGCCGCGGTTTCGACGCCGGGACCGGGCTCTGTGGCGTCGAGCGGCCGTTTCATCTTGAGCTGCTGCATGAAATTATCGCGTGCGCCCCTTCGCTTCCCTTGCGGCGCAAATTGCCCCGCGCGCCATTTACACGGCGTAAATGCCGCTCGGAGAAGAGATGAATCGCCAAGGCGCCAAGGCGCCAAGAAATGGGCCACCACAGAGGCACAGAGGGCACTGAGAAAAATGATCGCGCGCGAATGCGCGCAAACACCTCCTCTGTGTTCTCAATGCCTCAGTGGTTCATCCGCAGCGCCTTGGCGCCTTGGCGTCTTGGCGGTGAATCTTTCCCGGGGGCGGGCAAACGCTTTGGTAACGGGGGGGACGATAGGTTCGGATGACCGGTCGCGCGAGAGTGCATGCCTTCCATGACCAATCGAGCTTACTCGCGCGAGGCGATCCTGATTGCTTCGCTGGCGTCGTTTGCCGTGTATGTCCTCGCACTGCTGTCGCCGGCAATCTTCAATGACGCCGATACGTTTTGGCACATACGCGCCGGCCAATGGATGCTCGCGCATCGCACGGTCCTGACTTTCGATCCGTTTTCCCTGCCATTTGCCGGCAAGCCCTGGGAGACGCAGGAGTGGCTCGCGGAGATTGCGTTCGCGGCGGCGTTTCAGTGGCTTGGATGGAGTGGTGTCGCCATCCTGACCGGACTGGCCATGGCGGCCGCAACGCTCGTGCTGGCCTCTTATCTCGCCAGGCGCCTCGATCCAATTTCCCTTCTTGTCGTGCTGGTTCTCGCGCTGGGCTGCGTCATGCCCGATTATCTTGCGCGTCCGCACATCCTCGCGCTTCCATGTCTGGTCGCGTGGATCGCGGGCCTGGCGGATGCCGCGGCAGCGCGCCGCCGGCCCAGCTGGCTTCTGATTCCCGTCATGATCGTGTGGGCGAATCTGCACGGCAGCTTCGTGTTCGGACTCGCGTTCATCGCTCCCATGGCGCTCGAAGCGGTTCTGGCGAATCCGGACAACCGCAAACGGATCTCGGTGAGGTGGGCGTTGTTTGCGGCGGCAGCCATCGGGACAACCTTGCTCAATCCGCGCGGGTTCGACGGCCTTGCCTATCCATTCGAGCTGATGCGGCTGCACAGCCTTTCCGCAATCGGCGAATGGCAGAGCTCAAACTTCCATGCCCTCAATCCCATGGAGCTCGCGGTCCTCGCCGCGATTTTCTTTTTCGTTTGGAAGGGCGCGAAGGTGCCTGTCATCCGCCTGCTCGTTCTGCTGGCGCTGTTTCACATGGCGCTGGCCCACGCGCGCTACAGCATGATGCTCGGTATTGTG
>DASXMF010000138.1:0-13794 GCA_036495845.1 Rhizomicrobium sp.
GTGAACGCCATCGCGCCGGGCGAGATCGATACCGCGATTCTTTCTCCGGGTACGGAGAAAATCGTCGAGACGATTCCACTTCGGCGCCTTGGCGCGCCGGAGGAAGTTGCCAAGGCGATCTACTATCTGTGCAGCGAGCAATCGAGCTACGTCACCGGCGCGGAATTGCACATCAACGGCGGCCAGCACGTGTAGAGCGGCGTTCGATCGAATTTTATCGCGCAATGCCCCCTCCGCCTCGCCCGGCTGCGAGCCTGGCTCGGCACCTCCCCTACGCGAGCGCGGGGAGGAATGCCGCTCTCGCGAATCGTCTTTTCCTCCCCCGTTTGCGGGGGAGGTGTCGAGCAGCGCGCAAGCGCTGTGAGACGGAGGGGGCTGAGTGCGCCCGCGCGATCGTAACTTGCTTTACCGCTGGGAGCCCGATTGCGGCTTCGCATCGTCGAGTTGCGGTCTCCACACCTTCGCCGGAATTTCGTCGACCATTCCTGGCTCGAGATGACCCAGATGAAAGGGACCGAACTGGATGCGGATCAGGCGCGCGACTTTGAGGCCAAGATGCTCCATCAGCCTCTTCACTTCGCGATTGCGGCCTTCCTTGATGCCGACGCCCGCCCAGGAATACATGCCCTTGCTGCGCTCCAGATCGGCGATCACGGGACCGTATCTTACGCCTTCGACGGTGATGCCTTGCGCGAGGCGGTCGAGATCGTTCTGCGACACTTTCCCGAAAAGCCGCACGCGGTACTGGCGGGTCCAGCCGGCGGAGGGCAGTTCGAGTTTTCGCGCCAGCGCGCCGTCATTGGTGAGGAGCAGAAGGCCTTCCGAATTCACGTCCAGGCGGCCAACCGAGACGACGCGCGGCATCGTTGTGGGCAGAGCTTGAAAAACTGTCGGCCGGCCCTCTGGATCGCGGTGGGTGGTCACAAGCCCTACCGGCTTGTGATATCGCCAAAGCCGTGTCCGTTCCGGCTCGGCGATCGGCCGGCCATCTACGGAAACGATTTGATGTTCGCCCACCCGCAGCGCGGGTGTTGTAACCCTTTGACCGTCCAGCGCGACGCGCCCCTCCGCGATCAATTTTTCCGCGTCGCGTCGCGAGCAGATTCCGGCCCGTGCGATGATCTTGGCGATGCGATCGCCCTGCGGGCTGTTGTCCGGCACGCGCCAATGCCTTTATGCGAGAGAATGGACAGGCACTATCACAGACACGACGATGAATGAAACCGACCCTATGATCCTGGCGCTCGCGGAGGCGAAGGCTGCGGGCGCGCGCGGCGAAGTGCCGGTCGGCGCTGTTCTCGCCGCCTCCGACGGGCGGGTTCTGGCAAGCAATGGAAATCGTATTGTCGAGCGGCGGGACCCTACCGCGCACGCGGAAATGCTGGTGCTTCGGGAGGCCGCAGAGAAAATCGGCAACGAACGGCTGACCGGTACGTCGCTGTTCGTAACGCTCGAACCCTGCGCGATGTGCGCGGGTGCGACGAGTCTGGCCAGAGTGGCCAGACTGGTCTTCGCCGCGCAGGACCCCAAGGGGGGCGCCGTTCTATACGGCCCGCGGTTTTTCGAACAGCCCACCTGCCACCATCGTCCGCTTGTCGAGTGGGGCGAACGCGCCGAAGACTCCGCGGCCCTGCTTAGGGCCTTTTTTGCGTCGCGGCGCGTTTGATGCGCGGGCCACGCAGGTCACCTTCGTCAAAACTTCGCTTGAGAGTTCAACCCGGAGTCTGACAAACTGTCAGTGCAATACCTGCGACATCTTGTGGAGAAAAGCATGGCATTGATCATCTACGGCGCCTCTCTATCGCCTTTCGTGCGGAAGGTGCGTGTCGCGCTGGCGGAGAAGGGGCTCGACTACAAACTCGAGTTCATCAATCCGTTCTCGCAACCGCCGGAATTCAGCGACATCAGTCCGCTGAGGCGCATCCCCGTCCTGCGCGACACCGACCGGCCGGAACCCAACACGCTCCCGGATTCTTCAGTGATCTGCGACTACATCGAACATAAATGGCCCGCGCCCGCGCTCTATCCAGCCGATCCGTTCGAGCGCGCACAGGTTTTATGGTTCGAGGAATATGCAGATTCGCTGGTGGCCCAGAATATCGGCCTCGGGCTCTTTTTCGAGCGCGTGGTCAAGAAGCTGATCGGCGGCGAGTGCGACGAGGCGGTGGTGACGGGGACGATCCGCGACAAGCTGCCGCCCATTTTCGACTATCTCGAGAAGACGATTGGCCGCCGGCGCTTTTTCGTTGGAGACTCGTTTTCGATTGCCGACGTCTCGATTGCGACCATGTTCGTAAACTACGATCACGCCGGCGAGGTGCTCGATGGGAAGTGCTGGCCGAATCTGAAGCGTTATATTGCTGACATTCACGCACGCCCGTCATTCGAAGCCTGCATCGGCCACGAGCGGCATTTCCTCGAACAGCAGCGCGCCGCATAGCGCCTGCAGTACCTGACCGTAGCGCTGGCGGTCCAAGGGGCTGACCCGTCATATTCAATATTTGACATGGCCCGGCGACGCGACAGCGGAGACCGGGCCACCCAGTCTTCTTGCCTGGTCGGTCATGGCTTTCAACTGGATGGCCCGCTTGCGCGGGCCATGACAATCAAAGGGTAGCAAAGGGCAACTTGTAAACGGATTCGCGAACGCGGTCTCAGCCGGATCGCTTGCGCGCTGCGTACTGGTTGAGTGCCTCCACCAGCGCCGAGAACGCAACGGCGAAATACAGATAGCCGCGGGGGATATGAAAGTGCGCAGCGTCGGCAACGAGTGCCGTGCCGATCAAAAGCAGAAAGCTGAGCGCAAGCATCTTCACCGTCGGATATCTGTTGATGAATTCGGAGACCGGGGCCGACGCGGCGAGCATGACGAGCATGGCGATGATCACCGCGGCGATCATTATCGAGAGATGCTCCGCCATGCCGACCGCGGTCACGACCGAATCGATCGAAAAAACAAGATCGAAAATCGCGATCTGGACGATGACGCTCACAAAAGTCGCGGCGGTCCTTCTCTCGGTATCGTCTTCTCCTTCCACGAGGCCGTGAATCTCGCGCGTACCCTTGGTGAGAAGAAACATTCCTCCCGCTGCGAAGACGAGATCGCGCCAGGAAAGATCGATGCCCCACAGCGTGACCACCGGTGCGGATAGCGACACGATCCAGACGATTCCTGTCAGCAGCGCGACGCGCATGATGAAGGCCAGGGAAAGGCCGACGCGGCGGGCGGCGGGCCGCCGTTCGCGCGCAAGCCGCCCTACGGCGATCGACAGGAAGATGATGTTATCGACCCCGAGCACGATCTCGAGCGCGGTCAGCGTCGCCAGGCTTGCCCACGCATGCGGATCGGAGAGTAGCGAAAGCATCGTGTTCGCGTTCAGAACCATGGTCGCATGAGGGCGGGGAAGATATACAACACAACTTCACGTGTCGTGATCAGTGCCGTTCCCGCGCCCACCAGCACATCGCTCAGGAAGTGCGAATTGAGCAGCGCGCGGGTCAGCGCGAGAAATACCGCAATCCCGAACCACAGAACCGTCAAGCCTGGAACCGCTGCCGAGAGAATGACCGCAACGCAGAATATCGTGAGTGCATGACCGGAGGGGAAGGAGTCGCTGCGCATGTCGAATGCAAAAGGACGAAAACCGTAGAGTTCCAGCTCCAGTTCGTCGCGGGGACGGCGGCGTCCGAGCACGATCTTGATCGTATGCAGGATGAGGCTGGCGAACCCGAGACTGGCAAGGAACGCGAGGCTCGCATCGGCCGCGAGTTCGAGTGATGGGTTGGGACCGAAACGCCATCGGACGAGGCGGGCCGCGACAAAGGCGATGGCCGCGGCGATCAGCCAATGCGATCCTTTGGCCCAGTCGGTTGTTGCATGAAGGACGCGCTCCATCGGCCGCGCGATCACTTCGTGAAACGCGTGCGCCGCTCGGCGGTCGATCGCGAAGCAGCCGAGGCCGCAGACGATGAGTGAGAGTCCCAACCACATCAGCACAATGGCTGCTTGCCGTGCCGTGCCCCGTCTGTCAAACGGAGAACCTCGGCGCCGTGGCCGGGTTTGCGAGGCGATTGCTGCTGGTTGCGGGGGATAGCGCGGGTTACAGTTCCTTCGCACCGTCTGCGCATCGCATCCAACGACCAGGAGGTCGCCCATGAATTTCGATTATTCGCCGCGTCAGAAGGAATGGATGGCGCGCGTCGGCGAGTTCATGGACCGGCACATCTACCCGGCCGAAGCAACGTACGCAGCGCAAATGGACGAGGCGACGCAGAAGGGCAATCGCTGGATTGTCGTGCCCGTCGTCGAGGAGCTGAAAGCCAGGGCGCGAGCGCAGGGGCTGTGGAATCTGTTCCTGCCGGACAGCGAATGGGGCGCGGGCCTCAGCAACCTCGAATATGCGCCCCTGTCCGAAATGATGGGGCGGGTGGGCTTCGCTTCCGAAGTCTTCAACTGCTCCGCGCCGGATACGGGCAACATGGAGGTGCTTGAGCGCTACGGAAGCCCCGCCCAGCAGCAGAAATGGCTGAGGCCGCTGCTCGATGGCGAAATCCGCTCGGCTTTCATCATGACCGAGCCTGCCGTCGCATCGTCGGACGCGACCAATATCGCCACCCGGATCGAGCGCAAGGGCGATCACTACGTGATCAATGGCCGCAAATGGTGGTCGTCCGGCGTGGGCGATCCGCGCTGCCGGATCATGATCGTCATGGGCAAGACCGACCCGGATGCCGACAAATATCGACAACAATCGCAGATACTCGTGCCAATGGACACGCCGGGCGTGAAGGTGGAGCGGATGCTTCCCGTGTTCGGCTTCGACGATGCTCCGCACGGTCACGGTCAGGTGCTGTTCGAGAATGCGAGAGTCCCCGCGGAGAACATCCTTCTGGGCGAAGGGCGCGGCTTCGAGATCGCCCAGGGGCGGCTTGGCCCCGGCCGCATCCACCATTGTATGCGCACGATCGGCGTCGCAGAGCGCGCCCTCGAGCAAATGGTCCGGCGGCTTCTGTCGCGCGAAGCGTTCGGCAAGAAAATCGCAGAGCATTCGGTGTGGGAGCAGCGCGTCGCCGAAGCGCGCATCAATATCGAAATGTGTCGCCTGCTGACGCTCAAGGCGGCCGACATGATGGACAAGGCGGGCAACAAGGTCGCGCGCACGGAAATCGCGATGATCAAGGTCGCTGCCCCGCGTATGGCGCTGAAGATCATCGACGACGCGATTCAGGCGTGGGGTGGGGCGGGCGTGACGACCGATTCGGGCCTCGCGCGCATGTATGCGAGTTTGCGCACGCTCAGACTGGCCGACGGGCCCGACGAGGTTCACAACCGCACCATCGCCCGCCTTGAATATGGCAGATACATGAATCTGCCGTGCCAGGCTGCGGCGGGATGAAAGTGGACTCTGGCGACACGAGCGCAAGTCGCTCGAGGTAACCGCCCCCTCCGCCTCAAGAGCCTGCCCCCCGGTCCGCGCGAAGCGCGGCCGGAGGCAAGCTTAGCCGGTTGCTCGGCACCTCCCCCGCAGAATTGCGGGGGAGGAAAGACGCTGGCGTGCGCCAAATATTTTCCTTCCCCGCTTGCGGGGGAGGTGGCCCGCCCCCGGTCCGCGCAAAGCGCGGCCGGACGCTAAAATCCGGGGCGGAGGGGGCAGCTACAATTGCAGCGCGCTCTACCCAGCCGCGCCGGCGAGCCGTGCGAAATGCCAGCCGCGTTCGGCCAGCGGGCGAACGCTTGCGGAATTCTGGGCGGCGTTTTCATTCGCAGCCGTTCCATCGCGCACACGCCCGACGATTCCCTGCAGAATGGCGGCGAGCCGGAAGAAATTATAGGCTGCGTAGTAATTCATGCCGGGTGCGGTCGTGCGACCCGTACGGAGACAATACGCGGAAACGTAGTCATCCATGTTTGGAATGCCCAGGACGGCCAGATCGACGTCGAGCAGGCTGCCGCTGCCGCTGGTCGAGACTTCAGGCGGCATTTGCCATTGCATGAGATGGTAGGTGAAATCGGCGAGCGGATCGCCAATCGTGGACAGTTCCCAATCCAGCACCGCCAAAATCTCCGGCCTTGTGGGATGCAGGATTAGATTGTCGAGCCGAAAATCGCCGTGAACGATGCAGCTGCGTTCCTCGAGAGGCAAATGGTCGGGCAACCAGGCGATCAGCCTGTCCATTTCCGCGATCGTGTCGGTTTGCGAGGCGAGGTATTGCTTGGTCCAGCGCGCAATCTGCCGCGCGATGTAGTTTCCCTGTTTGCCGAAGCCGGCAACGCCGAGCTTTTCGAAGTCCAGCATGTGCAGGCGCGCGAGGGTCGCGTTCATCGCGTCGTAGATTGCGGAACGTTCGTCGCTGGCGAGGCCCGGCAGGAGCGGCCCCCAGAAGATTCGCCCCTCGACATAGTCCATCACATAAAAACTTGTGCCTATCACTGACTCGTTTTCGCACAACACGTAGGGTCGGGCGACCGGAAAGCCGGTGGGATGAAGCGCTGCGATAATCCGGTATTCGCGATCGACGGCGTGCGCGGACGGCAGGAGTTTGCCGGGTGGCTTTCGCCGCAAGACATAGGATCGATTCGAAGTCTCGAGCTTGTAGGTTGGATTCGACTGACCGCCCTTGAACTGACGCACCCTCAGCGGTGCCGTAAAGCCATCGATCTGCCCGGAGAGATATTCCACAAGCCTCGCTTCGTCGAAGCGATAGGCCTGGGCAACATCCTTCGTTCCGGAAAACCGTTTCTGGCGATCGTCCGGCGCGTTCACCGCGGTGTTCTCCCACGCGCTCGCTCGCCGATGTCTCTCCGACAGAACCCTTGCGGCCAATCGATGCGATCGACCGCTTGATAGGCACGGTGTTGCGCTTCCGCGAGATCACGCCCGAGCGCGGCGACATCGAGGACTCGTCCGCCCGCGGCGTAGAGCTTTCCGTCGCGTCGTTCGGTGGCGGCGTGAAAAATCTGCACGCCTTCGATTTTGTCCGCTTCCTTAATGCTGCGAATCTCGGAACCCTTCGCGTATGGTCCGGGATAGCCCTGTGCCGCCATCACCACGGCGAGCGCGGCGTCGTCTCGCCATCGCAGGTCGAGATGGGCAAGTTCCGCGTCGCGCGCTGCAACAAGAGCAGTTGCCAAATCTGATTTGAGTCGCATCATCAACACTTGACACTCGGGATCGCCGAAGCGGCAATTGTATTCGACGAGCTTCGGCTCTCCGTCCTTGACCATCAATCCGGCATAGAGAACGCCCATATAGGGCGTTCCACGCCGGGCCATGGCCGCAATGGTCGGTTCGATGATGCTCTCGAGCGCCTTATTGAGGACGGAGCGGTTCAGCAGGGTGGACGGGCTGAACGCACCCATGCCGCCGGTATTTGGACCCGTGTCGCCGTCGAAGGCGCGCTTGTGATCTTCCGCGCCCGCGAGGGGAAGAATGTGTTTTCCGTCCGTCAGAATGAACAGGCTAGCTTCTTCGCCCTCAAGGAAATCTTCAATGACGACTCCTGGCCCATAGTTTGCCCAGAGTTCGGAGATTGCCTCGCGCGATTCATCATGAGATTTCGCGATGATGACGCCTTTGCCCTGCGCCAGGCCGTCCGCCTTGACCACGAGCGGACAGGGACGTGTCGCAGCGTGGGCGATCGCTGATTCCCGGTCGTGGAAGCGTGCGAATTCGGCCGTGGGAATGCCCTGTTCGCGACAGAACTCCTTCAGAAAGCCCTTCGAGCCTTCGAGCTGGGCGGCACGCGCGGAAGGTCCGAGCGCCTTGATACCGGCCGCTTCAAGCCGGTCCCAAAGTCCGGCCACCAAAGGTGCTTCAGGTCCGATAACGACGAAGGAGATTTCCTTTTCTCTGGCAAAGGTCACCAATCGCTCGAGATCTCCCACTTGTATCGGCACGCATTGGGCCACCTCCGCAATGCCCGCGTTCCCTGGTGCGCAATAGAGTCTGGAGACGATCGGGCTCGCGGCCAGCGCCCACGCCAGCGCATGTTCGCGTCCTCCCGAGCCGATCAGAAGAATATTCACCAGTCGTCACCGCTACATCGACCCCCCTAAAGGGGAGGGGTGGAATTATCCTCCGTTCCTATATCATTCCGATTCATGTCGGAACCGGAGACACGGACGAATCTGCCCGAATTCAGCGTCAGCGAAATCGCGGCCGCACTCAAGCGGACTGTCGAGAGCGCATTTCCGTTCGTGCGTGTGCGGGGTGAAATCGGCGGCCTCAAATTCCATTCTTCGGGTCACGTCTATTTCGATTTGAAGGACGACAAGGCGGTTTTGAACGCCGTCGTCTGGCGCGGAACGGTGCGAACACTTGGACTGAAGCCCGAGCAGGGGCTGGAGGTCGTCTGCACCGGGCGGGTTTCTACGTATCCCGGTTCGTCGCGTTATCAGCTCGTCGTCGAGCGGATGGAGCTGGCGGGCCTCGGTGCGCTGATGGCGGTGCTCGAGGAGCGGAAGAAGCGGCTGGCCGCAGAGGGTCTTTTCGCGGAGAGCCGCAAGAAGGCGCTGCCGTACCTGCCGGATGTCATTGGTGTTGTCACTTCGCCGACCGGCGCGGTGATCCGCGATATCATGCATCGGTTGGATGAGCGTTTTCCGCTCCGCGTGCTCCTGTGGCCGGTCGCGGTACAGGGGGAGCGCGCGGCTGTCGAGGTCGCGGCTGCGATCCGCGGCTTCAACGAACTCGCGGCGGGAGGCGAGGTGCCCCGGCCGGATCTTCTGATCGTAGCGCGAGGCGGGGGCTCGCTCGAAGATCTGATGGCGTTCAACGAGGAGATCGTGGTGCGCGCGGTTGCCGAGAGTGCGATCCCGCTGATCTCGGCGGTAGGACACGAAACGGACACGACCCTCATTGATTTTGCTGCCGATCGCCGGGCCCCAACGCCCAGCGCGGCTGCCGAGATGGCGGCGCCTGTGCGAACGGAGCTTCTCGCGCAGGCGCTCGATTTCGAAAGACGCAATCTGAGATGCTTCACGCGTGGTCTCGATGATCGGCGGCGGAACTTGCAGGCAACGGTCCGGTTGCTCCCTCGCGCCGACCAGCTTTTCGCGCAGACGCGCCAGCGGTTCGATCTCGCAGCCGACAGGCTTGGCCACGGGCTCAGCCGCAATTTGCAGGCGCACCGTCGCAACTTCGTCGAGACAACCGCGCCGCTCAGGCCGGGCGTTGTATCCGGCCGGATCGAAGCCGGACGCGAGCGTGAGGCCGCGCTTGCCGGGCGTCTCGCTCGAACTCACCTGCTGGCGCTGCGCGCGAGACGCGACAGGCTCAACTCCTGCACGCGGCTTCTCGACAGCGTGAGCTATCGCTCCGTGCTCGAACGCGGATTTGCACTCGTCCGCGGCGCAGACGGCGCCATTCGCCGGCGTGCCGCGGCGATCGCGCCCGGCGAGGTGCTCGCACTCGTCTTCGCGGACGCGACAGTCGGCGCAAGAGCTCAAGGTCCCACGCCGGCTCCCGCGGCGTTGCGACGCAAGCCGGGGCAGGGCGATCTGTTCTGACGGGCATGCGCGCCGCCCTCCAGATGAGAAATTGTTTTCGGTGCCGGGATCGACGTAACATTGCGCGATGAACCAGATGGAACGTGATTTTCGCCCCGAGGGTCTCGCCGAGCTCGAATATCTCGATGGCGAATACCGCGTCGTGAAGCCGGGCTCGTTCGTTGTTTGCGCGGTCACGGGCGCGCAGATTCCCGTAGAAGCGTTGCGTTACTGGAGCGTGGATCTCCAGGAAGCCTACGCGAGCCCCCAAATCGCACTCAAACGCTTCCAGGAGCGCGGGCTGACGCCTAAATGATTGCACGGCGCGAGTTCCTCGCTCTGTCGGCAGCCTTTGCCTCGCTTTCACCCGCCGCGTTTGCCCAGACACCGCGCCTTGCGCTCAGCGGTTCCCTGGAGCAGGGAAGTCTGGTTCTCGGCAAGAGCGAAGCGAGCGCGCGCATCACGCTCGATGGAGCGCCGCTTCGCCTGGCGCCGGCGGGCAGTTTTGTCTTCGGCCTTGCCTACGACCAAACGAAATCGGGTGAGCTTGACGTACGCTATGCCGATGGGGTTCACGAGATTCACGCCGTACAACCTGTCGAACGCCAGTATGAGGTTCAACGCATTACCGGATTGCCCGAAAAGCTGGTGACGGTTCCGCCCCAAACTCGGGAGCGTCGCCAGCGCGAGGTCGCGATGATTGCCGCTGCGCACGCTGCCGACAGCGATCTGGAAGGCTTTGCGGAGAAATTCGAGTGGCCGATAGGTGGGATCATCAGCGGACCGTTCGGCAGCCTGCGAATTCTCAACGGCAAGCCGATGCAGCCACACATGGGCATCGATATCGCGGCGCCGACCGGCACGCCGATAGCGGCGCCCGCTCGTGCTCGCGTCGCACTGGCGGGGCCGGATTTCTATCTCGAGGGCGGATTGACGATCCTCGATCACGGCCATGGCGTGACGACGTCGTATCTTCACCAGAGCAAGCAGATGGTGAAGGTCGGAGACACTGTCGCGCGAGGACAGATCATCGGGCAGGTCGGCATGACAGGCCGTGCAACGGGCCCGCATCTGCACTGGGGCCTCAATTGGTTTCAGATGCGGCTCGACCCCTCGCGCTCCACGCGCACGCCCGCGCCGGCGAAGGGGTGACGTTGACGAAGACTTCGGTTTCGAAATATTGGAGGGAGCACGACCTTGCAGCAATCTCAAAGTATCCGTTCAGCAACTATTGGCGTTGCCGTTGTCTTTTTGACAATTGCAGTCGCGTTTGGTGGCGTCGTTTCGGGTAAGCCAGCAAGGGGCAGTACGTACACCGTTCTCTACGCATTCGGGGCCCAGCGCGGCGATGGAGTTGGACCTGATGAGATTGTTCACGACGGGTCGGGCAATCTCTACGGGACGACGATTCAGGGCAGCGCAAATGGCAGCACCAGTGGTGGGGGCACGGCGTTCAAGCTCGTTCCCAATGGGCAGGAAACGGTGCTGTATTCATTCTGCATCCAGACAAATTGTGCTGATGGCGACGGACTGAGAGGGGGACTGGTTCTGGACAAGAACGGCAACCTTTTTGGTGTGACCCAAGCGGGCGGCAACAACAACAACGGGGTCGTGTATGAAATCAAGGCCAATGGCAGCGAAATGGTCCTACATTCCTTTACGGGCGGAAGTGACGGCGGAATGCCGATCGGCGGTCTGATTAGGGGCAGTGACGGTGATCTCTACGGCACGACGTTCTCCGGAGGAAACGGATTCGCTAACGGCGTGGTTTTCAAGATTGCACCGGATGGCACGGAAATTGTCGTGCACACCTTCGGCAGCGGCTTCGATGGCGCCGGACCCGAGGCCGATCTGACGATCGATCCTGCGGGCAATCTCTACGGAACGACGATTTTAGGCGGCGCAAACGCCCTTGGTACGGTATTTGAGCTTGCGCCCGACGGAACTGAGAAGGTGGTTTATTCCTTCAAAGGCGGAAGCGACGGCGTTGTGCCTCTCTCGAAAGTATTGCTGGACCAAGCAGGCAATGTTTTTGGAACGACATTTGAAGGCGGAAACCAGGGCTGTGGAGGTGCGGGTTGCGGTGTGGTCTTCGAGATTTTTCCGAGTGGCGCGGAGACCGTGCTGTATACCTTCACGGGCGGAAGTGATGGTGGCAATCCGCTCGGTGATTTGCTCGAGGACCAGACGGGCAATCTCTATGGAACCGCGCCATTGTACGGCATGAACGGATGCGGAGGTTCTGGATGCGGTGTTGTTTTCAAACTTGCGCCTGATGGCAAAGAAAAAAACTTGCATTCCTTTACCGGAGGAAATGACGGAGCGAATTCCGAGGATCTGATATGGGACCCAAAGGTTCAAAGAGGCACCCTATTCGGCACAGCGGGTGGTGGTGTAGACCGCGGCGGGGTTGTTTTCACGCTGACAAAATAAGCCTTCGAACGCGCGGCGATCTTTGAACAAATTTGACTTCAAACGGCGACCGATCCGTCACGCCTCGCGAGCGTCTGCATCCGCAAAGGCTTGAGCTTCAATTCCGCGGCGTGACCGCGGTTTATCTCCAGGTTTCGGCCAGCGGCGGTGAATCCACAACCATTGTGACGGGTTGCGCTGGACGATCGCCTCAATGGTCTCATTGATTCGAACTGTCAGCGCGAGCACGTCGCGCGCATAGTCGCCGCTCGGAGAAAAGGAAATTGGACAATGCGCGGTCATGCGGAAGCGCGCGCCTCGAAGGCGTTCGTTCGATATTGGCAGCAGGATTGCTCCGAGCTTGAGCGCGAGCGCGGCCGGCGCAGGAGTGGTCATCGCATCGCGGCCGAAGAACGGCGCGGCCAACCCCTCGTTGGTCTTCTGGTCGACAAGCATGTAAATCGCTTTGCCGGCCCTGAGCAGAGTAAAGATGCGCCTTGTGCCGTGCATGCCTTTGGCGATCTGCTCAGAGGGCCCGTGGGCTCGGCGCTGGCGCACCATCCAGCGGTCGACGAAGGGGTTGTTCACGGGCCGATAGACCGCGGCGCCCTCGAGGCCGTATTGCGCGGCGGCGAGCGATATCACCTCCCAATTGGCAAAATGTCCCGAGATGAAAATGATCCCCTTTCCGCTCGCGACCGCAGTCTCGACGTGCTCGAGGCACGCGACGTCAATGCGCGGGCGGTCGCCCTTCATCGAAAATTCTGCCAGATGCGCGAATTCCGAAATCGTGCGCCCCAGATTGTCCCACATTTCACGGATGATTTTCTCGCGAGCGGCCCTCGGCATCTCCGGACAGGCCGCGACGAGATTGGCGCGAGCGCGCCCGCTCAGATAGGAGCGATAGAGGATTGTTCGTCCGAGCCACCCGCCCATGGCAGACGCGGCGTCAAGCGGAAGCAGACGGAACAGACCCATGACAAGGAAGAAGCCCGCAGCTTCGACAACATACCGCGCCGTCGCCAGCCTGTATCTGATCCCTTCGCGCGATCGGCTCATTTTTCGCCGCGCACCTTGCGGAGCAAAGGATCCATTAATCGCTCAATTACGGGCATGTCGAAAAGGTGCGCCTGCACACGCAGCACGTCGATTCCTTCTCGATCCTCATCGCTCAAGCGAACAAGATCCTTATCCGTGGTTATCAATGTCGCATTCGCGCGCCTCGCTGCCTCTTTGACCATCGCAATTTCGTTCCGCGTAAAGGCATGGTGATCCCCAAAGTCGTGACGTTCGATAACATCCGCGCCCGCACCCGCCAGTGTCTCGAAAAACTTCATTGGCCGCGCGATTCCGGTGAATGCGACGACACGTGTGCCGTCAAGCCGGCGATCGGGTATGAGGTTTGCGCGACATACGACACCGGTAAACCCCGGAAGCGCAGGGCTACCGAAACCCGTCAGCATCACTACGTCAGCGCGCGCAAGGCCTTGCCGTACCGGTTCGCGCAGGGGCCCCGCGGGCAAGATCTTTCCGTTGCCGAATGCTCGTTCGCCCTCGACCACAACAATCGATAGATCTTTTGCCAGCGCAAAATTTTGATGACCGTCATCCATGACGATGATGCGTGCGCCTTGATTCTCCGCGAAACGTGCACCCGCCTCGCGGTCGCTCGCGACTATGGTGGGTGCGACCCGCGCCAACAGCAGAGCCTCGTCCCCGACGAAGTGTGAATCGTGTAATTTCGGGTCGACACACACTGCGCCGGAGAATTTTCCCCGATAACCCCGGCTCAGAAGTGCGACTGGAACGCCCTTCGCCTGCAACAGTTGGGCGAGCGCCATGGCGATCGGCGTCTTGCCGGAGCCGCCCACGGTCAGATTGCCGACGCAAACGAT
>DASXMF010000139.1:0-1915 GCA_036495845.1 Rhizomicrobium sp.
CGCCATAAAAAACTGACCTGCCCGGCCCATCGGTTCATTTACGCACAACAGCGGCGATGGCGATGGTGAAAAGCCCGGTCGCGAGAAGAAGGCCGATTGCGCCGTCGACCCGCTCGGTTAGGAAGAGCTGTGCCAAGAGAAATCTGCTGATCGCGACGCACATGCCGGCACAACCAACGAATATGGCGGCCTTACGCATGGGACGGCCCTTGTTGCCGGAAATCCCTTGTCAGCATATTCGGCGCCGCGCGCCGCGCGCTAAAATGGGACAGAATGGCGTCACCCCCACCCGTGGAGCCGTTTTGAGCTGCGGCCTTGCAGCAGCCGTTTGGCGCCTCACCGACAGGGCGCGAGGGGACCCCCACGCACGGGCAGCAGGCGGTATTCTCAATTTCGAAGCCGCGCCCGCGAGGCTTCAACTGGCCCCGCACGCAGCTGAGCCGGCCGCCGTTTACGCCTATGACTGGGTAGTTCCCGGCCCGCTTATCCGGGTCCGACAAGGCGACGAGTTGAGGTTGAGGCTCGCGAACAGGCTCCTGGACCCGACCACGCTGAGCCTTCCTGGCTTACGCGCCTCGAACTCGGCTGCCGGAATAGGCGGCCTCACCCGGGAAAAGCTTAAATCCGGTGCGAGCGCCGAAATCCGCTTCATCCCCCCAGATGCACGCTTCAATCTTTAGCTACCGCACGCAGGCCTAACCGATCCAGGCCAGCAAGGACATGGGCTATTCGGACCGATCGTTGTTGACGAAGCGAAGCCTCCGGACGTCGATCTGGAGACGGCGGCGGTGCTGTCTGACTGAAACGTCGAGTCGAGCGGTCAGACCAGGGACGATTTCACCAATCCCGTGATCGGGCGGGGATCCCCGAACATCGCGTCGCCGGGGTAGGCCTGGTTTCAGGTGGCATGAAGCGCGCCTAACGGGGCGAGCAAACTTCCGAGGCAACCCTGCTTCAAGAGACAGTCCTGTAACGACGGATTAGCAAATAGACGACGCCCGCCGCGAGTAGGCAGAGAATCGTGGCGTACAGTGTTCCGTAGTCCGAGTCGCTGAACGGCAGGTTTTTGGTGTTCATGCCGAAATAACCGGTCACGAAGGCCGGGGGCAGCAGCACGGTCGTCACGACCGTGAGCGCGAAGAGGTTCCGATTGGTCGCGGTCGCAAGCTGCGCCGCCATTTCCTCCTGCAGAAGCCGCGCGCGATCGGCCTGCAGATGGAGGTCAGCCGCGAAAGCGTCGACCCGCTGCCGCACCCTCGAGCCGAGGTCGCGATACGTCTGAAGGACGCTCTCTCCGCGGTTTTGTTCGAGTTGCACCAGCACGCTATGGGCGGCTTGAACCAGTCGCTCCTGGCGAGAAATGCCTCTTCGCAACCGCAAGAGCGCTGCGCTTTCATCGCCCACCGCTTCGGACAAAATGCGGTCTTCGATACGATCCAGCTCGCTGGCGCTCTCTTGCGTGGCCTCGCCGATCGAGTCAGCGGCGGCGATAAGCAGGCGTTCGAACAGCGCCGCGCTATCTTCGAAGGTTGCGCCCTTTTCCGCCTGGTCTTTCACCGCCATAGCCGAGCGCGCTGCGTGGTGGCGCGCCGTCAGGAGGAACTGCGGCCACAAGGCGAAACGCAGATCCGTCGCCTCCATTCCCGCCGTTTGGTCTTCGTGCCGGAGATCGTGGAGTGTTCCCCACAGGGCTTCGCCAGCCCAGTGCAGCCGCGGATGGCGATCCTTGGATAAAAACACCTCGCACGCCTCGGGAGTCAGGGCCGCCTGCGCCGCGATCCACTCGCGCGTCCGCGCGTTTCCCAAGATCAAGTGCACCCACACAAATCGCTGCCCGTGCATGAGGTCGATCGACGAATCTCCGGTAAGCAGCCGTCCGCGCCCGTCTTCGCCAAATTCGAACGCCCACGCCACC
>DASXMF010000140.1:0-12575 GCA_036495845.1 Rhizomicrobium sp.
CTTCCAGCCGCTCTTCGTGTGGGACAGTTCGAAGACATTGCCGTACCCGTTGGCGCCGCCATTGTAGGATGTGGTTCCGTAGAGATTGCCCTTCGCATCGGCGACAAGGCCGGCATTGGGCAGGTTTCCGTCCTTTCCGTCGAAGCTCAATACGATTTTTTCCCGAACAGTGGCGTCGCGCGCCGCATGCGCGACGCTTACGCCCGCCAGGAACATGCATGAGGCCACAGCGATGTACCGCGATGTCGGGGAACCCCTCGTCATGATCGTCTTTCCGTTTTCCTGAGCGTCCGGATGTTACAGGCGCGCCGCCGCACACACCAGCCGCAAGTGATCCATCGATCCCGCACTCCGCTTTTTGTGATGGGACGCTCACGCCGTCGAGCGCAGACTGTGAAGTGCTGCTTCACAGCCCGTCAATGTTGTCGCCGATAGCCGCTCTCGGGAAGCAGTTGCATATCCGACTGGCGTCCTCGGTCGCCAGGCTCGAGCGAGGACTTGCAAAAGCCAACCCCTGGAGGAACCCTGCAATGACAGATCAGTCCCAAACTCCAACATCTACTTCGACAACCACCGGCGTGTTTGTGCTGTTGAAGGCAAAGTCCGGTGTGACGCGCGACCAGGTCATGGCCATCATGCCCGCCGAGATACGCGCCACGGTTCTACTCTATCTCGACGGGAAAATCCGCGAATGGTACGCGCGCGAAGACGGTCGGGGAGCCGTCTTCCTGCTGAACACGAAAGACACCACAGAAGCGCGATCGATCATGGAAGCATTGCCGCTGGCTGAAGAACATCTGATGGATCACGAGTACATTGCGGTCGGCCCGCTTACGCCGCTGCGCCTTCTCGTGGCGAACCCGTCAGTCAAGCAGTAACTTTTCGGTCCGCGACCATTGACCCGTCGCTGCAATGGTCGCGGACTCAAATGGCAACCCTTACGGAAGCAGATTTCTCGACGGCACGCGCGTCAACTGAACGGCGTGGGAATTCACGCCCAAACGATTGGCGGCCCTCTCCGTCCCTTTCGCTGCGGCTCGCGCTGCGCGCGGCGCAGCATGTACGCATCCTGCAGGCTTACCGCATGTCCGGCGCGGGCGTGCCATCGGACCAATGCGTCACCGGCACCATGATGACGCTGATCGCTTCCGACGAATTCTGGTATTGCGGGTTCAGCATAACCGGCGAGCTGGAAAGATCCGCGCCCCAGCTGGCGCCCTCCGCGCGCGGAAAATAGAACATCAGATGCGGCACCCAGTTGTGCGCTTTGTCGTTGAGATAACCCTGCTTTGACATCATGTAGGTCAACGCGCCGGGCTCGAGACGCGGCAATGTGCGTTTTTCGATGCCGTCCTTGATCTGAGCGTCGATCCCGGATTTGGAGCGCCCTGCGAGCACCAGCTCCGTACGCCTGATCGTGTAAGGCAGGATGGTGCGTACCGCCGCCGGATTGTAGCACAGCGGCCCACGCATATGCGGATTCCAGAATTGTGGAAAGTCGTATTGCGACATCCATCCCCGCTCGACCGCGCAGACGAAACCGTTGCTGCCTTTGACCGCGGTTTCATAGCCGTGGCGCGTCAGCACCAAAACGCTTGCCTTGTCGGCGATGGATGGCGGCGCCGCACTCTTCGCCATCGCGATCTCGTCGGAGCGGTCCATCATGTACTGATCGAGTGGCGCCATTGCGGAATAGTCCGCGGCGGGCGCAGCGGACGCACACAGAAAAACTGCGCTGCAAGCTGCGAGACCCCTCAAACCCGTCCATCGCATCGCGATCCTCCCCATCATGGACGCGCGGACTGTCGCGGAAGGCGCCTGCGCTTTGCAAGTCACATCATTGCGATGGTGGCCTCATGAATGACCAGCCGCGGTATTCCACGAACATGTCTGCGCGCCAATTCGCCGGCGGCTGCGCTGCGCGTGATGCGGGCGGGTAGCGCGACAATCCGGGCTTAAAGCAACAGAACTTTAATCGCGCTGGCGTAGTGGTGTTGCCCCGCCTTTCGCCGTGCCGAGGGGGAGGGATGTGCCTTGTGGGAAATGAATCAAGAGAGGGATTGCGATGTCCTTGACTTTTGACCTGATGCGCCGCACCGCCCTGGCGGGCGCCTGCGCAGCCAGCCTTCTTGCTCCGGCCGCCCATGCCGGAACGCACACCGTGCTCTATTCCTTCGGGACGGGCGGCGACGGAAGCGGTCCCGCGGCCAGCATGACCATGCACAGTTCGCTCTATGGGACCACCGTCGGCGGAGGCGCACATAGCGCAGGCGCGCTTTTCAAGGTTTCCACCGCCGGAGTGGAGAAACTCGTCTATTCCTTCAACGGCAGCCCTAACGACGGAGTGGGGCCCAAGGCGCCTGTGATCAATGTCGGCGGCACGTATTATGGCACGACCCAATATGGCGGATCGACCGCGTGCAGTGGCGGCTGCGGCACCGTGTTCGGCGTGACGCCCACGGGTGTCGAGACCATGCTGTATCAGTTCCAGGGCGGCAACGACGGCGCCAATCCCACCGCCGGGCTTGTTGACATCAACGGGACCCTGTACGGGACCACCTATTACGGCGGCGGCGCAAATGGGTATGGCACGGTATTCGCCATAACGCCTGGCGGCGTCGAAAGCGTGCTGTATGCCTTCAAGGGCGGCACCGATGGCGCCAATCCCATAGGTGGCCTTACCAATGTCGGCGGCACACTGTACGGCACCACCTATACGGGTGGCGCCAGTTTCGTCTATGGCACGGTGTTTTCGCTGACCACGGCCGGCGTCAAGAACACAATATATTCGTTCAAGAATGGCAGCGACGGAGCCTACCCGGAGTCTTCCCTCGTCTATGCCAACAGAAAACTCTACGGCACGAGTCTCTACGGCAAGAACCATGTCGGCACGGTGTTTGCGCTGAAGCCGGGTGGTTCATTCAAGACATTGTATGCGTTCAAGGGCGGCAACGACGGGTCCGATCCGCAGGGCAGCCTGATCAATGTCAGCGGCACTCTCTATGGTGTCACCTATTCCGGCGGCAGCACGACGGTCTGCAGCGGTTACGGCTGCGGCACGGTATTCTCGTTGACGCCGACAGGAGTCGAATCCGTGGTGTACGCCTTCCAGGGCGGCACCGACGGCCTCAACCCCGCGGCCGGCCTGACCAACGTCAAGGGCGCGATCTACGGCACGACAGCCGGCGGCGGCGCATTTTTCAACGGCACGGTCTTCCAGGTGTCGCCGTAACACTACGTGCCGCCTTCGCCGCGACGTGCTCCCGCAGGAGCGTCGCGGCGAAGGTTGAGAGCGCTCCATCGCCACCGATCCAATCCGATCACATCGCGCGCTGATTTTTGCCCGGGCCTCTCCGTCAGGCGGTGATGTGCTATCGTCCCGCCATGGGGCGACGTTTTACCATGAGAGGCCTCATGCTTCGCACTCTGCTTCTTGCCACAACGGGCTGCCTTCTGGTTGCATCGCCAACGGTCGACGCGGCGGGCTCCGAGGACGCCACGCTTTTGCAGCGCTTCGATACGGCCATCCACCCTAGCGATTTGCGGGACTGGATGAAGCTTCTCGCTGCCGAGCCCAATCATGTCGGCTCGCCGCACGACAGGGCGAATGCCGAATGGATCCTGGCGCAGTTCAAATCCTGGGGCTGGGACGCGCATATCGAATCCTTCGACGCGCTCTATCCGACGCCAATCCATGAAGCCCTCGAGATGGTTTCGCCGCCCCGTTTCAAGGCGACGCTGCAGGAGCCGCCGATCCCCGGCGACACCAGCGCGCGCGCCAAGCAACCCGCTCTGCCAGCTTATTTCGCCTATCAGGGCGACGGCGATGTGAAGGGCGAGCTCGTCTATGTGAACTACGGCATGAAGGAGGATTACGACACGCTCGAGCGGCTGGGCGTGCCGGTCAAGGGGCGCATCGTCATCGCCCGCTATGGTCATGGCTGGCGGGGACTGAAGCCCAAGCTTGCCCAGGAGCACGGCGCGATCGGTTGCATCGTCTATTCCGATCCGCAGGACGACGGCTATGGACTGGACGCGGCCTATCCTTCGGGTCCGATGCGCCCGCCGCACGGCATCCAGCGCGGTTCGGTCGAGGATTATCAGTTCGAGGGCGATCCGCTGACGCCGGGCGTGGGCGCGACGAAGGACGCGAAACGGCTTGCGATCTCCGAAAGTCCCGTGATCCTCAAAATCCCCGCGCTGCCCATCTCCTATGCCGATGCGCAGGTGCTGCTTGCTTCCATCGGCGGCCAGGCGGCGCCGGAATCATGGCGCGGCGCGCTGCCGATCACCTATCGCGTCGGGCCGGGCGGCGAGACGGTCCATCTCTCGGTCAAATCCGACTGGAGCCTGAAGCCGGTCTACGACGTGATCGCGACGCTCAGGGGCAGAACGCTGCCCGACGAATGGGTGATCCGCGGCAATCATCATGACGGCTGGGTGTTCGGCGCGAGCGACCCCTTGTCGGGCCAGGTGGCGCTGCTCGCGGAAGCCAAAGCGATCGGTGCTCTCGCGGCCCAGGGCTGGCGGCCCAGACGCAGCATCGTCTACACGAGCTGGGATGGCGAGGAGCCCGGGCTGATCGGCTCGACGGAATGGGTGGAAACCCATGCCGACGAGCTGAAGCAGAAGGCCGTCCTCTACATCAACTCTGATACCAATCATCGCGGCGTTCTTGCGGTCGAAGGTACCCAGGATTTCGAGGGGCTGGCTGATGCAGTAACGCGGAACGTGATCGATCCCGAGAAGAGTGTCTCCGTGGGCGAGCGCATCCGCGCCCATCTGAGGCTCGCGGCTTTCGATTCACACAGCGAGGACAAGGATCACGCCAAAGCGGTGGCAGCTTTTGCGGCCGATCCTGCCCGCGATCTGCCCATCGACGCGACGGGCTCGGGCTCCGACTACGGCAGCTTCGTCAACCATCTGGGCATTCCCGTGCTCAACCTCGAATATGCCGACGAGGGCAAGTCGAATGGCGTCTACCATTCGCGCTACGACACCTTCGAGCATCACAGCCGCTTCGTGGATCCGGGCTTCGTCTACGATTCCCTGCTGGCCAAAACGGTGGGGCGGGTCGTGCTCATGGCGGCCGATTCCGATCTGCCGTTGCAGCATGCGTCCGACTTCGCGAGTGAGATCGCGCAAGACCTGAAGGAGGTGAAGAAACTCGCGACCGACCAGCGCGAGAAGGCCGGGAAGCAGGCCGCGCTCCTGCGCGATCATGCCTTCGCGCTCGACGCCGATCCGACGAAACCCTCCGGCGCGCCCACCGCGCTCAAGCCCGTTCCTTCCTTCGATTTCTCTCCGCTCGATTCCGCCGTCGCGCGCCTCTCGAAGAGCGCCGGGACTTACGACGATGCACTCGCCCGCCACGGCTCGGCGCTTTCCGCCGATCGCCTCGCGCGGCTCGAGGCGCTGATGCAGAGCATCGATCAGACGCTGACCGCGGATGTGGGGTTGCCGGGACGGCCATGGTTCAAGAACCTCATCTACGCGCCGGGAACGCTGACCGGCTACGGCACAAAGACGCTGCCCGGCGTGCGCGAAGCCATCGAGCAGGAGCGCTTCGACGATGCCGTGCGCTACATCACGCTCACCGCCGGCGTGCTCAACGCCTATCGCGAGCGACTCGACCAGGCGAGCGCGCTTCTGGGCGAGACGCAGCAGGCAGGGCGCTGAGAACGCTGTGACCGCGTGCTCTACGAATTTGGCGCGGCAACGGAACGACCTGGAGATTTGTGCCGTAAGGCTTAATATTGTCCCCGTATTATTCCGGTCTCCTCCGTCTCGCGCCCAGGCTTGCGCCTGGACGCTCGCCACCTCCCCCAATAAATTGGAGGAGGAAAAATCGGGAGAAGTGCGCCATGCACTCTCCTCCCCCGCTCTTGCGCGGGGGAGGGGCAGGCACAGTTCGCCGCGGCTAACGCGCATTGCTCCGCGCCTTGCGCACTTTGGTGGCCGCTTCCGGATGGCCGAGATCTTTGGCCTGGTAGTGCACGAGCTGGCGCGACTGGAGATCCACAGTTACCGAATCGTCCGGCGCCTTGGTCCAGGTGCCGTCGCTCGCCGGATGATATTCGATGCGTAGCGACGTGCTGCTGACGATCACGCGCAGATAACCGTAATCCTGATCGTCGTAATTCTCGAGCACAATGAGATCATTGCCATCGCTTGCCGGTTGAATGATTTGCGGCGCGCGAATCGTATGGCCGCCGGATTTCGACAACGCTTGATGGTTATGGCCGCCATTGCCGCAGACGACGTAGGGAATCTGCGTCTCATCGGCACTCCGCGTGCGCGTGAACCGCTGATAATTATGGGCGTGACCGGAGAGGAAGGCGTGCGGCCACACTCCGGTTTTGGCGCAAATCCTGTCGATCTGCGTTTGCAGGTCGACGCTCCAGCCGTGACGGCCGGCGGTATAGGGCGGATGGTGGTCGGCGAACAGCACGGCGCCCGCATAGTTCTCCTGTCCGATCCGGTTCAGCGCCGCTTCGAGGAAGGTCAATTGAGAGTCTCCGATGGTGTCGTCCGCGATCACGCCCGGATCTTCCAGCGTATTGCTGTATAGCGTGACGATGCGCACGAAAGGCGCTTCGAAGGTGAAGAAGACGCCCGGCTGAATTTGCGCCGTCCGCGAGAGCCCACCCGCCTCGGGAGTGACCGCAAAACTCTCCGAACAGAAATTGCGCAGATAGGCTTCGAGGCTTTTGGCGCCTGCGAGCGGCGAGATCATGCCGTCATGGTTGCCCGCCGCGGCGAGGATCGGCGCGGGATAATCGCGATACGGTTCGTAAAACTGATCATAGTAATATTGCGGCTCGCCGAAGCTGTAGACGATGTCGCCGAGAAGGAAGTGGAACTGGGGAATCTCCGAATCCTCGCTCTCCTTGAAATCTCCGAGGAGCTTGTCGACCACGACGTTTTGCGAGGTGGGTCCCTTCGTGCTGCCGCAATCGCCCAACGAGTGAAATACGATCTGTCCTGCGTTTTCGATTTTCGCGATCTGGTCGCGCGCCGCTTTGGCCACCGCATTCGAGGATGCGTCGATGTCGCCCAGCACCTGGCCGAGCGTCAATTGCGGTTCGATGCCTCCGCGCGGCGGCGGAAACGGCATGGCCGCGAGCTTGTGCTGCCTGTTGAGTTGCGAGATCGCATTGTAGGCGTCGGTGTCCGGTGCGTGCTTGATCCTGAATGTCTTTGGATCCTCGGTCGGCGAGGGTTGCGAAAACACGGGCCGTTCGAGGTCCCGGGTCACCGGATTGTGCAGACTATTTTTTGCCGTCATGTGTTTCTCGCGTTTCGTGCGTTGCGTTGGCGCCAATATCGCATTTCCTTCCCGGCCGGATGAAATGAACTTTCGGCGACAGGGGAGCGAATTATTTTGTCCACGCGATAATACATGACACTCGCTGTCATGTTTGCACGGCTAAGGTTTGCGCACGCAAAAACTCACTGGAGAAAATCGCGATGAGGTTTACCGCAATTTGCGCCGCTCTGATCGGCGCGGGTCTGGCATCGGCCGCCGCCGCACAGACCACGCCTTCGGACGTGGCGCCCAATGTCGCGCCGCCCGCCTCCTTCATGAAGCATGACGGCGCGCACGATTTCGATTTTCTGATCGGCAACTGGAAGGCGCACGTCTGGCGCCTTCCCGATCGTCTCGTGGGCTCGAACCGCTGGATCGAGTACACGGGAATTTCAAATCACCGGAAACTCCTCGACACCAGCGCCAATCTCGAACAGTTCGAAGTCGAGAGCGTCGACAGGACGCTCCACATCAAGGCGCAGACGCTCAGGGTGTACAATCCGGCGTCGCACCAATGGAGCATCTACGGCCTCGATCTCGACAACGGCCAGGTCCTGACGCCTCCGGAGGTCGGCCAGTTTACCGGCAGACGCGGCGAATTCTTCGATCAGGAAGATTTCAAGGGGCGCGCCATCATCGTGCGCTACGTATGGACGAACCTGTCTCCGAGAACTGCGCGGATGGAGCAATCCTTCTCCGCGGATGGCGGCAAGAACTGGGAGGTAAACTGGGTGTGCGAGCTTTCCAGAGATTGAGGGCGCGAACACATCGGCGTGAGATGTTTCGTTCCTCGGTCGCCGATATGTCGCGGCGCACGCCGGACAAGGCGCCACGACAGACTTTGTTACAACATTGAACGCTGAATGAACCTCCGTTTCAGGACGGGTTCAACGCCCTCGCCCATATCTCTCCTGCGTAACCGCCGAGCCCCTCACCGATCGAATCGGGGGCAACTCGCGACGAAACGCAAATGGGTCAAACCAAAGGAGACGAGACATGAACAGAATCGCAAAAATCGCACTCGGCGCCGCGATGATGGACGGCACGGCACTTTTGGCCACCGCACCTGCCAACGCCGCAATCGTCGGCGTATCGATCGGCGTGCCGGGTGTGGGCGTCGGATATGGCGCGCCCAATGCGTGCTATCGCCCGCTGCGCTGGCGCCCGGCCTACTGCTTCGCGCCGGCCTATGCCGAACCCGCCTATTACGGCGCGACTTGGGTTCGCCCCGACCGCTTCGCAGGCGGACGCGACGTCGTCGTGCGCGAACGCTTCGATCACGATCGCGGCCAGATACGCGACCGCGACAATCTCCGCGACCACGACAACGGGCGGCGCGACGTCCGTTGATTGAGCAATCGTGCCAACCGGCCCCGGCACCCCGGGGCCGGCGCGCGTGAGCCGCTGTCGAGACACATTCTGCTGGTCGATCGTTCGCATTCCAATTGTGTGGACTCGCGCTCCGTCTCCAGATCAGAATGGCGCGAAGAAGGGGAATCCCCATGCGTGCCCACACGGTGCGGCCGTATCGCCAACGATGACGACACCACATCCCCCCAGACCGCGCTTTGTGCTTTCCGTCGGCGTCATCGGACATCGCCCGGACCGCCTGCCGGAAGGAATGCAACCGCGTATCGCGCGGGAGATTGCCGAGACGCTCGCGGCCATCCGCGCCGAAGCGCTCTCGGCTTACGGGCGCTACACCGATTGCTTTGCAGAATCTGCGCCGAGGCTCGCGCTTGTCACGGCACTCGCCGAAGGCACCGACAGGATGGCGGCAAAATCGGCGATCGTTCTCGGCTTCGATCTGGAAACACCGCTCCCCTTCGTGGCCGAGGAATACGAAAAGGACTTCGAAAGCCACGATTCGAAAGCCTCGTTCCGCGGATTGCTGAGCCGGGCGTGCACCGTGCTCGAGCTGGGCGGCAATCGCGCGCATGAGGGCAGATCTTACGAAGCTGCAGGCCTTGTTGTGCTCGACATGGCGGACATTCTCGTCGCGGCGTGGGACGGCGGCGCGGCGCGTGGCCGCGGCGGGACGGTCGAACTCGTCGCCGAAGCCGGCCGGCGGGGCATGCCCGTCGTTCGCGTGGACGTGTCCGGCAGCGCTCCGCCGCGACTGCATTGGCGCGGACTCGGCGATCGCCACACCGCGCCCCTGCGTATCGAGGATCATCCTGCTGCGACTTTGGAGAGCGCGCTTGCGGCGGCCATCGAAGCGCAAATCCGGCCGCCGCAGAATCCGGTCGAGCGAGACGGCCTCGACCGTTACCTGGCCGAGCGTCGAAGGTGGGTGACGGCAAGCGTCGAATATCCGCTCCTCATGCTCCTGCTTGGTGTGCGCTGGCCGCGGCTCGGCGATATCCTGTCGCCGCAACCGGAAAAACTCGCAAACGCGCTGAGCGAGTTTGGCTCCGCCCAGTCCGCGATCGGCGCGGCATTTGGATGGGCCGATTCCGTCGCGGCACGTTTCGCCCAGGTCTTTCGCAGCGCGATGATTACGAATTTTCTGGTTTCCGCCGTCGCCGTTCTCGTCGGCGTGATGTCACTCGCCTATCCCCTCAGCGCCATCGAGCTGGTGCTGGTGTTCTTCCTGGTCCTCAATGCCTTCATCGGTCACTCGCGTCGATGGCACCATCGATGGATCGAATCCCGCGAAGTTGCCGAGCGTCTGCGCGCGGCGGCGCCGATGCACACGCTCGCGACGCGCGCTCCCGGTCCGTTCGGCGCAGCGACCACATGGCCGGCATGGTATGTCCGCGCCGTGTCGCGCGAGGCAGGGCTGCGCGGCGGCCGGCTGGACGATGAGGCCCTCGCCTCAGCGCTGGCCGCCTTGCGCAAGCTCGTGAGCGGCCAGGCCGCCTACCACGAAACGACGGCGCGGCGATTTCAGCGTCTGCACGACCGCCTCGCCATGGCGGGACAAATTCTCTTCGTCGCCGCGCTCATCCTCGCAGCGGGCACGTTCGCCGGCAAAGCGTTCCATCTCTTTACCGCCACGGCAGAAATGAGCCGCTGGATCATTCTGGCATCCGCGAGTTTTCCCGCCCTTGCCTCGGCAAGCTACGGCATTCGCCTGATTGGCGATTTCGAAGGTGCGGCGAAGCGATCCGGCCGCATGAGAGGGCAATTGAGCGCGCTAGCGTCCGCACTCCAAAAGGGTTCGTCGGATTTCGAATCGTTGCGCGACCGCGCCCATGAAGCGAGCGACGTGATGCTTGGCGACGTCGCGACATGGCGGCTCGCGGCGGAAAGCCGCGAACTCGCCATGCCCGGATGATGAGGGGCTCTCGGATCCCGGCGCCGTTGAATTCGTGCTACTTCATGCTGGGGTAGAGAACTCACTCGAGATCTTCATGCCGGGAGCTTTCGCATATCGCGCGTTCGTCAGTTACAGCCACAGGGACCGCAAATGGGGCGACTGGATCCATCGTGCGCTCGAGAATTATCGCGTTCCAAAGCATCTCGTCGGAAGCGAGGGCCGCGACGGACGCGTGCCTGCCAGGCTGTTTCCGATATTTCGCGACCGGGAGGAACTTTCGTCCTCATCCGATCTCAATGAGCAGATCAAGATCGCACTGGAACAATCGGCGTATCTGATCGTGATCTGCTCGCCCGATGCCGCCTCGTCGCGCTGGGTGAACGAAGAGATTCTCGCCTTCAAGCGGCTCGGACGCGAGAATCGCATCCTGGCACTGATTGTCGACGGCGAGCCCGACGCCGCGGCCCGCCCGGGGAGCGGTCCGGCACGAGAATGTTTTCCCGCCGCTCTCCGCTTTCGCATCGGTTCCGGAGGCGCGCTCACAAACGAGCGCGTAGAGCCGCTCGCCGCCGACGCGCGCAGCCAGGGTGACGGCAGGAACAATGCAAAGCTCAAACTGCTCGCAGGTCTTCTAGGCATCGGCTACGACGCGTTGAGACGGCGCGAGGAACAGGCAGCGCGCCGCCGCGCGCGGGTGTATCAGGCCGTAGCAGCAGCGATGGCCTTGCTTGCGCTGCTGGCGGCTGGCTCGGCATGGTTTGCCTTTCAGAAGCAGCATGAAGCCGAATATCAGCGCGATCAAACTCTCCAAGCGCAGTCGCGGTTGCTGACGCAAACGGCTGCGGATCGCCTCGAGAAGGCCGATGTGCCCGTTTCCACGGCCATCCTTCTCGAGGTGCTGTCGCGACACCGGACGAACCAATCCTTCGATCCTGCCGCCATCAGCGTTTTTCAGGAGGCACGTGCGCGTGACCGTCTGCTCGCGGTGCTTTCAGGTCATGCCGGCTATGTTGTGACCGCGGTCTACTCGCGCGACGGCGCGCGCGTCCTCACCGCATCGTTGGACAAGACCGCCCGCATATGGGACGCCGCGACGGGAACGCAGACACTGGTGCTCGGCGGACATGCGGAGCCGGTGAGATCGGCAGCATTCTCGCCCGACGGCAAGCGCGTCGTCACGGCCTCGGCAGACAAAACCGCCCGCATCTGGGATGCTGCAACCGGAGAGCAGATCGCGCTTCTCGGCGGGCACATGGATGTGGTCGAGTCAGCCGTTTTCTCGCCTGACGGCAAGCGTATCGTGACCGCGTCGGCAGATAAGACCGCGCGCATCTGGGATGCCTCGAAGGGACGGCAGACCATCGTGCTGAGCGGCCACACGGACGTGGTGGCATCCGCCGCGTTTTCTCCCGACGGCAGGCGCGTGGTCACAGCTTCGGCAGACAAGACCGTCCGCATCTGGAACGCTGAAACCGGAAAGCAGATCATGCTTCTCGGAGGGAACTCCGGACTGATGTCGTCCGCCGAGTTTTCGCCTGATGGCCGGCGCGTGGTCACGGCCTCGTTCGACAAGACCGCGCGCATCTGGGATGTGGCGACGGGAAAACAGATCATGCTGCTTGGCGGACACACCGATGTGGTGGAGTCCGCCGCGTTCTCGCCCGATGGCACAAGGATTGTGACAGCTTCGTTCGACAAGACCGCACGCATCTGGGACGCCGCGACCGGAAAACAGATTCTGTTGCTGAGCGGGCACTCGGACCTCGTGGAGTCCGCCGCCTTCTCGCCCGACGGCAGGCGCGTCGTCACGGCTTCGTTCGACAAGACCGCACGCATCTGGGACACCGCGATGGGTCGTCAGATCGTGATTTTGAGCGGACACGCGGATACATTGACATCTTCCGCCTTCTCCCGCGACGGCACGCGCGTCGTCACGGCATCGTTAGACAAGACCGCCCGCATCTGGGACGCCGCAACGGGGAAACAGATATTGCTGATCGGCGG
>DASXMF010000141.1:0-7574 GCA_036495845.1 Rhizomicrobium sp.
CTCGACGGCATCGACGATGCGAACAATCCCGTGGGGCAGTCCAAGGGTCTCTATCGCGCGCTCAAGCATTTCGGCGTGGAAACGGAGATGGTCCTCTATCCCGGCGAAGGCCATTCGCCGAAAAGCGGCGCATTCAACATCGACATGTTCACGCGCATTCTCGACTGGTACGACCGCCACCTGAAGCGAGCGGGCGAACGTCACCCTTCCCCCGGTTTAATCGGGGGACCGGGGCGGGGTTCGGCGTCGGCAAGGATGAAGAGTTTGCCATGAAGCGGATGGGAATGGCGGCCAACGCCGGAAATCGCGACGCGCGTGCATGGCTCCTCGATCGCGCGGAACGCGACAACGCGTATCAGGGCGAAATTCGCACCGCGGGGTCGCTTGGTGAATCCATTTTCTAACGGTTCGTTTATCCGGCACCGCTAGCATGAGCGCGTCACAGGGGGCCGGGGATGGCGGCCGGGCGCCCAGACGGGCGTTCCGGCGTCCGGCCGCATCTGTTCTCGCTTGTCAGCCGAAATGCTCGACCGCCGGCAGGTGGAACTGGTTCGTCAGTCCGTCCGGGTCGTGATCCGGGAGTGACAACAGCTCGCCATGGTATGCGCTGCCCGCATGATGCGGCGGCCCCGTGTTGCTGTCATGCGCGCCCACATCCCCGTGCACATTCATGTGCCCCGCACCGGCGAGTGCGGCCGCAATGTGCGGATGATGGTTTTTCGGAGCGGAATGGGCACCGGGGATACCGCCGTTGAATACGACCTTGAGATTGTCCATCGCCATCTGCGGCGCGTAGGTCGGTGAGCCATAGGTGCAGGTGCTCCCGCCGGTGGCGCCGCCGTCATAGACGAACGCCACTCCGGTAATATGCCTGAACATGGCACCGGAGAACCGATAGGTGCCGCCCGTTTGGTGCACAGTGATGACGTCGCTGCCAACGAGCACGCCGCTCTTATACGTGTTGATTTCAAGGTTTTGCTGCCCTTCCCATGCGGCTGCCAGGAATGCGCTTTTCAGATTGAAGGTTTCGGTGCCGCCATAGGACTGGATGTAGTCGAATCCGGGCATGAACGCTGCGCCCTTGCCGTGCAGGGCGTTCTGGTATCCCGTGTCGCACCAGCCCAGTTCCTGTTCTGCCTTTTCAATCTGTACCTTCGTGAATGCAAAAACATCCACCCAATTCATGCCACCGTATCCATAGCCAAAATAGTAGTTACCATAGTAGTTTTGGTCCGGATTGTTGAAATTGATTTTTTCTCTGGTGCCGCTCATCTGCGAAGCCCTCCCGCTCGGTCAAGGGACTTGTCACGCTGGGGGAAAATTCTAGTACGAACGACAGCGTCGAACAAGAAACTGCGCACAGAAATGACGCGCTTTTTTGTTGAAAAGCGCGCGAGAGTCATATGCAATTTTAAATTAAATCCGTACACGGATCAAGTGGACAGGGACAGCGGGTGCGGCGCAACTCCGGATTTGCGTTGCGCCGCCCGCAACGATTCTCGCGCCTTCTTCGGCATCGGCGCCGGGAATTCTTTCCACAGATACATCGCCGCGTAGGCCCGCCACGGGCGCCACGATTCCGCGCGCCGCGCGTCGGCGATGGCGAAAGGAAACGCATCGGGTTCGCCCAGCGCGCGCATCGCCACATAATGCGCCGTATGGGCGTTCATGCCGGCGATGGCGCGCAGACGCGCGAGCAGTTTCGTAGAATCGGAAACGGCCTCGAAGGAAATGGTGCCGTCATGGGCGGCCTGGGCGAGTACGCGAATAGCGCTTGCAGAGTCCGGGCCGAGGCCTGCGCCTGCTAGATCGGCGCACGCGAGCGCCGCGGACTCGGGAAAGACGTGCGTCAGGCCATTGCCGAAGGCGAGCGGCTGTCCGAATGCGCGCACCAGCCGGCCGATGAGAGCTTTCGCTTCGGCCGTACCGGCGGCACAGCCGAGAAGTGCTCGCACGGCCAACTCGAAACCGTTCCAGCAGCCGGGAACGCGCAGGCCCGGCTCGCCCTTCAGGCGCCTCGCGAGCCGTTTGTCGACGGCCAGTCCCTTCTCAATCGCGGCCCAATCGGCGTTGAGATCGAACATCGCGCGAATGCGCTCGACAATGAAGAACAGCGCGCGCGGATCGTCGAAGCGGATGCGCGCGATCAAGCTCAGTTTTTTCTCGTCGAGCGAGACGTCGAAGGAACCGGTGCTCTCATTGACCTGGATGGTGCGACGGTAGACGCCGTTTTCCACCTTTTCGATGCAGTCGACGGCGCGCTCCTCGAGGAAAGCCAGCATGCCGTTCCAGCCATAGGGCGGGCGGAAACGCAGACGGAATTCATATTCGTTCTCGGCGGAGAGAAGTTTCTTCCGCGCGATGGCGCGGATCTGCGTCGGCGTGCGGTGATAGGTCTTGCGGATTTGCGCGTTGAAGCGGCGCACGGAGCCGAAGCCCGCGGCGATCGCGAGCTCCGTCATCGGCAGGCTGGTTTCGTCGATCAGCTTCTTGGCGAAATCCATGCGCCGCGTCTGCGCCACTGCGTGCGGCGTGGCGCCCAGATGGCGCAGAAACAGCCGGCGCAGATGGCGCGAGCCGACACCCAGCCGCGCAGCCAGCGCTTCCATGCCGCCATCGTCGGGGCCCATCTCGTGGATCAGGCGCAACGCGCGCGACACCGTTGTCGAGGTTCCCGCCCAGGCGGGCGTGCCCGGCGAGGATTCCGGCCGGCAGCGCAGACACGGGCGATAGCCCGCTTCCTGTGCCGCGGCGGCGCTCGCGTAATAGCGGCAATTCTTCTCTTTCGCCGTTGGCGCCGGACAGATCGGGCGGCAATAGACGCCGCTGCCGCGCACGCCGATGAAAAACTTGCCGTCGAAGCGCGGATCGCGCGACAGCCGCGCCCGCTGACAGATGCGCCAATCGAGTTCGGATTCTTTCATGCGCCGGAATACTACGCGATTTCGGGGGCGTGCGACCGGACGTTTTCGGACCTTGTTCTCGCTGCATGGATGTCCGCAAACGTCCAGCCCTCGCCCGCAATCGGACCTATCGTCCTCATCAAGAGGGGTTCAACGAGGAGGACCACATGAAATCGGCAATTTGCGCCATGGCGGCGCTCTGCCTGATGGGCGCGGCCATGCATGCGCACGCGGCGCCCAAAATCGTCTACGACGTCACCAGTCTCGGCAATCCGCTCGGCGGAGCCTACGGCCAGGGCTCGAGCATCACCAACAACGGCGTGGTGGCCGGGTTCGATTCGCTGCCGGGAGACACCATCATGCACGCAGTTCGCTGGCGCAGCGGCACGACGCCGCTGGATCTGGGAACGCTCGGCGGACCCAACAGCGCGATCGCCTGGCCCAATCGCAACGAACCGGGCGCGATGGCGGGAGTAGCGGAGACGTCCACGCCGCAGCCGCTCGGCGAAACCTGGAGCTGCGCGCTCGCGGTCTTCTACATCGCGCCGCCAACCGGCGATGTGTGCCTGGGCTTCGTCTACGCGAACGGTAAGATGACGGCGCTGCCCACGCTCGGCGGCGACAACGGATTTGCCACCGGCATCAACAGCCGCGGACAGGTAGTGGGCTGGGCCGAGAATACGATCCACGATCCCACCTGCAACGCACCGCAGGTGCTTCAGTTCGAAGCGGTGCTGTGGGATCCGAAAACGGGACAGCCGGGCGTGCTTTCCCCGATCGAAGGCGATCCCGACAGCGCAGCGACGGCCATCAACAATCGAGGTCAGGCCGTCGGTATTTCCGGCATCTGCTCCAACGCCATCGGCGGATTGAGCGCCGCGCACATGGTGATGTGGCAAAACGGAAGCGCGACCGATCTGGGAAGCCTGGGCGGCATCGCCTGGAACACGCCGATGGACGTCGCCGACAATGGTCACGTCACCGGTTTCTCGGACCTGCCGGGCGACGGCGGCAATTCGCCGAATTTCCACGCCTTCTTCTGGACTCCCAAGACCGGAATCCAGGACCTTGGTCTGCTTGCGGGCGACTCCATCAGCGAGGGTCTCGGCATCAACGACAAGGACCAGGTGGTCGGTGTATCCTTTCCCTCCAGCCACGCCTTCATCTGGCAGAACGGAGTGATGACCGATCTGAACTCTCTTGTCGCGCCGGGTACGTCGCTCGTGCTGATCGACGCGCAGGAGATCAACGATGCGGGCCGCATCACCGGCGAGGCGCTTGATCCGAACACCGGCGTGGTCTCCGCCTTTGTCGCAGTGCCCAGACCTCAGCAGCAGTAAGCCGCTTTGTGTTTTCCTCCCCCGCACCTCGTGGGGGAGGAACGCCAAAGCCCACAATGAGGCAGCGAGACAGTGAGAACTTTTGCGCGCCTCCGGCGCGCTAACTTCTTCTCACCGCCTCACTGCTTTATTGTGAAAATTCCTTGCGTTCCTCTCCACCTCTGCCGCTTGACAAACATATATCTCGATGGTTATACGTACATCAATAGCCAACGGGTTATCGATCTCCGATGCCGAACACCCATGACGTGATCTTCAGAACGCTCGCCGATCCGACCAGGCGGGCTCTCTTCGAACGGCTGTGCCGCGAAGGAGAGAAGACGGTCGGGGCATTGACCGCCCGGGCCGGGGTTTCGCAACCGGCCGTCTCCAAGCATTTGAGGATTCTGAAGCGCGCCCGGCTGGTGCGCGACCGTCATGAGGGCCGCGAGACGCATTACAGCGCCCAGCTCGGTGCGCTGGCTCCGCTGATCGACTGGACGAGCCAGATGGCCGGGTTCTGGCAGAGCCGGTTCGATCAGCTCGAAGATCTGCTCAGACGGATGGATCAATGAGCAAGCAAGCGACCGAAACGCGCTCAGTCGTCGTCGAACGAGAGTTCCCGTATCCGCCGGAAAAGATCTGGCGCGCGCTCACCCAACCGCACCTGATCGAGGAGTGGCTCATGGAAAACGAGTTCATGCCGGTCGTGGGTCACCGCTTCAATCTGCGAAGAACCCCGAAGCCCGATCTGCACATCGTCGTCGACTGTCTGGTGCTGGTGGTCGAGCCGCACAAGACGCTGTCCTACACATGGAACGCACTCGATCTCGAGGGCGTCGTCACCTGGACTCTCACGCCGACGAGCACGGGGACCCACCTGCGCATGGAGCAGTCGGGGTTCGGGCCGGACCGGAAGCAGGCCTATGGCGGCGCCGCGGGCGGGTGGCGGCGGGTTTTTGCAAAGCTGGAGGAGGTCCTCGCGCGGACCGTCGAAAGCTCTCCGAACGTGGCCAAGCCCGGCGCTGTCTAGAGAGCAGCGCTAACCTTACAACGGAGGAATACCGATGAAGATCAAGTTGACAAGCGTGTACGTGGACGACCAGGAAAAGGCTCTGCGCTTCTACACCGAAGTGCTGGGTTTTACGAAGAAAGCCGATTTCAGCAAGGGTCCGTTTCGCTGGCTGACCGTGGTCTCGTCCGACGAGCCGGATGGAACCGAACTGCAGCTCGCGTTCAACAACAACCCGGCGGCCAAGGTCTATCAGCAAGCGCTGTTCCAGCAGCACCAGCCCGCGGCCATGTTCTTTACGGACGACATCAAGGGCGAGTGCGAGCGCATCAAGGCGCGCGGAGCCGAGTTCGTCATGCCGCCGACCGAGGTGACCGGATCGACCATCGCCCAGGTGAACGACACCTGCGGCAACCTCGTTCAAATCACTCAACTGGCGCGCTGGTAGATCGTAGCGAACAGGGCGATGGGAGCCGTTCAAAATCTCGCTGGGGAGCGTTACTCCCGTCGCCGTATTTGTATATCAAAGCCTCGGGACCAGGAAGGAGAATCAGGCATGAAGAAGAGCGCATCACAGAGCAGCAGATCTCCTTCCGAACTGATAGACGGCAGAATCGAAGAGCTCGGGGACTGGCGCGGCACGATGCTCGGCCGGCTGCGCGCTCTCATCAAGGAAGCCGATCCCGAAATCGTCGAAGAGTGGAAGTGGCGGGGGGTTCCGGTGTGGTCGCATGACGGAATCATCTGCACGGGCGAGACCTACAAGAGCGTCGTCAAGCTGACCTTCGCCAGGGGAGCGGCGCTGAAGGATCCTTCGCGCCTCTTCAACTCCAGTCTCGAGGGGAACACGAGGCGCGCCATCGACGTCCAAGAGGGCGGGAAGATCAACGAGAAGGCGTTCAAGACTCTCGTTCGCGCCGCCGTAACGTTGAACACCTCCAAATCCCGAAGCTGATCCGGCGGGGATCGCGGCGCCCATCACCAGCGGCCTCTCTCGCCCACGCAGCGGGATCGTCACCGCGCATGGCAGGCCGTGATCATCAGTGGCAATTCTCGGGATCACAAAATGCCTAGCCACCTGCGAAGCCGGCCGAGCGTCGTGGACGTTTGCCGTGCATATTTCATTTTGACCCGGTCGTAGGTGTCGGCGACCTGCCCCATCATATCGTCGGCTGCCAGGATGCGGGCCAGCGAAGCGCGGCGGTAGCGCCAGTTCTTCCACGCGTCATCCGGCCAGCCCTCCTGTTGTGCGCGTTCGGCGGCGGCGGTGTAGTAGCCGAGTGCCTTCAGCAGAAACGCGTCACGCATTGATCGGATCTTCGCGGCGAGAGCCGCTCCGTCGTTTTGCCGGCCTAAGCGCGCGAGTGCGTTCGGTTCACCTTGGTCGGCGTCCTTCCCGTGCGAAAACAATGCCCTGTTTTGTTGGGTGCGCGAACCGCCAAGTGCCAGCAGCCCAAACTGAAATCTCTCCGTGCTTGTCAGCGGATCTGACTGTGCTGCCCGGGTCCATGAAATCTGAATTTCGAGTGCGGGTGCATGCGCCTGCCAGATCCGGGCAGTCCTATCGTCGGACGCTGTGACCACGCGCCCGCCGTCGGGCGCAAATGCAGCGGAGTTCACCTGATCCAAGTGCCCGCTCAGCAGCAAGATCTGATTTCCACTCGCGGCGTCCCAGATGCGGGCGGTCTTGTCCAGCGAAGCAGTGACGATGCGTCCGCCGTCGGGCGAGAATGCGGCGGACGTCACGGTGTCTGCGTGTCCACTCAGGAGCACGGTCTGTTTGCCCGTTGCGGCGTCCCAGATGCGCGCAGTTTTATCGAACGAAGCAGTAACGACGCGCCTGCCTTCAGGGGAAAACGCGGCCGATAGAACTCCGCCGCTGTGCCCGCCCAACAAAACGATCTGCCTTCCTGTCGCGGCGTCCCAGATGCGCGCGGTCTTGTCCACCGAGGCTGTGACGACGCGCCTGCCATCGGGCGAGAAGGCGGCGGATACCACAGTGTCCGTGTGTCCGCCCAGCATTGTGATCTGCCGGCCTGTAGCGGCGTCCCAAATGCGTGCGCTCTTGTCGAGCGAAGCCGTGACGATGCGCTTGCCATCGGGCGAGAACGCTGCGGAGTCGACCAGGTCCGTATGCCCGCCGAACAGCACAATCTGTTTTCCCGTTGCGGCATCCCAGAGGCGCGCCGTCTTGTCGTCCGAGGCTGTGACGACGCGCCCGCCGTCAGGAGAGAATGCGGCGGACTCCACCACATCCGTGTGGCCGCCGATCAGCAATATCTGTTTCCCCGTAGCGGCGTCCCAGATGCGTGCGGTCTTGTCGAACGAAGCTGTCACAAT
>DASXMF010000142.1:0-57514 GCA_036495845.1 Rhizomicrobium sp.
GCGATGTGCTTCCCGAAGTTAAGCTCGCGCGAAGTTATGCCGGCTTCAGGGCCCTTGAGACCATCAGATAGCCAAAGCCCGTGGTCAGCAGATTCACGCCGAGGAGAATGCCCAGCACGATCAGCGAAATCTGCGGCCACGCGGCCGCGATCAGGATCGCCATGACGACGCTCGCCAATCCGGAAATCAGCATTCCTACCCAACCCGCGTGCGGGCGCATTTCGAAGGCGAAGAAGATTTCGAAGGCGCCCTGCAACATCAGGAGGACGCCCACCATCAGGGTCAGCGCGACGGCGCCCGCGAGCGGATTGAACAGGAGAAAGACACCGCCGGCGATGGACAGCAGGCTCAGCAAAAGCGCGCCGAAGAACGGCCCGGTGCCGTGGATCGAAAACGCGCCGACCAGCAGGAATCCGCCGGAGACCAAAAATACCCAGCCGACGAAAATGGCCGCCACCAGAGTGGACAGGATCGGAAAGACGATAGCGGCGATGCCCAGCACGATCATCGCCAGACCGAGCCAGAACAATCTGCCCGACGACGCGCGCAGGCGGCCGTGAAAGTGAGACTCTGCGATCGGTGCGCTGCTCATGTTGTCCCCCATTTTCCGGATATCGACCCGGGTCGTGTTTCACACTAGCCGCGCGTGCCCCTCGTGGCAATTCGAACCGCACGATTCGCTGTCCGGACATTTTTTAACGCAGGGTACGCAGAGGATGCGCGGAGGACGCAGAATAACGATTGCGCGAAGCGCGCGAGATATTCCTCTGCGTCCTCTGCGCTGCCTTCGCGCCCTCTGCGTTCAGCCTTCCTTCACGTCCGTCACCATCGGACAGATGCTACGCGGCGGTGCGGGGGACGGCGGAGCCGCGGCCAATGATCAATGCTCCGAGCGCAGCGGCGAGAACCGATCCGATGAGGACGCCGATCTTGGCCACCGCGGCAGCATCCGCGTTGGCCGGAAATGCCTCGTCGGCGAACAGCAGCGACACCGTATCGCCGATGCCGCAGAGGAAGGCCGCGCCCAGGAACGCGCGCAACCCGATGTCCTCTGCGAGGCTGGCGCCATTGGTCCTGATCGCCAGCCACGCGCTCGCGCACACGCCGAGCGGCTTGCCGAACGCCTGCCCCAGAATCGTTCCCCAAAATACACCGGCGACATTGGGCGCCGACAGATCGACGTGCAGGCCGACACCGGTCGCAGAAAACGCGAAAAGCGGAAGCACGAAATACGTGCTCCACGGCGCAACAGCTTTCTCGATACGGTCTGCAGGCGAAAGCAGCCGCTCGCTCGCAGCCGAAAGATTTCGGCTCGCCCATTCGCGTACGAGGCCGAGGTCGCCGCTCTGCGCCTCGTTCTCGGCGGCCTCGAGCTCGGCAAGCGCGGTCGCGGCCTGCGCGAGCAGCGGCGCGGGATTGGGAAAAGGCCTCGCCGGGAGGAATGCAGCAAGCGCAATGCCGGCGAGCGCCGCGTCGACGCCGGCAGAATGCAGGAAAAACCATTCGGCGATTGCGGCGACGAGATAGGGCCAGATCGTATAGACGCGCCACCGGTTCAGCGCATACATGAGCGCGCCGGCGCCGGCCGCGCCGACCAGCCATGCGATCTCGAAATTGCGTGGATAGAAGACCGCGAGAATCACGACCGAGATAATGTCGTCGACAACGGCGAAGGCCGCCACGAACACGCGCAGGCTGGGCGAAATGCGATCGCCGAACAAAGCGAGGATTGCGAGAGCGAAGGGAAGGCCGGTCGCCGTGGGGACCGACCAGCCGGAAGCGGCGGCGCCGCGATTGACGAGGAGATAAAGGCACGCGGGTACGATCGTGCCTCCGATGGCAGCAACGATCGGCAGCGTCGCCGCCTTGCGCTCCGACAGCGCGCCGACGCTCATTTCGCGGCGCACCTCGAGGCCGACAAGAAGAAAGAAAAACGAAAGCAGCCCTTCGGAAAACCAGTCGCCGACGCTGAGCGACAGAAGGCTGCCGGGCGGTCCGATGCCGAAGGGCGCATGAATCAACGCGGAATAAAAAGGCGCGAGCGGCGAATTGATCGCAGCCAGAGCCGCGAAGGCCGCGAGGATGAGGACCAGGCCTCCCGAAGCAGGAAGGCTCGCGAATGCGCGCGCCGAACGCTGAATGCGGTCGGCGACGGGCTGCTCGAGCTTGTTCAGCAGGGAATAGAAATCCCACGCGCCATCATAGCGAAGGCCGTCAATGAACAATGTCGGCGTGCCCGTCACGCCATTGTCGCGTGCCTCGGCGAGATCCTCGGCGACGCGGGCGCGCACTTCATGGCTGTTCACGTCGCGCTCGAAGCGCGTCATGTCGAGGCCGATCTTCCGCGCCAGCTCGCGCATGTCGTCTTCCGTCAATGGCGGGTGTCTGTCGTAAAGCGCGTCGTGCATTTCCCAGAAGCGGCCCTGGTTGGCCGCCGCTTCGGAGGCGCGGGACGCGAATTCCGCGCCGGGATGGGCGCGCTCGTTCGGAAAATGCCGGTAGATATAGGCGAACCGCTCGCCCAGGGCCGCTCGTAACCGCCTGAGCACCGCGCGCAGGCGCCGGCAATAGGGACAGAGGAAGTCGGCATAGGTGACGACATTGACGACATGGCCGGCGGCCTCGCCTCCGCGCACATGATCGCGCGCGCGGTCGACGGCATTTCGAAGCCAGAATTCGCCCGTCATCGTGGCGCCGCTGCCAATCCCGCCATTACACTCGCGCGCTACCTATACCGCGCGACGGAAGAAGAATCGAAGAGAGCCCCTGCAGGAACATCGCACCGGGCGAGAACCGCGGCGAAGAAGATGAAACGCCAAGACGCCAAGGCGCCAAGGAAGAAGGCCCACCATAGAGACACGGAGCGCAGGGAAAGGAATCGCGCGCGAATGCGCGCAATACATGCTTCGTGCCCTCGTGCCTTTGTGAATAGTCACCAGCGCCTTGGCGTCTTGGCGTCTTGGCGGTTCAATTCCTACGCCGGCTGACCGATCTCGGCCAGGACCTCGGCTTCGACGGCCGGATTTGCCTCGCCGTCGGCGGTGGCGATCAGGTCTTTGGGAATGAACGGAATGACCGCCAGTATCAGCGCATAAACCGCCGTGGTCGCGAGTGCGCAATAGAGGAACCCGTATCGCGCGCTGCTGGCGTAGATCTGTGCGCCGACGATGTCGCCGCCACGATAGGACAGCATGTAGACTCCGTCGACCATCATCATGAGCGCTCCCTGCAGGCCCGGCGGACAGGAGCGCATCGCCAGATCGTAATAAGCGCTGGCGGCAATTCCGCCCATCATGCTGATGGGAAGCGCAAGCCATAATGCGGTCTGCGCCGAATGAATGAACGCGAGCGGCATCATCTGTGGCACCGTGATGATCGTGCCGATCCACAACAGGCTCCGCAGCGACATCTTCTTGCAGATCCAGCCGTAGACGAAGAACATCGGTATGAAGGCGGCCGCAAAAATCGCGTAGTAGTCGGTGTATATCGCGTCGGACGCATGAAGCTGGTTCGTCAGATAGAATTGCAGCGGCGTGTTCGAGCCGGGCGCGAACTGAAACATGAACATGATCAGCACGGCCGGATAGACCGCGCGATGGCGCAGCAGGCGCTTGATGTCACCCACCAGATCGGAGCCCTTCGCCTGCGGGCGATCATAGGCATGACCGAACACCGCGTCGGGCTTCCAGAATGCAAAGACGAAAATCAGCATCGACAGAACGGCCATGAGAAGGAAGGTCTCATGGGGCGGCAGGTGTTCGGCAATCCAGCCCGATGCAAGCCCGCCTGCGATGTACGGAATGCTGGAGAACACATTCCAGACGGCGCTCAACCGGCCAGACATAAGCTTTTCCTGCCCGACCAGGGCCAGAAGCGCCCACTGCCCGGCGGCAACGAAGCGGAAGAAAAACATGACAAGAAACATGCCGATGAACAGGCCGGTGTAGGTGAGCTGCGCATAGGCCATCCAGGCAAACACGGCGGCCGTTATCGGCGCGAAGACGAGGAAATAGCCGCGATCCCGGCGTCCGAGCGGACTCCACAGATCGCGTGTCAGCCCGAACACCACCGAGAGATAAACGGGAATCGCCGTCAGCAGCCGGAACATCGAGACCTGCGTCGCACTTGCGTGCAACTGGTCCTTGAGCATGTACGAGGTGGCGAAATCCAGGAGATATCCGTGCGGCAGCACGAGATAGACGAGCAGCGTCAGCGGCGCGAAGTAGGAAAAGATTTTTGTGGTTTCCGACGATCCGGCGGCCGGCTTCACTCTGGATTCCATCAATATCTCCCGTCTGGCCGCACTTGAGTGCGAACCCTGCCCCGATTCAGGAAACGTCAAGCGACTATGGGACGCCCGTCAGCCGGAGCAGGAAATCCGGCCGGATGGTGCGAGTCAATGGCAGGGAAGCACGTCCGCAAACCTTGCCTGCTCCCTTCCCGAAGAATGGCCACGCGGAGCGGAAAACCAAAAATAACTGTCATGGCCCGCCGAAGAGCGGGCCACCCAGGTGATACCGCGCCGCGCTAAATTTCGTTTTCTGGGTGGCCCGGTCTCCGCTGTCGCGTCGCCGGGCCATGACAAACTTTATTTTCTTCCGCGGCTCCGCGTCTCCGCGCGAACCTCTTGCAGGCAAATTCACAGCCCTGAGTCGGGCGCCTATTTTGTTCTTCCGGGCACCGAAGAGCATAAGAAAGCAGAATCCGGCTTGGAAATCGGAGGCCGTTTTGAGTGGTGACCAATCAGTGCCGTCGAGCGAGAAGCCCGTGCTCGTGTCATGGAGCGGCGGCAAGGACAGCTGCCTGGCACTTTACGAGATTCGGAAGATGCGGCCCGTGGAAGCGCTTCTCACGACGGTGACGCGGGAATTCGACCGCATCAGCATGCATGGCGTGCGCCGGGTCCTCCTGGAAAAACAGGCTGAGAGCCTTGGACTGCCACTGCGCCAGGTTCAGATATCCAGGGGCGCGACCAACGACGAATACGAAGCAAGCATGGGCGCGGCGTTTGCACAGTATCGCGGTCGCGGAATTGAATCGGTGGTTTTCGGCGACCTGTTCCTTGCGGACATCCGCGCTTATCGTGACCGGCTTCTGGCGCGGCATCACATGAAAGGCATCTATCCGCTGTGGGGCCGCGACACCGCCAGGCTGATTCGGGATTTCCTGGCGCTGGGCTTCAAGACCGCCGTGGTCTGCGTCGATCCCGCGAAACTGGACCGCCGGTTCGTGGGCCGGATGCTCGACGAGCAATTCCTGTCGGAACTCCCAGGCGACGTCGATCCGTGCGGCGAGAATGGCGAGTTTCATACCTTCGTGTTCGATGGACCGGATTTCAGGCGCCCGATCGGGTTTTCGTTTGGCGAAATCGTGTTGCGGGACAGATTCTGGTTTGCCGATCTGATACCGGACGCCTGAGCCTTGGATCGAGCAGCTTGAATCCACGCTCCAATAATTCAACTACCAGCCGCTTTCGAAGTTGAGTGACTCGGATTGCAAAAAATCTTTAACGCAGGGTACGCGGAGGCAGCGCAGGGGACGCGGGGCCCTTCGACAAGCTCAGGGTGAGGAATATTCTGGATTCCCTCATGCTGAGCTTGTCGAAGCATGCGCTGCCTCAGCGTCCTCTGCGTTAAACCTTCTTCTGTGTCACTTATCACTGAACCCCGGGACTACCGCTGCATCTGCATGAGCTGCTGCATCGGCATCAAATTGTGATTGAGGTTCGCCATGATCCACACGGAGCCGAACACGACGAGGCCCACGATCAGCAGTCCGAAAGCGAGCGCGAGCACGTTGTTGGTGTTGTCGGGCGCGGTGGTGAGATGCAGGAAAAAAACCAGATGGATTCCCATCTGCGCCACTGCGAGCGTCGCCAGAGCGACGGGAATGCCGGGCCCGTAGATGAGATCGGTCTTCACGACCCAGAAGGAAGCGAGCGTCAAGAGTGTGGCGAGCGCGAGCCCAATGACATAGGTCCAGAGCCGCGCGCTGTGCTCGTCGCTCGCGCCGCCCTTGTCGTCCTCCTGCAATTCAAGAGCATGGCGGTCGGTATCAATTGTCATAGCCGTGTCCCCACGAGATAGACGAGCGAAAAAATCGCTACCCAAACGATATCGAGGAAATGCCAGAACATGGTGAAGCAGAGAAAGCGGCGGCCGATGTCGGGGCGGAATCCCTTGGCGAAGATCTGGGCCATCATGGTGCCGAGCCACAAGAGTCCGGCGGATACGTGGACGCCATGGCAGCCGACAAGCGTGAAGAAACCGGTGAGGAACGCACTGCGCGACGGACCGTAGCCCTGCGCGTGGAGGTTCGCGAATTCCGAGACTTCGAGCAGGATGAAAGCGAGGCCGAGAAGTCCCGTTACCGTCAACGCCGCCTGCGTCAGAATCTGATTTCGCTGCGCGACGGCGATCGATGCCAATCCGCAGAAAAAGCTCGAGGAGAGGAGGCACGCGGTTTCGAGCGCAACGCGGTTGAGGTCGAAAATGTCGCGCGCTCGAGGGCCCCCTGCCGTTGCGTCGGCGAGCACCGTGTAGGCCGCGAACAGGCAGGCGAAGATGACGATGTCGGAGAGGAGAAACAGCCAGAAGCCGTAGCCGACGACGACGCGCTTCGTCGCCGGTCCGCCGCCGCCATGGCCGCGCGCCAGATTGGGTCCGCGACCGCCCAGGCGGTACGGATCGGACAAAGCGGCGGTGGAATCGGCAGCGCTCACGAGGCGGGTGCGCCTGCCAGCGCCTGCTGCCGGACGTCACGGTTGGCGCGATCGATTCGCGCCACTTCCTCCGCCGAAATTTCATATTCCGGCACATCGCGCCATGCGAACACGACAAACGTCGCATAGGCGCCGATGAGGCCCACAATCATCAGCCACCAGATGTGCCAGATAAGCGCAAAGCCGACGATGGTGGCGAAGAACGCGCAGACGAACCCCGTCGGAGAGTTGCGCGGCATTTCGATCGCTTCGTAGCGTGGCTCCTGGCCGAGGCTTTCGGCGTCGCGCGCGCGCCGCTTCACGTCCCAAAAGGCTTCCGCATCCTGGACCTGGGGCAGAACGGCGAAATTGAACACGGGCGGCGGCGACGGCGTGGCCCATTCGAGCGAGCGGCCGTCCCAGGGATCGCCGGTGAAATCGCGCGACCCATTCCTGCCTGCGATGCTCACGATGAGCTGAACCACCTGGCAAACGACGCCGCCAATGAGAATGAGCACACCGAGCGCGGATATCAGGATCCATGGACGCCATTCCGCCACGTCGTAATGCTGGAGGCGGCGCGTCATGCCGAGCACGCCGACGACGTAAAGAGGCATGAAGGTGACGTAGAACCCGGCAAGCGCAAACCAGAACGTGGCCTTTCCCCAGCCTTCGTGCAGCCGGAATCCGAAAGCCTTCGGCCACCAATAGGCAAGCGCCGCGAAGACGGCGAACACCACACCGCCCACGATCACGTGATGAAAATGCGCGACTAGGAACAGGCTGTTGTGCAGGAGAAAATCCGCGGGCGGAACCGCGAGCAACACGCCAGTCATGCCGCCCGTGATGAAGGTCGTCATGAAGCCGAGCGACCACAGCATCGGCGTGGTGAAACGGACGCGGCCGCCATACATCGTGAACAGCCAATTGTACATTTTAACGCCGGTGCCCACGGCGATGATGCTGGTCGCGATGCCGAAGACCGCATTGACGTCGCCGCCCGCGCCCATGGTGAAGAAGTGGTGCAGCCAAACGCAGAAAGAAACGATGCAGATGAAGAGCGTGGCGGCCACCATCGATCGGTAGCCGAACAGCGGCTTGCCCGAAAAGGTGGAGATCACTTCCGAATAGATGCCGAAGGCAGGCAGAACCAGGATGTAAACCTCCGGGTGACCCCAGGCCCAGATGAGGTTCACGAACATCATGGCGTTGCCGCCCGCTTCGTTGGTGAAGAAGTGGAAGCCGAGGTAGCGGTCGAGCGTCAGCATCGCGAGGCTCGCCGTGAGCACCGGAAACGCCGCGATGATGAGCAGACAGGAGGCAAGCGCGGTCCAGCAAAACATCGGCATGCGCAGATACGTCATGCCTGGCGCGCGGATCTTGAGAATAGTGGTGACGAAGTTGATGCCGGTGAGCAGCGTGCCGATGCCCGAGATCTGCACCGCCCACAGATAGTAATCGACGCCGACGCCGGGCGAATAGCGCAGCTCCGACAGCGGCGGATAGGGAAGCCAGCCGACGCGCGAGAACTCGCCGACGACGAGCGAGAGGTTGACGAGCAGCGCACCGGTGGCGGTCAGCCAGAAACTCACCGAGTTCAGGGTCGGGAACGCCACGTCGCGCACGCCGAGCTGCAGAGGCACGACGAAATTCATGATGCCGATGACAAGCGGCATGGCGCCGAACAGGATCATTAGCGTGCCGTGCGCAGAGAACACCTGGTCAAAGTGCCCGGGCGGAAGATAGCCCTGCGCGTGGAACGCGAGCGCCTGCTGCGATCGCATCATGATGGCGTCGATGAAACCACGCAACAGCATCACGAGGCCGAGCAGGACGTACATGATGCCGATGTGCTTGTGATCGACGCTGGTGATCCATTCGTTCCAGAGATAGGGGAGCCAGCCTTTGAGCGCGACCCACGCGAAAACCCCGAGAAGAACCAGCATGACGACCGCGCCGGCGACGAGCGGGATCGGCTGATCGAAGGGAATGGCGTTCCAGCCGAGCTTGCCGAGCATTACGGCGCCCCGTGCGGCATGATTTTCTGCGTGCCCGATCCGCCTGGCCCGCCCGCCGGACCTTCACCCGGACCCAAACGACGCGACGCAATGGCATCGAAGAGCGATGCGTCCACGCCGCGATAGGTGTACGGCGCCACCGCGCGGCTCTGTTTGAGCAGCGTGCCCACGCTCGTGCGATCGAGCGACGCGCCCTTGACGCCGGCGGCCCAGGCGGCGAACTGCGCGGCCGGCACCGCGACGGAATCAAATCTCATGTCGGGAAATCCGTCGCCGCTGAATTGCGCGGAAAAGCCGGGATATGTCCCCGGTTTGTCCGCCTCGAGACCGAGCTGACTGACCATGCCGTTCATCGCGTAAATCATGCTGCCGAGCCGCGGCACGAAGAAGGCGTTGAATACGGACGCCGATGTGATCCGGAAATGCAGCGGACGCCCGACCGGAATGACAAGGCGGTTGACGCTCGCGATCCCCTGCCCGGGATAGATGAAGAGCCATTTCCAGTCGAAGGCGACGGCCTCGATTTCGAGCGGCTTGACGGTCGAGGAAAGCGGCTGAAACGGATCGAGCCTGTGGCTGCCGATCCAGATCACCCCGCCAAGAAAGAAAATCACCAGCGTCGGTATGGACCAGACGATGAGTTCGAGCCTGCCGGAATAGGTGAAATCGGGGCGGTAGACCGCGCGCGTGTTCGAGGCGCGATACCACCACGCAAAGCCAAGTGTCGCCACCATTGTCGGAATGACGATTGCGAGCATGATGACAAGCGCATCGACCAGGATGATGCGGTCGCCCTCGCCGATCGGACCAACCGGCGCAAAAATGGAATCGGCGTGCGCGACGCGCGGCGCCTCCGTCATTGCGAGCAAAAACACGAGCGCAGCGATCGCGACGCGGTTGCTCAAGGCGGCGCATGATTTCATGCCGAACTGCCCCTCGGCCGAAACCCGTCCTGACGAAAGCTCAAGACCAGCCTAGGTTGCTATGGCGAGTTGCCTTCCGCAAGTGCAGCTGTGCCGCATGCGACCCGCACGCTTGAACAAGTATCGAAGAGCGTCGTTTTGAAGGATGCCTCGGCGCTACACGTCGATCCGGGATCGCGACATCGTCGTCAACCCCTTGATCACCGCCTGGGAGCGCGAGCGCACGCCGAGCTTCCGATACAGAGATTCGGCGTGAAACTTCACCGTGTGCTGCGAGATATCGAGTTTGCGCGCGATCGCCTTGTTGCTCAATCCTTCGACGAGGGCTGCAAGGACTTCCAGTTCCCGCGGTGTCAGCAGGAATTCGGGTTTCGGCTCGGGGGCGACATCGAAGTCTGTCGTGCTTCGAGCGCGGACCATGAGGCCCGCCGCGACGGCTTCGATTGCGGCCTCGATCTGCAACGCCGTCGCGTCTTCCGGCAGTGCGCCTTGAACGTCGCCACTGTCGAAATCGCTCAACCGGATGACGGCGGCGTGCCGCGCGCGTTCGGCCGGACCATCGGCGAGCACGACATCCGCGTCGCCGATAATAGCGACCAGAGAATATCCCGCAGCGGCGAGGATGCCCGCAAGCGCGGCCCGGCGCAGCGGATCGTTCGACACGATCGCGACGCGCAGGCGGGGTCGCTCGGCAATCATCCTGGCCGCCGCGCTCATGCGTTCGGGCGAGCCTCGACGGTGAGCGGCAGCGTTTGAATGGCGCCACCGCGTATCAACTTGAGATCCACCTTGCGGCCGACGCTTTCAGGACCGAGCGAGGACATCACGGTTCGAGTTCTTTCGGTTCCGTGCCCGTCCACGCTGAGGACGATATCGCCTGCGAGCACGCCCGCTTTCGCCGCCGGCCCGTCCGCCGCAACCGACATCGCCATCAATGCGCCGGACTGACCGGCCGCGTCGCGGAAAGTCTCCGGCACGGCGACGGGCTGCAAGGCGATGCCGAGCCAGCCTCGTGCGACATGACCGTCGCTCAGGAGAACCGGGATGACGCGCTCGAGCGTGGCAGCCGGAATGGCGATCGCCCGCTCGCTCGGCCCGAACGTGCCCATGCCCACAAAACCGCCATCCGCGGCGAAGACCGGGCCGCCTTCCTCGGAAGCGCCGAGACGAAGATCGAGATCGATCCGGCTGTCGATCCTGCCTCCGGAGCTGCAGACCCAGGCGTCGCCCACGGCATTCGCAATGCCAAGCCGTGCGCGAACGGAGCCTGAGCGATCTGCGCCATACGCCACAACCAGCTCGCCGACCTGGAGCGTTCGGCCGATCAGAGGCTTCGCTTTCAGCGGCTTCGACAGCTTCAATGCCGCGATATTCGTGGCCCGGTCGGCTCCCGACAATATCGCCGTGCGACTTTCTCCGCCCGCGGCGGCAATTTCATAGGAGTCCCGCTTTGACAGCGATTGCGCGGACGTCACCAAAGTGTCGTCGCGCCAAACCACAGCGCTCAACGAGTGATGTTTGCCCTGAATCGCAGCGACGCTCGAGCGCGCCTCGTCCGCTCGTTCGGCCAGCGCCTTCGACAGTTGCGTCAACGGATCCTTGCGATCGTTCATGGAAATCTCCCTTTCTCAGATAGGGAGGAAAGTGAAAATTTCCCGGTTGGATTCCTATCGGACGAATGGGGAGGTTTGACCCGGCCATTTGACCGGGTTGGCGCCCGACCCACTGCCCCGCATCTGGCGAACATGGGCGAAGTTTTCGAAGCGGACGGGCTCGATCCCTATTCACGGATCGTCGCGCAGGCGTTCGAGCGCGTCGGACCGACGGTGGCGAGCATCAATGGGCGCGGCGCCAATGGCCGCCGGGGCGGCCAGGGATCCGGCGTGCTCTACACGCCAGACGGCTACCTTCTCACGAATAGCCACGTCATCGCCAACGCGTCGAAGCTCGTGGCTTCGCTGCCCGATGGAAGCGAGCACGAGGCGACGCCCGTCGGCAATGATCCGGAAACCGATGTCGCGGTGCTCCGCCTTTCCGGCGACGGATTTGAACACGCGACATTGGGCAGCTCTTCGAGCTTGCGCGTTGGCCAGCTCGTCATTGCCATCGGCAACCCTCTCGGCTATCAGGCGACCGTCACGGCGGGTATCGTCAGCGCGCTCGGACGATCGTTGCGCGCGCGTTCGGGCCGGCGCATCGACAGCGTGATTCAAACCGACGCGCCGCTCAATCCCGGCAATTCCGGCGGGCCGCTCGTCGACGCGCAGGCGCGCGTCATCGGCATCAACACGGCCATGGCCGGAGGCGCGCAGGGAATCTGCTTCGCCATCGGAATCGATACGGTGATCGACGTGGCGACGCGTCTGATGCGCGACGGTCGCGTCCGCCGCGCGCGGATCGGCATCGCCGCACAGACGATCACGCTCGACCGGAGACTGGCGAAGGCGCTGAAGCGCCCGGCCAATGCGATCATGGTCTCCGAGGTCGTGAAGGGCAGCTCGGCGCAGGAATCGGGTATCGTTGCAGGCGACATCGTCCTGACCTTCGACAGCGAGGTCGTGACCGGCGTCGACGATCTGCACCGGCTTCTGACCATCGAGCGGGCGAATGCCGCGAACAGCATCACAATCGTGCGCGGAACACACATCGAGACGTTGTCGATCGTTCCAAGGGCGGATGGGTAGAGCTAGTTGAGTTTCAATTCACGCGCGTAGCGCTGTTCACCCCTCACCCACGCTCAGGCTCTTCAAGATCCCCGTACTCTGCCCCTCTCCCACAAGGGGAGAGGGAAGTTTCCCGCTGATTTTTCGGCGCCAGTGCAACGCGTGGAATCCCCTCTCCCCTTGTGGGAGAGGGATGCGAATCGAGGATTCTCGACCACTTGGGCGCGGGTGAGGGGTCCTGCTGTTCCTCACTTCAGCTTCGCGTCGAGCGTGATTTCGGCATTCAACAATTTGGAAACAGGGCAGTTCTTTTCGGCGTCGCCGGCCAGACGGGCGAAGGTCGCCGCGTCGAGGTTCGGCACCTCGGCGCGCAAAGTCAGCGCCGAACGGCTGATGCGGAACCCCTGCCCCTCCGGATCGAGCGTGACCGCCGCCTCGGTGCTCAATTCCGTCGGCGTGAAGCCCGCGCTCTGCAGTTGAAAGGCCAGCGCCATGGTGAAACACCCCGCATGTGCGGCAGCAATGAGCTCTTCCGGATTCGTGCCTTTCTCGTTCTCGAAACGGGTACGGAACGAATAGGGCGTTTCGGCAAGTACGCCGGAATCGGTGGTCAGGTTGCCGCTGCCGGTGCGGCCTGCGCCGTGCCAGACGGCTTTCGCTTTGCGGATCATGACGATCTCCTTTCGATGACTGGTTTCTCGCGACAGTAGCAACTTAATGCGCGACGGCCGCTGGGGCCGCCGGCGTTTGCGGAATCTTTTTCATCAAGGGCGCGGCGAGCGCGGCCGCGAGGCAGCCAAACATGAGCACGTGAAAGGCGTCGGCATAGGCCATGGTGGACGCCTGCTGATACGCAAGACGCCAGAGCTGATGCAGCGCCGCGGCATGACCCGAATCGACCGCGCCCTGAAGCGCGCCGTAACGCCGGGCCGCGGAGTCGAGAAACTGCACCATGGCGTCGTTCGCCTGTGTCAGGCGCGAAGCGATCCGTTCGAAGTGAAGATTGGTCCGGCCGTTCAGAACGGCGCCGCAGACCGCAATGCCGACAGCGCCGCCCAGATTGCGCATCATGTTGAACAGGCCGCTCGCATATTTGAGCCGCTCGGGCGGCAGGCTCCCCAGCCCCAGATTCACGCTCGGTGCCACGGCGAACACCTGTGGAAAACCGCGAAGAATCTGCGGCAGGAAGAGCTCCGCGCTGCTCCAATCGCTGGTGATGAAGCCGAACCCCCACATGGAAGCGCCGAACATGGCGAGGCCCGCCATCATCAGCCAGCGAGTATCGAAGCGTCTGGCGAGCGCGATATAGACCGGCACGCCCACAAGCGAAGCCGCGCCGGTCGAGAAAATCGCAAGCCCGATCTGCGAGGCGTCGTAGCCGCGTACATAGCCGAGAAACAGGGGCGTGAGGTAGATCGGCGAGAAGATGGCAGCGCCCGTGACGAAGGACTGGAAGCAGCCTACGGCGAAGTTCCGGTTCCCGAACGCGCGCAGATCGACGACCGGCCTTGGAAAGGTCAGGCTTCGCGCCAGGAAGAGAACAAGGCTGGCCGCGGAAATGAAGCTGCACGCCCGAATCGTGGAATCGTCGAACCAGTTCCACCGCGCGCCGTCTTCGAGCACATATTCGAGCGTACCGAGCGCGGTTGCCATCAGCGCGATGCCCGGATAGTCGGCTTCCCTGAGCAGCGCGAGGTCCGGCTTGTCGATCCTGACCAGCAGCGCGACCAGCACGGCCACGGCGGTTCCCGGCACGAGATTGACGTAGAACAACCAGTGCCAGCCGAGCGTATCGGTAATCCAGCCGCCGATCACCGGTCCCATGGTCGGAGCGACCGAGGCGATCGAGCCGATGACCGCCGCGGCGTAGACGCGCCGCGATCCCTCGAAATAGTGGAACGACGAGGTGAAGACCGTCGGGATCATAGAGGCGCCGAGCATTCCCTGCAGCGCGCGAAAGGCGATCATGCTCTCAATGTTCCAGGCCAATCCGCACAGCATGCTGGCAACGGTGAAGCCCGCAGCCGAAAACGCAAACAGCCAGCGCGTCGAGAAGACGCGCGTCAGCCAGCCGGACAGTGGGATCACGACGATCTCGGCGATGAGATAGGCGGTCTGCACCCAGCCGATCTGATCCTGGGCAGCGGAGAGCCCGCCGCCGATGTCCTGAAGCGACGAAGCAACGATCTGGATGTCGAGAAGCGCGACGAACATGCCCACGCACATCACCATGAACGGCACGATGCCGCGCAGCCATCCGGCCGATGTTTCGCTGTCGCTCACGGCGCGGACCGCGTGTCGATATCGGCCGTGATCGAAAGGCCTGGCCTGAGCCCGCCGAGCGTCGCATCGGCGTCGTCCAGCACGATGCGCACGGGAACACGCTGAACGATTTTGGTGAAGTTGCCGGTCGCGTTCTCGGGCGGGATGACGCTGAAGACGGCACCGGTTCCCGGCGCGAGACTCGCGACATGACCGTGAAACTCACGGCCCGGCATGACGTCGGCGGCGACGGTCGCTTCCTGGCCTGGCCGGATGCGCTGGAGCTGATCCTCCTTGAAATTCGCATCGACCCAGAGGCCGTGCGCGGGGATGATGCTCACGAGATAGGCGCCGACCGAGACGTAGGCGCCGACATGGATGGCGCGATTGCCGACATAACCATCGACCGGCGAGCGGATCTCGGCGTAGCCGAGATTGAGACCGGCGGTTCGAAGATCGGCCTCGGCCTGCGCCACATCCGCGGCCGCCTGATCGATATCGGCGGCAAGAACCGAGAGCTGGTCGATGGCACCCGAGAGATGCGCGCGGGTAGAAGCAACGCCGGCGCGTGCCTGCTCGTCCGATGTGGAGGCTTTCTGCACGTCCTGCCGCGAGGTGGCGACCGCGCGCATGAGTGCCTGATAACGGACATCGTCGTCGTGCGCGAAGGCCGCCTGCGCGAGTCTCGATGACAGTTCCGCCCTCGCCTCGCCAATTGCCGATTGCTGAAGCGCGAGCTTCGCCCGCAAATCGGCGAGCACCGCGCGTTTCTCTGCGACGACCGCCTGGGCATGGTCCTCAGCCGCGCGGAAATCCCGGTCGTCGAGGCGGATCAGCAATTGCCCACGCCGGACGAACTGGTTGTCGGCCACCGCGATTCCCGAAACGAAACCGGCCACATGGGGCGCGATCGCAGTGACGTTGCCGCCGACATAGGCGTCGTCGGTGCTCTCGAAATAGCGCCCGACCGTGAACCAGCGGTACCCGTAGGCGACGGCCGCTGCCGCAAGCAGCATGCCGGCGAAAACCAACAGCCATTTCCGGTAGCTCAAGCGCCGCCAGCCGATGCCAGGGTTCGCTGCGTATTCCGGAGCGATCGCAACCATGGGATACCTCCCTGCCGTCTAGTCACTTTCATCATGAAAGTAACTCGAACGAAGGCCCGTTCAAGCCCGAAACTCTCTGCGACAATCCGAAGCGATCCGGTCCCCGGAACCAGGGCCCTGAAATTGTGGGGCTTTTTCGCGGAGCGGCGTTTTACGAACGGCAGCCATGTGCCGGATGCAACGGATGTCCGGCAACCCACGCTCAATGACTTCCCGTCAAGCGCCGGCGACTAGCATTTTGATAGCGACCAGGTCATATTTCAGGGATGCAACGAAAAGACTTCGGAGCCATGCTCTGTCCCGTCGCGCGCACGCTCGAACGCGTAGGCGAATGGTGGAGCATCCTCGTTCTCCGCGACGCCTTCTACGGCCTGACCCGGTTCGAGCAGTTCCAGACAAGCCTCGGCATTGCCCCGAACATGCTGACGCGGCGGCTGAATGCGCTGATAAAGGCGGGCCTTCTCGAACGCCGCATCTACCAGAAGCGTCCGCCGCGCCGCGAATATGTGCTCACCGCGCGCGGGCGCGATTTCTGGCCGGTGCTTGTCGCGCTGATGACTTATGGCAACCGTCATTTTGCCCGCGAGGGCGTGGCGACGAGACTCGCCAACGCGCGAACGGGAAAGCCGGCCGACCCCGTGATGGTGGACCGCACGAGCGGAGACATCATCGATGGCCGGCATTTCAAGCTGGCGGCCGGCCCCGCCGCGGATGCGCCATTGCGCATGCGTATGCGATTTTCCGACCGGCGCAGGTCGAATTACGACGCGCGCGAAGAATGGGATGCTTACGTCAAGCTGCGCGAACAACGAGGCAGCAAGAAATCCCGCCGGTCGAAAACGTCGGCGCGCCGCGCCAAGAAATCCTGAACTCGCGCACGAATCAACTGCCGCGAACTTTATTACGCGCTCGCACGGACAGCGCGTGCGTGATTGAAAAAAAGCGATTAAGTTAGCGAGAGTGATTAATCTTCCCCTTGCGGGGAGGTAAAATCCAGGTGTCGTATCCAATGCAGAGTGTTGACACACATCCGTTTACGCATCGGCTGGCGTGCGACGACGATCGCGGCGCCCTGAATACATTGATCGATGCATCCATCGGTGCGTTGCTCGCGCCGTTGCTGACACAGGCCCAGATCGATGGCTCGCGCGAGATCATGGGTCTCGACACCCAGCTGATCGAGGACGGCACATATTTCGTCGTGGAAATTGGCGGCCGGATTGCCGGTTGCGGCGGCTGGTCGTGGCGCGCGACTCCCTTCGGCTGCGACCATTCCGCGAGCCGCGATGCGCGTGCACTCGATCCGGCAACGGAGCCTGCCCGTATCCGCGCGATGTACACGCACCCCGAATTCGCGCGCCGCGGAATCGGCCGAAACATTCTGTCGCTGTGCGAAGCGGCGGCCGCGCAAGACGGATTCCGGCGCGTCGAGCTTGTGGCTACGGTGGCGGGCGAACGACTCTATGCGGTTTGCGGATACGACGTGCTGGAAAGAGGCGTGGAGATTGCACCATCGGGAACAGAGGTTCCCATCGCGCGGATGGGCAAGAGAATAGAGGCGGCAGGCGCGGCGTCTGCCATTCTCCGCCAGGACGCTCCCAATTATCTGTGGAAAAGACAATCGAGGGGCGCGAGAAGACCGCCCGAGCGATGAAAAGCGGTAACCTCTCCAGATTCCGACGGCCGCCGATAATCAACCCAGAGCTCTCACATGCTGAAAACTATTTCCAGCAGCGAAAATGCGGCATGGATCGACCTGTTCGATCCCGGCGAAGAAGAGCTCGCGAAGGCGCGCGCGGACTATCGGATCGCGATCCCCTCGCGCCAGCAGCTCGAGGAGATCGAAGCCTCCAGTCGGCTGCGCGCGGAGGGCGACGCCCTGATCCTGAGCATGACCATTGCTTCGAAATCCGACACGGGCGAGGAGATGCCGACTCCGGTCGGCTTCGTTCTGACGCCGAAATTGCTCGTCACGATGCGCTACGCCGAACTGCACGCCCTTCCAACGGCACTCGAGAATATCAGGAAGGAAACCGCACCGGGCAGCGCCGGCATGTTCGCCACTCTGGTCGAGGCGATGGTCGACTACGCCGCCGACACTCTGGAGCATCTTGCAAAACAGCTGAACGCGACTTCGGGGCGCGTGTTCAGGAATTATGCCACCACACGCCAGCGAAACTTCGCCCGATCCAATCGCGCCCTGAAGCAGACGCTGGTGGAACTCGGCGGAGCCGGCGACCGTCTCAGCAATATCCGCGACAGCATCCTCGGCCTGCAGCGCGTCTCGCCCTACGTGCTGGACAAGGGGCAGAGCTGGATCGGGGAACCGGTCCGCACCCGATTGAAGACGGTATGTCAGGATCTGCAATCGCTCGCCGATTTCGAAGTCCATCTGACCGACAAGGTGCAGTTCCTGCTGGACGCGGTGCTGGGATTCATCAACACCGAGCAGAACGACATTTTCAAGGTGCTGACCATCGTTTCCGTGGTCGGCATCCCGCCCACCCTGATCGCCAGCATGTACGGGATGAACTTCGATACCATCCACGAATATCACTGGCATTACGGTTACATCTGGGGGCTGTCGCTGATCGTTCTGTCCGCCGTCCTGCCGACCGCCTGGTTCAAATGGCGGGGCTGGTGGTGAGCGTGCCGGAACGGACGGAATAAGACGGCGCGTCCAATCGTCCAAGGTTCGCCATGGTTGCGATCGGGAGCCATCGATGTCGGGACGTTTCTCCGCCCTGTGGGGGTGTCTGCTTGTTTGCGGAATGGTTGCGGGAAGCGCCGAGGCGCGGGACTTCCGCGTGCTCTACGCCTTTCTGGACGGGGCGGACGGCGGCACTCCCAACACGCCAGTGATCGAGGACGCGGCCGGAAACCTGTTCGGCACGGCGCTGCAGGGCGGCGCGGAGAATGACGGCGTCGTCTTCGAGATTGCCGCGGACGGTTCGGAAAGCACGCTCTATTCTTTCAAGGGCGGAAGCGATGGCGACAAGCCCGAAGCCGGCTTGACCGAAGACGCCGCCGGCAATTTTTATGGCACCACCAATCTCGGCGGAAGCGCCTGCGATTGCGGAACCGTTTTCAAACTCGCTCCCGATGGCACGGAGACAGTGCTTCACATATTCACGGGAGGCAGCGACGGCGCGTATCCGCAAGCCGGCCTGATCGAGGACTCGGCGGGCAATCTATTCGGGACCGCGACAGGGGGCGGCACGAACAATAACGGCACGGTCTTCAGGCTTGCCGCGAACGGCACCTTCACCGTGCTTCACGGCTTCACCGGCGGCCCCGACGGCGGGTTCCCCCAAGCCGGTCTGCTGGCCGACAAGAAGGGAAATCTGTACGGAGCCGCAGCGGTGGGCGGCGCGCACAATGACGGCACGGTGTTCCGCATTTCGCCGCGCGGCACGTTCAAGGTTCTCTATGCATTCACGGGAGGAATCGACGGTTTAAATCCGATCGGCAACCTGATCGCCGACAGGGCGGGCAATCTTTACAGCACGACGCGGCTGGGCGGCGGCACGGGCTGTTTCGATGGCGGTTGCGGCACGGTATTCAAGCTTGCGCCCGACGGCACCAAGACCGTGCTCCATGCCTTCACCGGCGGGAGCGATGGCGGAGAACCCTATGCCGGCGTAACGCGAGACCGAAACGGCAACCTCTATGGCACGACGGTTACGGGCGGAACCGCGAACGGTTACGGCACCGCATTCAGGATCGCCGCGGACGGCACCTTCAGCGTGCTGCACACATTCACTGGTCCGAGCGACGGCGAATATCCCGAAGCCGGCCTGATCATCGGCAATAATGGCAGGCTTTACGGTACGGCCTATGTCGGCGGCTCGGACTCCTGGGGCACGGTGTTCCTCTTGGCGAAATGAAGCGCGCCAATCGTGCTTAGTGCCCTGCGCCCGCGTGCCGGCGCTCAAGCGCGAAGGCTCGCGCGAGCGCATCCGGCAGCTGTGCGAGAAACCGTTTGCCGAGAGTTCGCGGGCCGTCGCCGGGCGTAAATCCCACCAGTACATCGGGCTCGATGCCCTGCACCTCGTTGCTGCCGTCCGCGCGCAAACGGGCGCAGTCGGGAAGACCAAGTACGCCCTTGCTGTTGGCAAGCGTGGTCGGCGTGCCGCCATTGGTGTGCCCGCATCCGCCAAGAGCGGGCGAGCCCATGACGATCGCGGCATGGTTGTCCTGCAGGACGGCTGCAAATTCCGAGGCCGCCGATCCCGTGCCGCGATTGACCAGAATGATGACGGGTTTCCTCCAGGCACCCTCCGTGTACGGATATTGCGCCGGCGAAAACACAATCGGCGCCCAGGCTTTTCCTGCGAGCCACGCAGGATCGGCCGAGGCGAGCATCCCGGAGCCGTATAATCCCGCCCCCAGCCACGCGCATGAGAGATGCTTGCCGACCCACAACGGAACGGAATCGCATGGTGTGAGAGCGACCTTGCGCTTGGCGTTGGCGTCGCTCGCGAGTTTGAGCAGAAGCGCACGATCTGCGGCATCGGCATGCTCCGCCGCCGAGCGCATATCCGAAATATCGTGGGCCAGCGAATCGGCCCAATGCCGGCCACGCATGAAATCCATGCGTTCGGATGTCAGCCGCATTGGCGTCATCATGCGCGCTGCCGCTTCGGCCCATTCCGAACCGCCCCCGTTGCCGGCGATATCGACGACCAGCGCCTCTGCGCCCGCCGCGTCGATCGTGCCCAGAACTTTTGTCAGGTCGCGGGTCATGCGCACCGTAGCCCACATATCGACGCGGTCGCTGCACGAATCGTCGCAGGGTTTTTTCGGATCGACGGCGAGCGCGCGCAGCGCCGCCCGGCAGAGTGCGGGCGCGCCCCGCGGCATGAACAAGCCGATCTTGATCACGCCGACCGTGCGACCGCCGACGGCGAGCAGCCCCGATGGAAACTCATCCGGCGCGGGAAGCGGGCGATAGCCGGGCGCCAGTGCCGCGACCGGATCGCCGTTCATTGCGGGATCATAGCCCAGCGCCCCGCAGCGATCCGCGTTTTCGGCGCGGGAGGATTCTGCTCCCGCCTCCGGCCAGCGAAACTCGACATGCCCGTCGCCGATCCTGCGCGCCAGCCTGTCGAACGCCGCGCGCGCTTGTTCATTGTCGCGCGCGTTGGCGATGCGCATCCTGGTGTCCCCGAAAAGCGCGTTCAGATCGATTTCCCGCTCGAACACCGCCCATTCGAGATTTGCGTATTTGATTGCGAATGCCTGCCGCGTTTGCTCAAGGTCTGCGAGCCAGGGCTTCGGATCGAAATGCGACGCTGTCTCCCCGGCGCAAATTGCGGAGGCAGACAGGGTCGTCGCGAAAAACACAATACCGAAGGTCGCGCGTCGGATGCATTTCCTGCCGATTCGAATAAATTTGTGCAGCAAATTCTTGGCCGAAGTGACTGCTGCCGGAAATGTATATTGTCCGTTGATGTTGACGCAGGTTCTGCCGGCTTGCAATTCTTATCGCTACAAGGATGCGGGGGCCAACATGACGCGGTTGGTGGCAGTCGCGGAAATCGAAACCGTGGATGGCGAATATTGCTTCTGGCTGCGCGACGGCGTCGACCGTTTTGTGCTTCTCGGCTTTCCCACCGAGCAGGAAGCAATGATCGCGCGGCGCGCAATGCTGCAGATCGTGGACCACGCGTCTTTCGTCCTGCCATGCTCGCGAGAACCGGCGGAGCCGGGTGCGAAGACAGCAATACCCGAAGACAGGCCGGACAATGGCCTCAAGGCGACCTCGCCTTTTTCGGACGCCTGAAGACCGGCGTTTCTCAGCGAGCCGGATGCGTTAACCGCGGGATTGTCGCGCAATGCGGCATGAACACCACTCAGCCGATCGCCTCAGCCATCATCGCCGCGTTTGTCGCCGCTTGTATCCTGATCGTCCCGCAATGGCCGGGAAGTCGCCCGCTGGACACGAAACGCCCGTCGCGAAGATCGGTGCGTTCCCGCCCCGGACCTTTCGCTACCGCGTTCTGGCCGCCACTTGCTGCTGCCCGCAATTGTCTGCCGTTTCGACGCGCTCGACGGCCACGATGCGGCCCTTCAGGTCGGAGATTTGCCAGGGCGTCCACCTGTGGCTGTCCGAACCGACGCTACCGACTCCCACCACCAGGCCAATAATGTCTTCGGTTCGAGCTTTTTCCTGCAGCGCGTCAGCATCGCTCAGGCGCCCGCTCAACATGGCCTTGTATTCCGCGAGCTGCGGACAGCTGAGGTAAGCATAGGGATTCGAGTTGTAATTGGCCGCCTTGATCGATTCGGGATGGGCCGCGCACGCGGTCAGGGCGACGGCGACCACAACCATGGACAGGCCGCGATGGAATATTTGCATGATGATTTTGCCCCTTGCTGGCACCGCGCGGCCTCGTGCTCGCGCTGACGGGGCAATCCATACGAGCCAAGCACTCACAACAAGTTAAAGCAGCAGCCACCGGGCCAAATTGATGGAACCGAAACGTCGAATTTTAATCAGATAACAAATCGGGCCCTACTCGCGAACTTAGAACGCCACCGAACGTTTTCATCTTTTGTTTAGCGGAAAAACCGGGCAACGGCTCAGATCGGGCGCGGCGAGAATGACAGACGATGGGCGTCCCGCGCGCAGCGGGCGCGACGGTGCCAGGTTGGGGGGGAACGCCGGCAGGATTGCGGGCGCCTGCATGATTCTGCTTCTCGCGGCCGTTGCTTGCTCAACGGAATCGCTCGCCGCGGCGGATAAAGCCGCCGCCGGCGCCATGGGAACAGGCGAAGTCATCCTCATTGCGCAAATTGCGCTCCTGCTTCTCATAGGCCGCGGCCTCGGCGAGATCATGCAGCGTTTCGGCCAGCCGACCGTGATCGGACAATTGCTCGCAGGACTGATTCTCGGTCCGTCGCTGTTCGGCTGGCTCTGGCCGGGCGCGCACCACTTCGTCTTTCCGGAAGGAGCCGCGCAGAAGAATCTCCTCGCCGGCCTGTCGAATGTGGGCGTGATGATGCTGCTGTTGCTGACCGGCATGGAAACCGACATGAAGCTGGCCCGTAGCGTCGGCAAGCCCGCGCTCATCGTCGCAGCCGCGGGCGTGACCGTGCCGTTCGCGTGCGGCTTCGCGCTTGGCTGGTTTCTGCCCCGAGCGCTGTTGCAGGACCCCGGACACCGCCTGGTGGCAGCGCTCTTTCTCGGCACCGCGCTTTCCATCTCCTCGATCAAGATCGTGGCGATGATCGTCCGCGAAATGAATTTCATGCGCCGCAATCTCGGCCAGATCATCGTCGCTTCCGCGATCATGGAGGATACGGCGGGATGGGTCATCGTATCGCTGACACTCGGCATTGCCGGAGCCGGCGGAATTACACCCGGCTCTCTCGCGCTGACGGTGATCGGCACCACGGTGTTCCTCGCGTTCAGCTACACGATCGGCCGCAGGCTGGTCTATTGGCTGATCCGTTCGGTCAACGACAGTTTCGCCAGCGAATACGCGGTCGTGACCGCCATCCTCATCGTGATGTGCGTGCTGGCGCTCATAACCCAGGCCATCGGAGTCAACACCGTGCTGGGCGCGTTCGTGGCCGGCGTTCTGGTGGGCGGCTCGCCGATTCTTACGCAGCACATCGAGGATCAGCTGCGCGGGCTCATCACCGCCTTCATGATGCCGATCTTTTTCGGCCTTTCGGGCCTCTCCGCGGACCTCACGATCCTCAAGGACCCGCATCTGCTGTTCCTTACCGCCGCGCTTGTTGCCGTCGCCAGCTTCGGAAAATTCGGCGGCGCCTTTGCAGGCGGCATGGCCAGCGGATTGTCCGCCCGCGAATCGCTGGCGCTCGGTTGCGCGATGAATGCGCGCGGCAGCACCGAAGTCATCGTTGCCAGCATCGGCCTCGGTATGGGGGTGCTGACGCGCAACCTCTATACGATGATCGTCACGATGGCGATCGTGACGACGATGACCATGCCGCCCCTGCTGCGCTGGTCGCTCGCGCGGCTGCCCTTGCGCAAGCAGGAACGCGAGCGCCTCGAACAGGAAAATATCGACGCGAGAGGATTCGTCAGCCGGTTCGAGCGATTGCTCATCGCCGCCGATGACAGCGGCAATGGCCGGCTCGCCACGCGACTCGCGGGCTTCATCGCCGGTCAGCGCGGCCTTCCCGTCACCGTACTGCATCTTCCGAAACACGGGAGCCACCGCGCGGAGCCCAACCGGACGACGGCGGAACTGGAGGCGGTTGCGACTTCCGGGGCGAAGAAAGGGCATCAGGCCGCGATGGAAAAGGCGGGCGAAGGCCGCCCCGACCGCGTCGATGTCTCCGCCCGCATGGAGAAGGAGGCGGTGGACAGCGCTGTCGCCAAAGAGAGCCGCAAAGGATACGATCTCCTGTTCGTCGGCTTGGAGACGATGCGCAATGCCGATGGCACCTTCTCAAGCAATGTCGATCGGGTGGCACAGGGTTTCGAGGGACCGCTTGCCCTGACGATCGCCGGTATTTCATCTACTGCGTTGTTCTCGACGGGAATCAACATCCTTGTTCCGGTCAACGGAACGGAACCGTCGCGCCGCGGCGCCGAGATGGCATTTGCGCTTTCGCGGGCGAGCAAGGCCCGGGTCACGGCCCTGCACGTCGCGCAGCGCACGACTCGAGAAGGCGAACGACCGGCCCAACGCGGACGGCGCAAATCCGAACAGGCGCTGCTGGAGGACATATCCACGCTCGCCGGCCGCTATGGACACAACAGGATCCGCATGGCCGTTCGCACCAACGAGTCGCCCGATCGAGCGATCCTCGCCGAGGCCCGTAGGACCCGAGCGGACCTGATCGTCATCGGTGCCGGCCGCAGAGCCGGCCAATCACTCTATCTCGGACAGACGATCGCGAGCGTGCTTGAACATTGGGAAGGTGCGATCGTTCTGGTTGCGACATGAGCGTGTGACGGCCCGGACGCCAAAGCGTGACGCCCCTCACCAACTTTCCAGCGGCGACCCTTTGGCGCTCCAGGCTGCCAATTCATTGTCCGGCAACGCAACGCTTGCGCCGTCAATCATGAAACTTGACTTGATTGACTAATCAACTAATCTCCGCGCATGGCCGACGACACCAAGGATCGCCTGGTGATGACCGCGATGCGGCTCTTTTCCGAGAGAGGCTACGAATCGGCGAGCATCGCCGACATCCTGAAGGCCGCGGGGGCCAACAGCGGCAGCCTCTACTACTTTTTCCCCGCCAAGCAGGACTTGCTGTTGGAGGTTCTGCGCCGCTATCGCGACGGAATCGGACCGATGCTGCTCGATCCGGCATGGCGCGGCATTTCGGACCCAATCAAGCGTGTCTTCGCGCTGCTCGCCCGTTACCGCGCAGCGCTCGCAGGTACCGACTGTTTCTACGGCTGTCCGATCGGCAGTCTCGCGCTTGAAATACACGAACCGGATCCGGCAGTGCGCGAATTGATCGCAGCAAATTTCGATGCCTGGGTTGCGGCGATCGAGTCCTGCTACGTCGCAGCGGGGAAACGGCTGCCGCGCAAGCTCGATCGTCACGCCCTCGCCGTCTTCACGCTCACAACCATGGAGGGGGGCGTGATGCAGGCGCGCACCCACCGGAACATCGCCGCGTTCGATGCATCCGTAGCGATGCTGCGCGAGTACATCGCGCAGCTGGAGAACCTGGCATCCAATTCGAAGGGGAGAAAGAAAAAATGAAATCTTCAGTTCTGTCTGCGACCGTAGCGCTTGCACTGACCGCCTCGGGCGCCATCGCCTCGCCAATCGCCATCAGGGACGAATCCTATCGGGACGGCGACGGCCATCGTGTGCTCAGCGAATCGGTGATCGTCGAAGGTCCATCTCAAAGCGTGTGGAATGCGTTCACAACCGATCAGGGCTTCATGCGCTGGGCCGTCCCCGTCGCCCACATCACGCCCGGCAATGGCGGCATGATGGAATCGGCGCTCACGCCTACAGGAAAGATCGGAGAAGCCGACAATGTGCGCAATCGTATCCTCGTCTACCTGCCTCGCCAGATGCTGGTGCTCGCCAGCGAGCATGTGCCGTCCGGCGGCCCCATCGACGGCGATACTTTCAGGGCGTTGAGAACGATCATCGCGTTCAAGGACCTCGGGCCCGAGCAGACGCAGGTCACGGAGAGCGTTGTGGGTTTCGGCGACAGCAAGGCCTTCGATGAGATGTATGCACATCTCAGGGGCGGCAACGCGGAATATCTCGAAAGGCTGGCGCAGAGTTTCGCGCGGCCGGCCACGAACTGAATTGAGGCGTCGGCCTTACTGCACCGTAATGGCATTGCGAAGTGCCACCGGCGAAGCAACATTGGCCAGCGGCTCAAGACCGGTTCCCGTGCCGCGAACGAGGACAGTGCCGTAGTCGAGAAGGCGGCCCAGAAAATCCTGCGTCACGTCTACACTTTCCACCTTGTCCATGTTCATCTCGACGGTCCGGCGCGAGAACAGCCCGGTCTTGTAAATGACGCGACGGTTGGTCACGGCAATTTCCGTCGTCCGTTGAAGAATCCATGCCGCAGCGAGATGCAGGAGCAGGGCAGACAAGGCGATCAGAGCGAGGAGCGGGTAGATCGACGTGCCGTGGATCGTGTGCCCGGTCCTTATTATGCCGAACCAGCATCCGATCACGACGGCGAAAATCGGCACGCCCGGGAGAAAAATGATCCAGTGCAGCGTGCCCTCGTAGCGGACGGTCTCGCCCGGCTGCAGAACTTCGTCGGAATAGCTGGTCATCGGGGCCCTGCTGGCTTGCTGGCCGGCGGATTATGGCGGCCAAAGCTTGCCCACTCGTTACGCTGCGGTCAGCCCAGTGCGTGGGCCCGCGGGTAAGCCTGAATTCGCAGATGGATGTCAGGCAGATCCGTCATCTCCTGGACCGCCACTCGAGCAGTCGCATTTTGTCCCAGCGAGGCCCCTCGCGCGCGGACAGCGGCAAAAAGTCGTTTCATTTCCTGCCGTCCAAGTGCAATCGTTCACGACAATGTGCGGTGGCGGGGTCCGCACAACGGCACAATCTGGTCGGGGCGGCACATTCCAGGGAGGAAATCATGGCATCTGGTTGGAATTCGGCGCTCGCCTTGTCGGTCAGCCTCGTCGCGCTCGTTGCGGCCGCCCCATCGCAAACCATCGCCCAACCTTCGGGACCGCAAATCAATCCGGCTCTGTTTCAGGCGCTGCACTGGCGCGGCATCGGTCCCTACCGCGGCGGCCGCGCGCTCGCGGTCACGGGAATTCCCGGAGACCCCTACACCTTCTATGTCGGCGCGGTGGCGGGCGGAGTGTGGCGATCGACCGATGCGGGCGCGACTTGGACGCCCGTGAGCGACCGCGCGCCTTTCTGGTCGGTCGGCGCGATCGCGGTGGCGCCCTCCAACCACAACATCATCTATGTTGGCTCCGGCGAAGCCGCGCCGCGCGGCGACATCACCTATGGCGACGGCGTCTACAAATCCACTGACGATGGCAAGACCTGGGTCCATGTCGGACTCGCGGACACCCGCCAGATCGGCGCATTGATCGTCGATCCGTCCAATCCGGACATCGTGCTCGTCGCGGCGGTCGGGCACGCGTTTGGACCCAATGCGCAGCGCGGCATCTTCCGCACCACCGACGGCGGCAAAAACTGGACGCGGGTTCTCGGCAAGGATGACAAGACGGGCGGCATCGACGTCACCTTCGATCCTCACGACGCGAAGATTGTCTATGCGTCCTTGTGGCAGGCCGTGCGCCAACCGTGGAGTTTTTCGAGCGGCGGTCCCGGCAGCGGACTTTATCGTTCCACCGATGGCGGCGTCACCTGGAAGCAGCTTTCCGGCAACGGTCTTCCCGGCGGAATTCTGGGCCGCATCGACGTGGCTGTTTCCGGCGCGGACTCCAGTCGCATCTACGCGATGATCGAAGCGAAGGACGGCGGTCTCTACCGGTCCGACGATCACGGAGCCCATTGGCGACGAATCAATGACGATGGACGGCTCCGGCAGCGCGCCTGGTATTTCTCGAAAATCTATGCCGACCCCAAACGCGCGGACACGCTCTACGCCCTGAATACCGGGCTTTTCCGCTCGACCGACGGCGGCAAGACGTTCAACCTCCTGCCGGCGCGGCACGGCGATCATCATGGATTGTGGATCGATCCCACCGATCCTGCCCGCCTCATCAATGCGAGCGACGGCGGCGCTTCCGTTTCGACGGATGGCGGCAAGACCTGGTCGACGCAGGACAACCAGGCGACGGCGCAGTTCTACCATGTCGCGGTCGACAATGATTTTCCCTACCACGTTTATGGCGCGCAGCAGGACAACTCGAACCTCGTCATCGCCAGCCGCGACGACGAAGGCGCAATTACACGACATGACTGGAACGACGTGGGTGGCGGAGAAAGCGGTTTCGTGGTCCCCGATCCGCGCGATTCCAACATCGTCTACTCCAACGCGGAAAATTACATCGTGCGCTGGGACAAGCGCACATCCCAGTCGCAGATCATTTCGGTATGGCCGTACGATGCCTCCGGCCGTGCGGCGGGCCAGCTCGAGCACCGTTTCAACTGGACCTCGCCGCTGATGATTTCGCCTCACAATCCGGACACGCTCTACACCGGCATGGAGCGTGTCTATCGCTCCACGGACGACGGCCACAGCTGGACGGCGATCAGCGGCGATCTCACGCGTGCGGACAAATCGAAGGAGGGCCCGTCAGGCGGCCCGATCACCAAGGACATCACCAGCGTCGAATATTACGACACGGTCTTCGCGCTCGCCGAGTCGCCACTCAAGCGCGGACAATTATGGGCGGGCACGGATGACGGCCTGATCCAGACCACCGGGGATGACGGCGGCCATTGGGCAAATGTCACCCCGCCCGACATGCCGCAATGGAGCACGATCAGCATGATCGAGCCGTCGCATTTCGATCCGGGCACAGCCTATGTCGCGGTCGACAGGCATAGACTCGACGACATCCGTCCCTATGCGTTCAAGACGAACGATGGGGGCAAGACATGGTCACGGATTGACGCCGGACTGCCTGCGGGCGCGGTGGTCCATGCCGTGCGCGAGGATCCGACAAAGCGCGGACTCCTGTTTGCGGCAACGGAAACAGGAGCCTTCGTTTCCTTCGACGACGGTGCGCATTGGCAGAGTCTCCAGTTCAACCTGCCCCACTCGCCGCTGCACGATCTGGTGGTCAAGAACGACGATCTCGTCGTCGCCACGCATGGGCGCTCGTTCTGGATCCTCGACGACATCACGCCCCTGCGCCAGATCGGCCCCGATTCCGCGAAAGCCGATGCAATTCTCTACACGCCGCAAAAGGCCTGGCGCCTCTATTATCCCGACCAGGTCGACATGCGGCCTCCCGTCGGCGAGAATCCGCCGGCGGGCGCACTGATCGACTATTACCTCGCCTCAAAACCCGCGGGCGAAGTGACGATCGATATTTTCGATTCGCAGGGCAAGCTGGTGCGGCATCTCTCCAGCAAGGCTGCCAAGAAGGCAGAACAACCCCCGGAGTGGCCCGACGAGATTCATCCGACCAACACACTTCCCGCGGCATCGGGAATGAACCGGTTCGTCTGGAACCTGCGCTACGACGATCCGGTGCAGATTCCGGGCGCGTTCTACACGGGCGAAGCGCCGCGCGGCCCGATCGCGATGCCGGGACATTACACGGTCAAGTTCACCCTCGCCGGCAAGAGCCAGAGCGCGCCGCTCGAAATCGCGCCTGATCCCCGGGCGCATGGCGGAACGCAGGTGCTGAGCCAGAAATTTGCGCTATCGATGCAGGTCTATCACGATCAGGACGCGCTTCATCGCGCGGTCAACGACATCCGCGACGCGAAGAAGACGATTGCCGATCTGCACAAGAAGGGCGGCGCTGCGCCGGCCCTGCTCGCGCAGGGCGACGCGATCGCGAAGTCCGCGAGCGCGATCGAAGGCCAACTGATGCAGGTCAACATCAAGAGCACAGAAGGAAACTTGAACTTCCCCGACGAGCTGAACGAGCAGATCTACAACTTCGCCAACCTGCTCGAGGATGCCGATACCGCGCCGACGGTGCAGGAAGCCACGACCTACGCTGGACTGCATGATCAACTCGCCGCGCAGCTTGCGGCGTGGACAAAGCTGAAAACGGGTCCGCTGGCGCAACTTCAGGCGCAGGCACAGAAGGGTGGGCGAAAGTAGCGCTCCGCGGGTGCGCGCGACCCAGGTCAAGTGACGTGAAGGACGAATCAATGCTTTCGGAGTTCGAGCCGCGAATCGTGCGCGTTGATTCCTGCGGCGTGAAATTCAATTGTGTCATTGCGGATAAGCTTGGAGAACGGTGGTACGACACGCCGCGCCATGACCAGTTAAGTGCGGCAGAGGCGCTTAACCTTCCCCTCGAACTTGATCGTCGTGTTGTCGCGGGCTGGAAGGAAATGGGTATCTTGCGCGATCATCTTGTTCGACCGGGAGACAGAATCGTTGAATGCGGCTGCCATCACGGTTTAACCACTATTGTGCTAGCTAGCTGGACCGGCGACAAAGGATTCGTGTTCGCTTTTGATGCCGTGCCGTTCAACGTAGTCGTCGCGCGCAGGAATCTTGAATTGAACCACCTACACAACGCCGCGGTCTATTGTGCCGCGGTCGGCGGCAGAACTCAGCTTGTCAATTGGGTCAATGAGTCGAATGTAATCGTAAAACCTGCGAAAACTGTCACGCCTAATTCGACCGTTATGGTTAGGCTGAGCGACGTTTTGCCAGATCGGATAGATGTCCTGAAACTAGACGTGGAAGGGTGCGAATTGGACATTATGGAATCAAGCGCCAGTGTTTTGAATCAAATTCCACGCCTCGCCATTGAACTGCATCCGGACCTCTTGCCGCCCGGCGGTGTGAAGCGGGTGCTCGGGATGCTGAAACATCGACGGCTCCACATTCTGTGGAAAAACGAGACCTTTGAACCATATGATGGTCAGGCGATAACTGAGCGCGCGCATCTGTTCTCATTTTGACTGTATTTTGCGGTGGGTTTGCCAACTATAACATTCCCCCCAAGAGGAGGGTTGAATAAACGAACAGGTGCGTGTCACTCGCGCCAGTTCCGCTCCATTATTCCACGCAACACGTCCGCGGCGAACGTCGCCAGAGTGTCGTCGCGGGCGCCCATGATCACTACGCGGTCGCCCCGCCGCGCCTCGGCGACGAGAAATTCGCCGCAATCCGAACGGCTGGCGATGGCGCAGGTGGATCGGCCGCGCCCCGCAACACCCTCCACGATATCGCCGCTCGTAACGCTTCGCTCCGTCGTGCCGCCGAAATAGACGGGATTGGGCATAACGAGCAGGTCGCCCTCACGCATGCCAGCTGCGAATGCGTCGATGAGCTGGTCCTTCATCAGCCGGAGCGGGCCGAAGCCGTGCGGCTGAAAGAGCAGGAGAAGGCGGCCCGGTGAATCGTGTGCCGTGGCGAGTGTCGCGCGAATTTTGTCGGGATTGTGCGCGAAATCGTCAATCACCGTCACGCCGCACGCCGAGCCCACGATCTCGTAGCGGCGGCGCAAGCCCGTGAAGCCGGCGAGAGCGCCAGCCGCGTCGCCAAGCGCAATGCCGCAAGCCCGCGCGGCGGCGAGAGCGGCCAGCGCATTTTGCACATTGTGGCGACCCGGGACCCACAATTCGACAACGGCTTCAGCACCATTCTCGCGGGCGACAAATCGTGTTCCGCCGGTGGAGGGCGTCAATTCCGCGCCGAGCAATCCCGCGCCCGAATCCCTCAGGCTGAATGAGAGGAGTTTCCCGGGAGCGATGTGAGCGGCGAGCCTGGCTGACTCGTCATTGTCCAGGTTAAGGACCGTCCTGCTCGCCCTCGCAACAAATTCGCCGAACAGGCCGCGCAGCTCGTCCAGAGGCTTGTGGTCGAATGCGATGTTGGTCACGACCGCCAATTGCGGACGATAGAGCGCGATCGAACCGTCGCTTTCATCGACCTCGCTGACGAAGAATTCTCCTTCGCCGACCACGGCACTGGCAAACGGAACCGACGGCGTCACGAAATTCTTCATCACGGCGCCGTTCATGACGGTCGGCTTCTTGCCGAGGGAATCGAGAATCCAGCCCAGCATTCCCGTGGTGGTCGATTTTCCGCTGGTGCCGGCGATGCCCACTCCAATGGGGGCGGCGTTGAACAACTGTGCAAGGAGTTCGGCGCGCGTGACAATGGGCGCGCCGACGGCCCGGGCAGCTACCACGTCGGGCACCGTGTCCTCGACCGCTGCCGAAATCACCACGGTCTGGTTCATCCGGGTGACGCCGCTGCCGTCCTGGGGAAACAGCGAGATCCCGCGCGCGTGCAGAAATTCGAATTTCGGCGTAGTCCGGCCCTGGTCGAGAGCGCGATCCGAACCGGCCACGCGATGTCCCTGCGCCTCAAGGATGAGCGCGAGCGGCAGCATGCCGCTGCCGCCGATGCCGCAGAAGAAATAGGCTTTGTCGGAATCCATCGAAGGAAGCTATAAGGCCCACCGAATTCTGACAAGAATCGGCACGCAGGATGCGCGCGGTCAAGATCGGTGTCGTGGCGTCTGGCTCGCGAATCGACGAGGCGCTTTCAGAGCACGTAGCCAAAGTCGCTGCCGATCTCTACGACGAACGGGTACGCCTCGTCTTTCACCCGCAGTGCCATCTTGTGTCGGGCCACTTTGCCGGCGACGACGCGGCGCGGGCAAGAGCTTTCCTCGAAGTGGCGAATGATCCGGGCTTCGATGCGCTGTGGATCGCACGCGGCGGCTATGGCGCCTGCCGCATCATGCCCGCTGTTCTGGACGGACTGGCGCCGGCTGCGATGGAAAAAACCTATCTTGGCTACAGCGATGCGGGCTCGTTGCTCGCTGCCCTATACGGCCACGGCGTGCGCAAAGCTTTGCACGGGCCGATGCCCGCCGACATCCTCCGCCCGGGTGGCGAAGCGGCGGTCGGGCGTGCGCTCAAGTTTCTCGTCGAGCAAGCGCCCGGAACACTGGAACCATCCATCACGGGCGAAACGCCGACGGCAGCGTTCAATCTCACAATCCTTTCGCATCTTCTCGGCACGCCGTTCGAGCCCGACCTCTCTGGTCACGTCGTCTTGATCGAGGACGTCTCCGAGCATCTCTACCGGATTGACCGCGCGCTCTGTCAGGTCACCGGCAATCCCAATATTCGCCGTGCAGCGGGATTGAGACTTGGCCGCGTCAGCGACATCCCGCCAAACGAACCGGAATTCGGTCAGACGCCGGAGGAAATCGTCCGCCACTGGTGTGAAGTCTCCGGCATTCCCTATCTCGGCCGCGCCGATATCGGCCACGATATCGACAACAAGATCGTGCCGTTCGGACGATGGCACTGAACGTCGAGACTATGCGGCTTCGCTGAGTTCGGACGCGCGCACGCGATTGCCCGCCCACGGACCCGAGGTGACGCCTTAACCTGCGAGGGATTCGAAGCGTGAAGGGACCGGCAATCCCGCCGTTTCGCTGGGAACCAGCAGCAAACCAAGCCGTGCCGCAAATCGGCCGACGGCCGGGCTGCCCGAAATCAGCGCCAAGGGAATCGACAGCGCGGGCCCCGCAACAAGCGGCGCCAGCCACCAGAAGCAGGAAGGAATGTATTGCCAGATCAGCACGGTCGCCACGCCGGCAACGACCGTGTGAGGCACGAAGGCACGCGCGGCCGCGCGCCAGCCCAACCCTCGCGAACCCCGCTGCTGGGCAGTCCAGGTCGTGCTTCTGCCGGCGAGCACGCTGGCCACGAACATCGATTGCGAGATCATCACGACCGGGGCCAGCAGGGTCGAAATCACACTCTCGAACAGCACGCTGCCGAATGCGTTCTTCAAGCCGCCATGCGCGGCGAGCCGGCGAGGCTCGCGCACGAGCATCCACCAGCCAAGGAATTTCGGTCCCAGAAGAAGCAATGCCGCGCCGAGAACCAGAATGACGCTTTCCATCGCATGCGAGATGGGCAGGGCAAGCATCGGGAAACGGCCGGCAAACAGGGCGGGAGCAAAGTGCTGTTCGCGAAACGTCTCGACCGCCGCAACCACCAGCATGGCGAGCCAGAGCGGCGCCGAAAGATAGCTCATCACGCCCACCGCCAGATGTACCCGGCTCGAGCCATGGAAGCCCCGCGCGAAGATCAGCCGCATGTGCTGGAGATTTCCCTCGCACCAGCGCCGGTCGCGCTTGAGATAGTGAAGCAATGTCGGAGGCGATTCCTCGTAGCTGCCGCCGAGTTCCGGCGCCATCCACAATTCCCATCCGGCCCTCCGCAGCAACGCGGCTTCGACGAAGTCGTGACTGAGGATCTCTCCGCCGAGCGGGGCCCGGCCCGGCAGCCTGGGAAGTCCGCAATGGCGCACGAACGGCGCCACGCGCAGAATCGCATTATGTCCCCAATAATTGCTGTCGGGTCCCTGCAGGAAGGCCAGGCCTTCCCAATAGAGCGGGCCGTACACGCTCGATGCGAATTGCTGCAGCCGGGCAAACAACGAATGCCGCCCGATGAGGAAGGGCGGCACCTGAATGAGCGCCGCGCGCGGATTGTCGTCCATCAGCTGTACGAGGGACACCAGCGTGTCGCCGGTCATCAGGCTGTCGGCGTCGAGCACGACCATATATTCGTAGGCCGCGCCCCAATTCTCGCAGAAGTCGCGAATATTGCCGCTTTTGCGGCCGCCATTGGGCGTGCGATGGCGATAATAGACGCGACTGCCGCTCTGCGCCCGCAATGCGCGAAACCCCGCCTCCTCGGCACGGCAATTTTGGAGATCGGTGCTGTCGCTGAGCAGGAAGAAATCGAACAGGCTGCGGGCGCCCGAAGCGGCTACAGACTCGCCGATCGCTTGCAGGCGCGCGAAGACCGGAGACACTTCTTCGTTGAAAATCGGCATCACCACGGCAACGCGTGGGCGTAATGCGCGCATCTGTTGTTCGCTGCGCGTTCGAACGGGCAGTTGCGATCGCGACCAGCGCGCCCATGCGCCGATCACGCAAAGCCAGAACGACGCGCAAATCCAGCAAAACAGGATCGTGAAAAGGACGAGGAGAATAAATTTGAGATGCGTGAACCCATCCACGCGCAGAATGCTCCACAGCCGCACCGAGGCAGCGGCCGTCGTCGAAAAGACGAGACCCGCATAAAGCCAGCGCTCGGGAGAGACGCTACGTCGCGTCATTTGCAGACGTGCGCGCGACGAGCCGCGGCGATGTCAGGAGCCCGCGCAAGGGAGAAAACAGAACACCCGCAAGCCGCGCCGGAGTCCAGATCACAATCTCCTGGTCCGGCATTGTCACGGGGCAACGCTGAGGCACGCTCGGCTCCACGGCGAATGCGCCGCGACTGTCGCACAGGCTTTCCGTATCCGGCGCCTCGCGGGCAACCACGACTTGTTGAGTTTGCGGCCGCATGAGCCAATTCCTCTTGAGTCTGCCCTATGCCAAGCGCAATGCCCGGCGCTTTCCCGCGCGGAAAGCCAGTCCTGGTGAAACCGCAACGCGGCTGCACAAATTTTGTTCCTGCGGGAAGCACTTACGCACGCGCCCAATCTCAGGGCGGCGCGTGGCCCTAAGGTCGACTCGTGGCAGAATTTAGACGGGCGAGGCCGACGCAATTTGCCCTAGCCGTCGATATCGTCACGACGCTTCGGAGCCTCACCCTCCCAGCGACGGACCGCCGGAGTGGAAATTCCGAAAAGATCGAGCAGGCGGCCGGCCATATGATCGACGATTTCCGCGACCGAACGCGGACGGATATAAAAGGCCGGCGCCATGGGCGCGACCACTGCACCCATCTCGGCAAGCGAGGTCATGGTGCGAAGATGGCCGAGATGCAGCGGCGTCTCGCGAATGGCAAGAACGAGCCTGCGGCGTTCCTTCAGAACTACATCGGCGGCGCGCGAAAGCAGGGTGCTGGTGACGCCGGTCGCAATCTCGCTCATGGTGCGGATCGAGCATGGCGCGACGATCATGCCGATCGTTTCGAACGATCCCGACGAGATCGACGCGCCGAGCGCCATCACGGAATGATGGACTTTTGCGAACGCACGCACGTCCTTTGGTTTGAGATCGGTCTCGTAGGCGAGCGCCATTTCCGCCGCCTTGCTCATGACGAGATGCGTTTCGATTTCGGATTCCGCGAGCAATTCGAGAATTCGCACGCCGAGAACTGCGCCCGAAGCGCCAGTGATTCCAACGATCAGGCGCCTGGGCGGGCTTGCCATCGCTGGCCGCCTGTCCTTCGGCGCGCCCCGCATTACCTTCGACGTAATGGATTGGCGCACGTCCCCCTCCTATGCTCGCAGCCCATGACCATACAATCCAGCCACGTCGGCGAACATCTCAAGGATTGGCGTCGCCGGCGCCGGATGAGCCAGCTCGATCTGGCCTGCGAGGCACAGATATCAACCCGGCATTTGAGCTTTCTCGAAACCGGCCGGTCGCGGCCCAGCCGGGAGATGATTCTCAACCTCTCCGAACAACTCGAGATTCCCGCCCGCGAGCGCAATGTGCTTCTGGTCGCGGCAGGCTATGCGCCGATTTTTCCCGAGCGGTCTCTCGAGGACCCGGCCCTCGATGCCGCCCGGCGCGCGATCGATCTGGTGCTCGGCGCACTCCTGCCGTATCCCGGCTTTGCGCTCGATCGGCACTGGAATGTGGTCGCGAGCAATGGAGCCCTTCCGGAACTCTATGCGGGGGTAGCCCGAGAATTGATGGAGCCGCAGTCGAACGCCATGCGGCTCAGCCTTCACCCGAAGGGGCTCGCGCCGCGAATCGCCAATTTTCGCGAATGGCGCGCGCACGCCCTTCACCGTCTGCGCCAACAGATCGAACTCACCGCCGATTCGGTACTCGTGGAATTGTTGCGCGAAGTTTCGGGCTTCGACATTCCCGGGAGCACGCCCATCCATCCTGTTCCAAAGCAGAGTTCGGAATTCGTCGTGCCCTTCCAGATTGCGACCGAAGCCGGACTCCTGGCGTTCTTCACGACGACGACCGTATTCGGAACACCGCTCGACGTAACCCTGTCGGAGCTCGCAATCGAATCCTTCTTTCCTGCCGATGCGCGCACCGCCGAAACCGTGACGCGTCTCGCGGCACAGAGGAACCATGAAAATGCCTGACGCACGGAATTGCGCATCTTTTCCGTTTTCCACACTTCTTGGAATCGTCTTTCGCGAGGCCGGCAGCGATTGCGTCGTGGCCGAGATGACCGTTCGGGAGGATCTCTGCACCCTCGGCGAGCGGGTTCATGGCGGCGCGCTGATGGCCCTTGCCGATACCGTTGCCGCGACAGGCACGGCTGTCAGCTTGCCCGACGGCGCGGCGGGCACGACTACGATCGAAAGCAAGACGAATTTTCTAAGCGGCGCTCCGCTCGGCGCGAAACTCGTCGCGACGGCGACGCCCCTTCACCGCGGCCGCCAGACACAGGTCTGGCAAACCCACATCGAAACCGAGTCCGGCCGTCTCGTTGCGGTGGTCTCCCAGACGCAGATGATCCTTTATCCGAGGAGCGGTGCATGAGTTCTAACTGCGCATTGATATGAGGACGGCCCGCTTATTTGCCCCTAACTGTCATGGCCCGCGCAAGCGGGCCACCCAGTTGGAAAAGACTCGGCGTTTGAATTAGACCAAAAAAACCGCGCGTAAACTCACGGCGTCCTTCAGGTCCCAACTGGGTGGCCCGCTTGCGCGGGCCATGACAACTTTGGGAAAGTAGGAGCAGGGAAGGGTCCAAATGGACAAAACCGGATTGGAGATCGATCCCGAGCTTCGGAGGCTGCGGGACAGCATCGACAATATCGACGCGGCGCTGATTCATCTTCTCGCCGAGCGCTTCAAATGCACGAAATCCGTCGGCGCATTGAAAGCCCGGTGCGGGCTCCCGCCCGCCGATCCGGCACGAGAAGCCCAACAGCTCGCCCGCCTTCGCGCGCTGGCGGGAGACGCGAAGCTCGATCCTGATTTCGCCGAGAAGTTTCTGGCGTTCATTCTGCAGGAAGTGATCCGCCACCACGAAGCGGTCAGCGAAGTCAAAGGGCGAACCCGGCCTTGAATCGCCACGCGGTTGGAGTCGGATCGAGGGTTACGGTATAACCCGCACCCGCAAGCGAACGAAGGATCCGGCAATGACACTCAAGCTTGGCGACACCGCCCCCGATTTCGAAGCACAGTCGACCGAAGGGCCGATCCGATTCCACGACTGGCTCGGCACAAGCTGGGGCGTCCTCTTTTCCCACCCGAAGGACTTCACGCCGGTGTGCACGACCGAGCTCGGTTACATGGCCCGCATGAAGCCGGAATTCGACAGGCGCAACGTGAAGATCATCGGACTTTCGGTCGACCCCGTCGGCGACCATTCCCGGTGGGCCGAAGACATCCGTGAAACGCAGGGCGCGGCGCCCAATTATCCGTTGATCGGGGACGCCGATTTCAAGGTCTCGAAGCTATACGACATGCTGCCGGCTTCGACGAGCGGCGACCCCTCCAAGCGCACGCCGGCCGACAATCAAACGGTGCGCAATGTTTTCGTGGTCGGGCCCGACAAGAAATTGAAGCTGATCCTCGTCTATCCCATGACGACCGGGCGAAATTTCGACGAGGTGCTGCGCGTCATCGATTCGCTTCAACTGACCTCGAAACATCGGGTGGCGACCCCGGCGAACTGGAAAGTCGGCGAGGACGTCATCATCGCGGGCTCCGTTTCCGACGAAGAGGCGAAGAAAATCTACCCGAAGGGCTGGAAAGCACCCCGGCCCTATCTGCGTATCGTGCCCCAGCCCGGCGCCGCAGACTGAAACAAACCCGCCGGGACGGCTTCGCTTGAAGCGTCCCGGCTCGTCTGTATGATCTGTCCCTGACAATTTGTCGGGGCCTCTTATGGACCTCTCCTTTTCCCCCGCGGAGGAAGCCTTCCGCGAACGCGTGCGCGCCTTCATCGCGGCAAACCTGCCCGGCCATCTGAAAGGCCGCACGCGGCGCGACCTCGCTACCAAGGAAGACTATCTCGACTGGCATCGCACGCTCTACCGGCAGGGATGGGTCGCTCCGCTGTGGCCGAAAGAATATGGCGGCACCGGCTGGAGCGTGACCGAGCGCTATATCTTCAACGAGGAATGCGCGCGGGCCGAAACGCCCCCGCTCATTCCCTTCGGCCTGGCAATGGTGGGTCCCGTGATCTACACCTTCGGCGATGCGGCGCAGAAGCAGAAGTTCCTGCCGCGCATCCTCTCGGGCGAAGACTGGTGGTGCCAGGGCTATTCCGAGCCCGGCGCGGGATCGGACCTCGCCAGCCTCAAAACACGCGCGGTGCGCGACGGCGACCATTACGTCGTCAATGGCCAGAAGACCTGGACGACGCTTGCCCAGTTCGCCGACTGGATATTCTGCCTGGTGCGCACCGACCCAAATGCAAAGCCGCAGGAAGGCATCACCTTCCTGCTCATCGACATGAAGTCGCCCGGCATCACGGTAAAGCCCATCATCGTGCTCGATGGCGTTCGGGAGGTGAACGAGGTCTTCTTCGACGACGTGAAGGTGCCCGTCGAGAATCGTGTCGGCGAGGAGAATCAGGGCTGGAACTATGCGAAGTTCCTCCTCGTGCACGAACGTTCCGGGATCGCGCAGGTCGCACGTTCAAAGGCGGCGATCAGGCGGATGCGCGAAATTGCGGCGGGCCAGTTCGTTGACGGCACTCCTCTCATCGAGACTGACGAATTCGCCAGAAAGGTGGCCGAGCTCGAGATCGATCTGACCGCGCTCGAATATACGGAACTGCGAACGCTGGCCGCCGAGGCACGCGGCGAACGCGTCGGACCGGAAAGCTCGATCCTCAAAATCAAGGGATCGGAGATTCAACAGCGAATCACGGAACTGACGCTCGAAGCCGTCGGCTACTACGCCTATCCCGATGCACACGGATTCGGCGACAACGAATATCCGGTGGGTCCGGATGAAGCGGTTGGCGCGGCCGGAATCTATTTCAACATGCGCAAGACTTCGATCTACAGCGGATCGAACGAAATCCAGCGCAACATCATCGCCAAGGCCGTGCTGGGCCTTTAGACATTGATCCGATCACCCTTCGACAAGCTCAGGGTGACGAGTGATCCTCATGGTGAGCCTGTCGAACCATGAGCAGAGACGCCGCATCCGGGGACCATCATGGATTTCGCGACTAGCGAGGAACAGAACCTGCTGCGCAACTCGGTCGAGCGCATGCTCGCAGACACGTATGATTTCGAGACATTCAAAAGAGTGACGCGCAGCGAACCGGGCTGGCGGCCGCAATGCTGGAAGCAATTCGCGGAGCTCGGCCTTCTGGGGGCGCCGCTTCCTGAAACCTATGGCGGGCTCGGCGGCGGGCCGGTCGAGACCATGATCGTGATGGAAGCCTTCGGACGCGCGATCGTGGTCGAGCCCTATGTGCCGACGGTGGTGGTGGCCGGCGGGTTCCTGCGTGTCGGCGCCAGCGAAGCGCAAAAACAGGAATGGCTTCCTAAAATTGCGGCGGGCGATACGGTATTCGCCTTCGCCTTTGCCGAGCCCCAGGGGCGGTACAATCTGGCGGACCTCTCGGTCACGGCGAAAAAACAGGGGGCCGCTTATGTCTTGAACGGACAAAAATCCGTGGTCATCGGCGCGCCCTTTGCTGACGCGCTCGTCGTGACGGCGCGGACGGCGGGAGGACGGCGCGACGAGAGAGGGGTTAGCGTCTTTCTCGTGGACAAGCGCGCGAGAGGCATCTCGACGCGCGATTATCCGACTGCAGACGGCCAGCGGGCGGCGGAGATCACCTTCGAGAATGTCGAGATTACGGCGGACAATCTCATCGGCACGCCCGACGAGGCATTGACGCTAGTCGAGCAGGTGGTGGACGAAGCCATCGCCGCCCATTGCGCGGAAGCCACGGGCGCCATGCGGGTTCTGCACGAATCGACCGTCGAATATTCGAAGACGCGCAAGCAGTTCGGCCAGCCGATAGGTAAATTTCAGGCGTTGCAGCACCGCATGGTCGACATGTTCATGCAGGTCGAGCAGTCGGCCTCGATGACGCTCATGGTGACGCTGAAGCTCGGCGAAACTGCGAAGGAACGCAAGAAGGCCGCGTCCGCGGCCAAGGTCCAGATCGGCAGGGCCGGCCGCTTCGTCGGCCAGAATGCGGTGCAGATCCATGGCGGCATGGGAATGACCGACGAGCTGGCGCTCGGACACTATTTCAAGCGCGTGACGATGCTCGACACGCTCTATGGAAACGTCGATCATCACCTGAAACGCTACGCTTCGCTCGATTGAGATCTTCGATGACTGCACTTCATTTCGAAAAATCGGGCAGGATCGTCACACTGACGATCAACCGCCCGGAAGCGCGCAACCCGCTCGGAGAAGAAGGCGACGGCGAGCTGTTCGGGGACGCCGCGTCGCGCATCAATGCCGACCGCGACGTCCGCTGCGTCATCCTGACCGGCGCCGGCAAGGCCTTCTCCGCCGGCGGAAATCTGAAGGCGATGCGCGAGAAGAGCGGCACCTTCGCGGGGCCCGGCGTTCTCATCCGCGAGCGTTATCGCAGCGCCATCCACCGCCTGGTGCGCTCGCTGTGGGGCGTTGAAGTGCCGATGATTTGCGCGGTGAACGGTCCGGCGATCGGGTTGGGAAACGACGTCGCCTGTCTCGCCGATTTGCGCATCGCCGCGGAGACCGCAGTCTTCGGCGCGAGCTTCCTGAAGATCGGCCTCGTTCCCGGCGATGGCGGAGCCTGGATTCTCCCGCGCATCGTCGGCATGGCGCGTGCCGCGGAATTGTTCTTCACCGGCGACACGATCGACGCGGCGACCGCGCTCGAATGGGGGCTCGTTTCGAAGGTCGTTCCCGCTTCGGAACTCATGAACGAAGCGCGGGCCCTTGCAGAGCGCGTCTGCCGTCAGCCGCCCGACGTGCTTCGCATGACGAAAAGGCTCATGCGTGAGGGCGAGAATTCGAGCTTCGAAACGCTGATGGAAATGTCGGCCGCGTTCCAGTCGCTCGCGCATCTGACTGCGGATCACCACGAAGCGGTCGAAGCGTTCTTCGACAAACGTACGCCGGAGTTCAAGGGGGAGTAGCCACGAGTACCCCTCACCCGCGCCTGAACAGAATTCGCTGCACGTATCTGCATCCCTCTCCCACAGGGGGAGAGGGAAATCAGAGTCTTGCATCACCTCCGGAAATTCAGCGCACAAATCCCCCTCTCCCCTTGTGGGAGAGGGGAACAAGAGAAAACAGTCGCGCAAAGTAATGCGCGGGTGAGGGGCGGCGTGCAGGCAAACTGACCTACCCGACCTTCTCGCCCCGCCGCTCGACGATCTTGGCGACCTGTTCGTTGCCGGTGACATAGTGCTTCGCACCGGCAAAGTCCGAGATGTGCGCCCAGTTCGCAGCGATGTCGTCCGCCGTTGCTTCAGGACCGAGATTGACGCCGCCCGTTTCGATCATCTGCGCCGCAGAGAAGACACCCGCGCCGGCGGTCAGGATGATTCCCGTCGGCGCATCCTCGCTCGCCAGATAGACGACGGCAGGCGTGACATATTCGGGCTTGAGCATTTCCAGCATCTGCGGCGGCATCAGATTCTCGGTCATGCGCGTGGCGGCGACGGGACAGATCGCATTGACCTTGATGTTGTCCTTCGCCCCTTCGATTTTCAAAGTGTGCATGAGGCCGACAAGGCCGAGCTTCGCGGCACCGTAATTCGCCTGGCCGAAATTGCCGTAGAGACCTGTGGACGAGGTCGTGACCACGATCCGGCCATAGTGCTGGTCGCGCATGAGTTGCCACACGGCTTTGGCCGGCTTGACCGTGCCCATCACGTGCACGTCCATCACCACCGCAAAATCCTTGACCTCCATCTTAACGAAGCTCTTGTCGCGCAGGATTCCGGCGTTGGCGATGAGCACATCGATGCGCCCGAAAGTGTCCAGCGCCTGTTTGACGAGATGGGCAACGCCCGAATCGTCGGTCACCGAGGCACCGTTCGCGATGGCCTTTCCGCCCGCGGCTTCGATCTCGGCGACAACCTTTTGCGCAGCTTCGGAAGAACCGCCGGTGCCGTCGACGGCGCCGCCCAGATCGTTGACGACCACTCTGGCGCCGCGGCGGGCGAATTCGAGCGCATGCGCACGACCCAGGCCACCGCCTGCACCGGTGATGATCGCCACCTTGCCGTCAAACCGAATGGACATGAAAAGCTCCGCCGATACCCGCCGAAGAGTGATGGCCGAGGCGTCCGGAAGCGTCAAGCCGATGCTGGTTGCTGAGCGTTGCGGTTCGAACCGAGCCGGCGAAGAAACGCGTTGGCCGGCCGCTCGATGACACTGAACAGGATCGCGCCCCAGACAATGCACACCGCAACGAGCAAAGCCGGTTCGAGCCAGTGCCAGACAGGGCCCCATGCGGCCCAGGGCCGGCCCAGGACGATATCGGACGGCGCGGGATAGAGATGAAGCTGCGCATGGCGCAGTAACTGCAGAATGGGAGTCTGACCGATGTAGATCGCATAGGACCATTCGCCGAGCTTGAGCAGAACCGGCGCCGCCATCGCCCGCGCGAGAAAACCGCGGTCGAAAGACAGCACCAAGACAAGGGCGATGACGGAAAGCGCGGTGTAGATGTCGGCAGGGCGGTGCGACCAGCCTGTGTTGTAGATCGCATACCAAAGGCACGCGAGCACCGCGAGCTGCGCCAGCGAGAACACGAACTCCGGCAAATGCGCCGCGCCGCGCAGCATCGCGATTCGATGAAGCATTGCGAATCCCGTACCCATGCCGAATGCCGCCATGCCGCGGTAGATGCCGTTGTGAAACGTCAGATCGAGGCCGTAGCGCGGATGCGCAAGCCAGGCGAGCGCCCCGGCACCTCCTGCGATCAGCAACAAAGCGATGCGCCAGCCGCCGCGCGCCAACACAAGATAGAGGGGAAACAGCAGACACAATAAAAACTCGACGCTCACGAACCACGAAGCGCCATTCCACGACAGATAAGGAAACAGGTTCCAGGCCTGCACGAGAAAGAGGTTGGCGACAAAGGTCGGCCAGGTGCAGAACGGGTGCCACCGCTCGTCATAAATGGAGAGATATCCACCCCGCGCCGCAAACCAGCGCAGCGTGACGAGCATGAGCAGGATGAGGAGAAGCATCGCGAGGTGAAGCGGGTAGAGCCGCGAAAGCCGGGCGCGCAAGAACATCGCGTAGCCCCGCGGGCGCCACAGCTCTTGCAGGCGCGCAGCGTAGACATAGGTCAGGACGAATCCCGACAGCGTAAAGAAGAACTCGACCCAGAGATAGCCGCGCGCCACCGGCAGGTCGAACCATGGTGCTCCGCGGTAGCCATGGCCTTCGCAAAAATGGAAGAGCACGAGAATGAGCGGCGGCAGGGCGCGTGCGCCCTGCAGCGCGCGAATTTCCGGCGACTTCGATCGCTCAACCATTCCGGAGCCGAATCATTGTACGGATTGTGGCACCCAGGATGAGCGCTCTCCAGCGCAAGGAGCACGGGTGCCCGAACAATGGCCCTATCATCTCCAATCGCTCGCCGGAATGGCGACGATCCTTGGCGCGGCATGGGCCTTATCGGAAAATCGGCGCGAATTCCCCTTCCGGACCGTCATTTCCGGACTCGTCCTGCAATTCGCACTTGCGCTGCTCCTGTTGAAAGTCCCCGTGGCGCGGGCGGCGCTTCTTTCGCTCAACAGCGTCGTCAACGCGCTGACCTCGGCCACCCGGACCGGCACCTCGTTCGTATTCGGTTATGTCGGCGGCGGCGCGCCGCCTTTCGCGGTGACAAGCAAGGCCGGGTTGACGAACTTCGCATTTCAGGTGTTGCCGCTGGTGATCGTCATTTCCGCGCTGGCCGCCCTTCTCTGGCACTGGCGGATTCTGCCGCTCGTCGTCAACGCCTTTGCCTGGGTGCTGCGCCGGGCGATGGGTGTGGGCGGAGCCGTCGGTCTCGGCGCAGCGGCCACGATCTTTCTCGGAATGATCGAGGCGCCGCTGCTGATTCGTCCGTACCTCCAGCAGCTTTCGCGCTCGGAACTCTTCATGCTGTTCTCCGTCGGACTGGCGACCGTGGCAGGCACCGTATTCGTGCTCTATGCCACGATCCTCGAGCCGGTGGTGCCGGGGGCGCTCGGCCACATTCTGGTGGCGTCGATGATCTCTTTGCCCGGCGCACTCATGATCGGACGCATCCTGATTCCCGGAGCGGCAGAGACGGGCACCCAGAAAGCGCCGAGCCTCGAATACCATTCGAGCATGGATGCGATCGCGCGGGGCACCGAGGACGGGCTCAAACTGTGGCTCGGCATCGTTGCGATGCTTCTCGTGATCGTCGCTCTGGTGGCGCTCGCGGACGGCATGCTTGCGCCACTGCCCCATCTCGCCGGCGCGCCGATCAGCATAGAGCGCATCCTGGGCTGGGTATTTGCGCCGCTCGTCTGGCTGTACGGCGTGCCATGGCAGGAAACGGCAACCGCCGGTGCACTCATGGGACAGAAGATGGTGCTCAATGAATTTGTCGCCTATCTGAAGCTCGCGGCTCTGCCAGCGGGCGCGCTCGATCCACGCGCGCGGCTCATCATGGTCTATGCCATGTGCGGCTTCGCCAACCTGGGCTCGGTGGGAATTCTGATCGCGGGCGTTTCAAGCCTCGTTCCCGAACGCCGCGACGAGATCGTGCCGCTGGCGATGCGCGCGCTACTCTCCGGAACGCTGGCGAGCGGGCTGACGGGATGCATAGTTGGGGTGTTGCCGATTGTTTAGCCGCTCACGCACGTGTTGAACCACCCCTCACCCACGCTTGCGTGGTTGAAAGACCCAGTGCTTGACCCCTCTCCCACAAGGGGAGAGGGAACTTCTCCTGCTGATTTTAGGAACTTGATGCAGGATTCCGAATCCCCTCTCCCCTCGTGGGAGAGGGATGCAGATACTTGCGATGAATTCTGCTCAGGTGTGGGTGAGGGGTCGACGCGCTTTCAGCCTGTTGCAGTTCCGAATCCAATCTAAGATACCATGTCCCAAATGTGCCGATGAGATTCTGCATGCCCCTCGATGCCGAAACCCGCGCGCAGTTGATCGACACGGTCCGCCGTTTCGTGCGCGAGAAGTGCGTGCCGCTTGAGGCGAAAGTTGCCGAGGAGGACCTCGTTCCCGAATCGATCGTGCAGGAGATGTGCACGCTCGGATTATTCGGCCTCTCCATTCCGCAGGTTTATGGTGGATTGGGACTCGGCATGGAGGACGAAGCGCTTGTCTGCTTCGAACTGGGCCGGACATCGCCCGCTTTTCGCTCGGTGATCGGCACCAATGTCGGCATCGGCAGCCAGGGACTCGTGATGTCCGGCACCGAAGAGCAAAAACGCACATGGCTCCCAAAGCTCGCAAGCGGAGAAGTTATCGCGAGCTTCGCCCTGACGGAACCTGAAGCCGGCTCCGACGCCGCCTCGCTACGCACGACTGCAATCCGCGACGGCGACACCTATGTGGTGAACGGCACCAAGCGGTTCATCACCAATGCACACCGCGCCGGAATTTTTACTCTTCTTGCACGCAGCGACCCGGGCAAACCGGGCGCCGCCGGCATTTCCGCCTTCCTGGTGCCTTCGGACATTCCGGGAATCTCGATCGGCAAGCCTGAGCGGAAGATGGGACAGCAGGGCGCGCAAATCTGCGATGTGATTTTTCAGAACGTGCGCGTGCCGGCGGCTCTTCGCCTGGGTCCCGAAGGAGAGGGATTCCGGCTTGCCATGAAGGTGCTTGACCGCGGGCGGCTGCATATCGCCGCGGTATGCGTGGGGGTCGCCGAGCGTCTGCTCGGGGAATGCGTATCCTACGCGCGCCAGCGCCGGCAATTCGGCAAGCCCATCGGCGACTTCCAGCTGATCCAGGCAATGCTCGCGGATTCACGCACGGAGTCCTACGCGGCGCGTACGATGGTGCTCGACGCAGCCAGAAAGCGCGATGCGGGAGAGAGCGTCACGGAGGAGGCGGCCTGCGCGAAATATTTCGCGTCCGAGATGGCCGGGCGCGTGGCCGACCGCGCCGTGCAGATTTTCGGCGGCGCGGGTTACGTCGCCGATCACGGCATCGAAAGATTTTATCGCGACGTCCGCGTCTTTCGCATCTACGAAGGCACGAGCCAGATTCAGCAGATCGTCATCGCGCGCCATCTGCTGCATTCCGCCGATTGATGCTTATGCCAACAGGCGAACTTGGGGGCCTGCTTCGGGAAATTCGCGCCTGCCGCATCTGCGCGCTGCATCTGCCGCACGAACCGCGACCGGTCCTTCATGCAAGCGCGACCGCGCGTCTGTGCATCGTGAGCCAGGCGCCGGGTTTGCGCGTTCATGAAACCGGACTTTCATTCAACGACCGTTCGGGCGATCGTTTGCGCGAATGGATGGGTATCGACCGCGCCACCTTCTACGACGATTCGAGAATCGCCATTGCGGCGATGGGATTCTGTTTCCCGGGCTACGACGCGCATGGTCACGATTTGCCGCCCCGGCGCGAATGCGCGAGCACCTGGCGCACGCGGCTGTTCGCTGCCCTTCCGGAATTCGGGCTGACTCTGCTTGTTGGCCGTCATGCCCAGACCTGGCACCTGGGCGCCCGGGCCAAGGCAAATGTGAATGAAACGGTAAGGGCATGGCGCGAATATGCGCCGCGCTATATTGCTTTGCCGCATCCGTCATGGCGCAACACCGGCTGGCTGAAGAAGAATCTATGGTTCGACGAGGAATTGCTGCCCTATTTGCGTATGCGCGTGACGCAGCTCCTGTCGGATTGATGCTTTTCGCCCTGGTGGCCTGCGCTCCCGCGATCGCGCCGATGGGCACACAGAACGCCACACCGACGATTGAGGAAGCCGCCTTCGTCACGCGCGACGGATTGCGCCTGCCCCTTCGCCACTGGGACGCGCAGAATCCCAGGGCCGTGATCGTCGCGCTGCACGGCATGAGCGACTATTCCGAGGCGTTCGACCTGCCGGGCCCGTGGTGGGCGGCGCACGGTGTCACGGTTCTTGCCTACGACCAGCGCGGCTTCGGAGCTACGCCGAATGCCGGCTTGTGGGCGGGCACGCGGGCCTTGTGCAGCGATCTCGACGACGCCGTCGACGCCGCGCGCGTGAAATTTCCTCACCTTCCCGTCTACGCGCTTGGCGAAAGCATGGGTGGATCGGTCGTGCTTACCGCGATGGCCAGCGAAAGGCCGCCGCGTGCCGATGGGGTGATCCTCGTCGCACCCGCAGTCTGGTCGCGCGGCGACATGCCGGTATCCTATCGCGCCGCATTGTGGATTGCCGCGCGCACGCTGCCATGGGTCCATGTCTCGGGCGAGGGATTGCACATCTGGGCGACAGACAACATTCCCGTGCTGCGAAAGCTCGCCCACGATCCGCTCTATCAACATGCCGCGCGCGTGGACCAGGTGAACGGCCTTGTCGATCTGATGGACCAGGCCCGGTATGCGCCTTCACGTCTTACCGTCGATCCGCCGATACTCTTGCTCTACGGCGGCAACGATCAGGTCATTCCTGCCGCTCCCACCGAAGCCGTCGCGCAAGAGCTCGGTTCGCGGGCAACGGTGATCCGGTATCCGAATGGCTATCACATGCTGCTTCGCGACGTCGAAGCCGAGCCGCGCTGGAACGATGTTCTTGATTGGATCGGGAAGGAGAAGCCGAGAAAAGGGAAAGCTCATAGATCCTAATGTGATCAAATCGAATCACACGCGGTGCGCTGCATTTTACGTCGAGGGAAAGAACTGATAGAGCCACGTTTCGGTGAGCGTCTTGTCGCCGAGGCGCAGATAGCATCTGAGATCCAGCGGCTCCGGCCCGCTGAAGCTCACGTCGAACAGTGCGCGCCAGATGCTCGTTCCCACCACCTTGATGACATACCGGTTCTCGACCTTGCCACGCGACAGGGTGACGATCGGGCTCACATCGTAACGCGCCGCCATGCCGGCGAGCGCGCCGCCCGCGAAGTCCACGACGAATTTCCATTGTCCCCTGGGCGGAGGCGAGCCGGGAATGCCGCCGCGGCCGATGCGGGTGGCGACGACCTGCCCGATTCCCGCGGGCGGATGCGGCTCCTGGCTCTGCCAATAGAGGCGGTAATCGAATACGGGCGTATCGCCGGCGCCCATCGCCGCGTCCGGCTTCCAAAAGGCGACGATGTTGTCGTGCACTTCGTCTTCGGTTGGAATCTCGACAAGCTGAACCGCGCCTTTCCCCCAATTGCCCCTGGGCTCGACCCAGATTCCCGGGCGGCGATTATAGAAGGCGCCATCGTCCTGATAGTGATCGAAGTCGCGGTCGCGTTGCATCAGACCGAAGCCCTTCGGGTTCTCGTCGACAAAGGAATTGGTCTGGATGACCGGCGGATCGATCAGCGGACGCCAGATGCGTTCGCCCTTGCCCGTCCACATGGCAAGTCCGTCGCTGTCGTGGATCTCCGGGCGCCAATCGACGGCGCGCGGACGTTCGTTCTCGCCGTACCAATACATGCTGGTGAGCGGCGCCACGCCGAGCCGGGTTACTTCGGCCCGCAAAAACAATTCCGCATGCACATCGACGATCACGCCGCCAGAATGCTGGGACGCGAATTTGTAGGCCCCCGTCATGCTCGGACCTTCGAGAAGCGCGTAGACAGTGACGGGAGCGCCCGCGCTCTCCGCAATCCAGAACTGAGTAAATCTCGGGAATTCCTCCGCCGTCGACAAAGCCGTATTGACCGCGATCCCGCGTGCCGAAGCACCGTATTGATTGTCGGCGCCCGCAGTCCGGAAATAACTTGCGCCCTGGAAGGCGAGCCAGTCGGTCTCGCTCGTCGGCCCGTCCATGACGCGAAAACCCGAAAAGCCGAGATCCGCCGGCAGCTTTCGCGCGAGACCCGTGTTGCCATAGTCGAAACATTGCGGCGTGTAGAGAATTTCACGCGCCGCACGGCCGGAAACGGCGTGAACGAGCACGGGATAGGGAACGAATTTGTTCAGATGGAAGAATCGGACCGGATCGGGCGCGGCCGTCTTTCGCCACAATGCGCAATCCGCGCGGAACCTGATTTTCTGGGTGACGTCGAAATCGATGCCCTGCACAAGGTCCGGAGCCGGCGCCACTGGCGGCGAATAGGATCCGGCTGACAGGTTCCGCGCGCGCTCCTTCAGCCAGGCGAAGCTGAAGGGACGCGCCGGTCCCAACCGGAGCGTTGGCGTTTCCGAGGCAAACGACGACGCCTTTTTCAGGAGACCGGTAACGGCGCCCGCCAAGCTTGCATTCAGGAGAAATCGTCGATCGATGGCCGTCACGGCTTGTCCACAGCAAAGCGGCGCTCTCCAGCATGGACCATCGTCCCGGTGCAACCAACCCTGCCTATTCGCTCACCGATGACAGCGGCGAATTGAAGGATCGCATTGAGTTCCATAGGGTTGCGCCATGGAAACCTCCGAACACATGCGCGGATCGACACATCGCTTTTGCGTCGCGCCGATGATGGAGTGGACGGAGAACATTGTATTTTCAATGAGTTAGTAGACGGCGTGCACACGGTTTGCACACTCAGGTGTTCTCCTTCTCTTTCGTATCCGTTCTTTTTCGTTCCCGCGCTTGAACGCGATCAAGCAGCTGACGAGCGACATCGCTTACAGTTCAGAAGCAACTCAGTCGGTTGTTTCAGCGATAGGCTGTGACGGTCATGCAATCAGAGATTCGCGCTTCAACTCATGAATTTGTGCGTCAGGAACAATCCGTCGGGCCGCCTCGATCACATAGTCGTGGTGCGTGAACAGGATCACCTGGGTGTGCCGCGCGAGTTCCGCCAAATATCGGATGCCTACCTCGGTGCGTACTGCGTCAGACGAAGCGAACAAGTCATCGGCAAGAAAAGGCATCGGTTCGGCGTCGCGCGCGCGCAATTCCAATGCGGCAATCCGGAGTGCCAGCCAAAGCTGGTCGCGCGTTCCTTCGCTCATCTGCTCCACACGACATCCGACGCCGTTGGCACGCAGTGCAATCAGACGCGGATCGTTCGGCTTTTGATAGTCGACATCGAGCTTGTCGAATTCGTCTGGTGGCTGATGGCCTGCGATTGAAATGAATATTTCGTTGGCACGCGTGACAAGCGGCCCCTCATTGGCCCGGCGATAGCTCTCAACGGCCTTGTCGAGCAGTATCCCGGCAGTCGTGAGTCGCATCCATCGCTGCGTAAGCGTACTGACTTGCGCCGCCTGGTTGCGTGCGGCATGAGTGGCAGCAAGGTAACCCTCCCGACCTTCCAACTGCTCCAGCACTCGCAGAGCCTGCTCCCGTGCACGGATGGCCTCTTCCAAATCTGTATTCAGCCGCGTGCGATCGGTCGCGTTGAGATTGATCGCTTCGCGTAAATGGTCGCGGTCCGCAGCGGCCAATTCGCTACGCAGGTCATCCTCGGCGATACCCTCACCCGCCTCGACGAGCTTTTTTTGCTCTGCCTCAATTCCAATGGCCAGCAGGCGTTTACGGTCGCTGCGAGCAATCGCGTTTAATACATCCTCGTTGGCCTCAAGATGAGCCCCATCCCGTAGCCGCGCGCATGCGGCGTCGGCAAGGCTTTGATCTTCGGTCGCCGTTTCCGCAGTCTCCCGTGCGTCGATTAGATTTTTTGCGGCAGCCTCAATTTTTTGGGCGAGACCATTCGCCCCCTGCAGAGCGCCGTAGAGTGCAGCCGGCCAAGCATGCCATTCCCCACCCGGATTGAGATTCCCGACGCCTTCGGCGCCAAGCGTTTCCAATACTGCATCGACAGCGTCTCGATGACTTTGCAGATCTTCTCGGATGCCCTTCAGCAAGCGCTGCGCTTCGGCATGCCGACCGGCTTCCTTGGCGAACAAGTCCCATATCGCAAGAATGGTCGTGGCTTCTTCCGGCGCAGATTCCGCTGTCAAATTGATGCTCGGCATCGCCGCGTCCCAGCGCGTTCGCCATTCGACCAGGCGCTGCTCCGCAGAACTGAGGGCCTGTTCCGCACGCTGGAATTCTTTGGTCCGGCGAACAGTCGTGCCACGTAGCTGGGCGGCCTTCGTCCAACGCTCAGTCGACCGCGTCACTGCCAGATTGATCCGCTGTTCAGCAACCTCTGGATCATTACTCGCCGCTACCGGCACGCCAATTAGCGCTCCGGCACGCCGCAGATGTGCCCAAGCTTGTTCAAAAATCGCTCGAGCTTGGTCCCGCTCCGTCGCAATCTCGCGACGGGCGTCGGACGCCTCAAGGATTTTGTCCTTCCGTCCGAGCCACGCGAGCATGATCTCGGGTGTCTCAATTCCGCTGACAAAACCCGCTCCTGCCCACAAGTCTTGCCAAGCTCTATCTTCCGCCTGCTGGTCGCCGACGGCATTGTCCAGGGCTTTACGCGCTAAGGCGAGCGCCTGATCAAGGCGCAAACGCTCTATCTCAATACGCTTTTGTTGGGCCAGCAAGTCGACACCTTCGATCCGCTGGTCGATGAGCGCATCTGCGGCGCGCAAGAGCACCTCATAGCCATCGAGGGTACTGAAGGCGCTTGGCTTCTTCGCGGTGGCATCGTGGCGAATCGCCAGCCAGCTCTGATCTCGCTCGGCTCTGGCCGAACGCACGGCGTCAGGCGTCGGCACTGCGGCTCCGGAGCTAAGATCTTCAAGATCATTCTTGTTGCGGCCGATCTGCGATTCCAGATCAACGACCTGTTTGGCGGCATCGAGTCCTGCGCGCGCGCCCTTATCAAGTCTGACCTTGGCCGCCCGAACCGCGTCTACCCCAGGGAAACGAGCCGACTCCAAGTTCTCCGGTGTTCCACACCAATGGTCCAATCGGGCGAATAAGGTTTGCACACGTTCCGCTGCGGCCACGGCCTTCCTGGCGTCGGCGTCAGCCTTGAGGCGATGCGCCGAAAGGCCCCGAGCCGCCTGCCAAGCTGCCATTGCTTCGGCAGGATCCTGAACATTGCCCAGTTCCTCCAAGTCCGCCTTGTCCTGCTGGAGTGCGCTTTCCCCATCGTCCTTGGCCCTGCGCGATGCGGCCACTCCGATCTTCAGCCCCTCATGTTCCGTTACAAGCGCACGCACCCGCGCAACCGTCATCGGACTTGGAATTGAGATCATGAGGCGTTCAACGGCGTCTGCTCCAGCCCCTAGATCGGCGGCGTGGCCTGTCAGGCGTTCTGCTCCAAGGCGCACATCGCGATCGCGCTTCGTCTCGCCTTCGAGCAGCGAATGGATGCCGCCGATCTGTTCATGAAGCGCTTCAATCGCATTTGCGTAAGCCGGCAACCGACCGGCACTCTTGGGCAGCGCGTCGCATTCGGCTTGGCGACGCGAAAATGCCGACGCTGCTCGCGTCGCTGCCTCCATCGCCGCACTTTGAGTTTCCACGGCCGCGCGCCACCTTTCGCCAAATGCAGGCGGAAGTTCACGGGCCTCCGCTACTGCTGCGGCCTGTTCCCTCAGGCGGTCGATCTCGCCAAGAATTGGCAGAACGCGCAGCTTACGCTCCAGCGCGGCGCGGCTGGCTTCCAGCTCACCGCGCTCGCGGCTTAAAGACGCCAGGCGTTCCTTGGCTGCGCGCAATGTTTCCTCGGCGGCGTGCCATTCATCGGCCCGCAGAGCCGACTCTTGGGTTTGTGTCGCAGCGGCCTGATAGGCCTGCTCGGCGCGCCAAATCGGTTTCTCACGGGCGCGGTGCAGACTACCAATTTCATCGAGCTGCTGCTTGAGTTCTTCACGGACGCGCGACAAGGCCACGAGCCCGCTCGCTGCCGCGAACAATGTCTGCCCGACATCGCTCTGTGCCTTCAGCATCTGGTCGCCCCCCTCTCGAAGCCGTTCGGCATCGAGCGCATAGAGCGCCTCGAACGTTCGTCGGTCGATGCCTGTAAGAAAGGACTGGAGGACGGCCTCGTCGAGCGGCGCGCCATCCGCTGACGCCAACGTTGTCCGACGGCCTTTTGATCGCTCGAAATTGAGGCTCTGGCCTGCGTTGCTGCAAATAACGGCGCCGAGCTTCAACTGATTTTGCTCGAAACCGATCGCCCACGGTGAACTGTGCGGAAAGCCGAACAGCAGATCGCTGAGCGATGCCCGAATTGTTGACTTGCCCGTGCCATTCGGACCGCCGATGACATGGAAGGCCGAGCCCTTGAACACGAATGTCTTGTCCCGCAGGATACCAAATCGATCGAGCCGGAGTTGTTCTATCCGCATGGTCAGCTCATGAGCTTGCTAAGCAAAATATCCCGGGCGTCATCGATCACGCGGTCGAGCGTTTCGTCGCCCACTGCTTCGAGACCAATCTCGCGCTGCAAGGACACCGACAGTTTTTTTGGCAGCGCGCCGATCGACTCGCGTAGCATTTCTCGATCGGCGGCGTTGGCTCGGATTGCTTTGACGCCCTGCACGAGGTCAACAAGCGCGTCCGCAGATGCCGGATGACCATCAAGCGTATCTTCGGTCATCAGTTGAATCTGTTCGATCCAGACATCGCCAGCAGCTTCGGCAGCACGCTCGGCTTCCGCATCGAGTCTCGCTGGGTCTGTCTTCAAGAGTCGATGAAGGGGCGTGCGACCAATAATCTCCAAACGCGCAACGAGCGCTCGCCCATCAGCCCCATCGACTTCTGTCGCGAGTGCCGCATCAATTGCCGCGGAAACCTCGTCGATATCCTCGCAACTGGAGACGTCAATCGGTAACCGCGTCCAGCGTGCGACATCGAAAGGTATTGCCTTCACATCTGAGATACGGCCGCCAGTAACCGTAACGAGCGTAGCCCCTTTGCTGCCCGCCTCACTGATTTTCCGGGCCTGCAAATTGCCGGGATAGACGATCCATGGAGCCGTAGCGATCTCCGTCCGCTCATGCACATGACCGAGCGCCCAATAGTCATAGTTCTTGGCAATGAGATCAGCGACCGTACAGGGCGCATAGCGCTCGTGGGTGCCGCCGAAGCCGTCGACTGCCGTGTGAAGCAAGCCGATGTTGACACGTCCGGCGATAGGGTCGGGATAAGTGGCGACCAAATTATGACGCACGTCCCGACGCGGATAGCTCTGGCCATGCACCACGACGCCGAGGTCTTCAAAGCCGACCGATTCTGGCCCGTCAGGCGACAGCAAACGAACCCCCGCCGGCAACCGAAGCTCCATTTGGTTTTCAGCATCATGATTGCCGCGGATCAACACGACACGTACGCCGGCGCGCTGAAGCCTTTCCATCTCGCGCGCGAAAAACAATACGCTGCCATAGTGGCGGTGCCGGCCATCGTAATTGTCGCCGGCGATCAGAAGCAACTCTACTTTTTGGTCGATCGCGAACTGAACAAGATTCTGAAAGGCGCGTCTCGTCGCGCCAGCCAGTTCGTCGCCACGCGCGCCTGCGCGCTGCCGCAAGCCGGCCAGAGGGCTGTCTAAATGAATATCCGCGGCGTGCAAGAAGCGCATGCGCTACATCCCACCATTCACCCAAGCCTGTTCACCATCGACGCCCGTTCTATCTATCGCTTCGCCAGGGCAAATGCGGAAGCGACATCCTCGACCCAGATGCGAGCAGGCTTGAGGCTTGAGGCTTGAGGCTTGGCGAATCCGATGACAACAGGGGCAGTTCCTCAAGTGGAAGGTCGCTCACGGTGACGGCGCCAGCAATATAGCGCAAGCTGAGGCCGCCCGAACGTACGTCGCGCCCCGGCAGGCTCTCTTGAATGCGAGCCAAATCGGGCTTGAACCGGTACGGTAGCTCCGAATTCAGTTCTGATTTCGGCACATTATATTTCCGAATCAACGTGTCGCTGACGACGTCATCCCATCGCGGCCGAATGATGCCTCCATCTTCGGCCGCGACGAGTTGGGGCAGAAGTGCCGATATCACCGGATCGAGATCGACCCACTTCTGGTGCTTGAGCGTCGAATCGACGATGAGGAATGGTGGTGCGACCAGCCATCCATGACCGGTGACGTTGTCCTCGTGATCGAGCAGGTCGCATTCGGGGAAATACCGTTTTCCCACCTTCGGTCGGGATGGAATCTCGATCGTCAGAGACCCCCGAACCGCGAATGACCAGACGGCCAACCGATCGAGCATACGCGCCAGCATTGTCGCGACATTGACGCATGCACCGAGTCCATTGGTGGAGGCGAGACGACGTTCGACAATTGCGGCGAGCCGCGGAACGATCTGCCGGGCATGCAAATCATAGTCGAGATCCCGAGGACGATTGACAACCCAACACGAATAAAGTTCGAGCGCGAGCGGGTTCTCGGCCGGTTCAGAGCCCTCTCGCCACCAAAGGGATACTCATGGGCGTCGTGAAATCGAGCGTCACATGCGACACGTAACCGGCAACAAGGCCTGCGAGCATTCCGGCCAGCGCCCGCAAGAATCCGGCCCACAGCAAGTACCCGAGCCTCACGAAGTCGCCCGCCGCGCGCTCTGTTCGACATGTTTCTCTCCCTACATTGATGACAAAGATACGACTGATTCGACTGGATAGCGGAGCGCTGCTTTCGCAAAACCGAAGTCGTACGCGCCCGCCATCGTGGAGTTATCGACATCTGCCAGCGATACGGTCGATAGCGACAACAACTCGAGCGCATCGCCGCCATGAAGCCGGCGCAGCAGCTCGCCGATGGCGAAGCACCCGCTGATGAGCCCCACGAAAGGAACGCCGACGGTGCGAGACGCCAGTTGAGCGAGGCCGCATTGGTCGAGATGCGCGTTCGCCTCCGGCGCGTAAGCAGGGTTCGAGAGAACCGATGCCGCATCGGCGGTCGGCGCAGTGGTCCAGAGCTTCGTCGCGCTGAGCGTGCTCGGAAATGTGTGCAGCGACAGATTCCGAAACGACTGTGGTCCGGTGCCAAGGCCGGTCTCGACCACCAGTCCGAAACCCGCACTCTCGAGCGACGCACGTGCGAGCGCATTGTCGACGCCGCAAAGAGCGACGGGTGGATCGAAAGGTCCGTGCTTCGACCAAGGGCCGAACAGCCGCTCCTCGAGTGCGCAACCAAATCCTCGCATCTCGCACCAGCCGGCAAGTGCGCGCGTCTTGAGCTGCTTGAGCAGATCCGCCTGCGTCAGCAACGACGTGCTGTCGTTGGACAAGGCAAGGCGATCGGTGTCCTGAAGCAGGAGTTTCAAGTCGCTGGGATTGTCGTAGTCGAGGCAGCCCAGCAGCCAAAGGTAAGCCTGACCGAGATTACCGAGGCCGATCAGCCAGAGATCTGACGGCAGATACTTGATGACCGGACCTTCAGCGATCGGTAAGAGCCAGTCTTCTGTCGGACGCCACAGGGAAATCCCGGCCGAACGTTTTCCGGCGAGGATATGATCCGCGGCGTGATAGGCGAAGGCTTCGCCCGTGCAGATCCCAGCGGCCAGCGCGGGCGCAACTCCGCCGCAACCCTTTTCAGGAAGCCGAACGCAATGGCGCGCCGGAACGACGCCGCCGCGCCAGATGTCCCAGGTCACCTGCCAGATGGGCGCGGCGGAGAGCGCCGATGCGACTGTGCCGATCAGCGCGGTCGGCCATTCTCCGTTCGTTTCGGAAGCCGGGATGCCGCCGAGCTTGCGCACGGCGTCGGAGAGATCGCTTGCGGTGACAATAGGCACATGCAACGGGGCGTCGAGCGCACCGACGATGCGAACGCCCCCCAGGAAAGTCCGCCGCGCCGCGTTGACGATGGTGAGCAAGGCGACCTGATGATCGCGCGAGGCTAGGACCTCGGGGCCGACGCAGACATTGAGGCCGAAGCCTTCGAGCATGCGCATGGCGTCGGAGGCGGA
>DASXMF010000143.1:0-4502 GCA_036495845.1 Rhizomicrobium sp.
GATCCTGCAGCCCTATGACATGGAAGTCGGCGCGGGCACCTTTCATCCGGCGACGACGTTGCGCGCGCTCGGCCCGAAGCGCTGGGACGCGGCCTATGTGCAGCCCTCGCGGCGGCCCAAGGACGGCCGCTATGGCGAAAATCCCAACCGGCTGCAGCATTACTACCAGTTCCAGGTGATCTTAAAACCGTCGCCGCCGGATTTGCAGGAGCTTTATCTCAAATCGCTCGCCGCGATCGGCATCGATTCCGCCTTGCACGATATTCGTTTCGTCGAGGACGATTGGGAAAGCCCGACGCTCGGCGCGTGGGGGTTGGGCTGGGAGTGCTGGTGCGACGGCATGGAAGTGTCGCAATTCACCTATTTCCAGCAGGTCGCGGGCGTCGAATGCGCGCCGGTCGCCGGCGAACTCACCTACGGGCTGGAGCGGCTGGCGATGTATGTGCAGGGCGTCGACCGCGTCTACGATCTCAATTTCAATGGCCGCGAAGGCGCCGAGAAGGTCACCTATGGCGACGTGTTCCTGCAGGCCGAGCAGGAATATTCGCGGCACAATTTCGAATTTTCCGACGCCGACATGCTGTTCAGGCAATTTTCCATGGCCGAGGAAGCCTGCAAAAAATATCTCGAAGCCGGCTGGGTGAGCGGCCACAATCAGAAGAAACATTTGATGGCCCTGCCGGCCTACGACCAGTGCATCAAGGCCAGCCACGTCTTCAACCTGCTCGACGCTCGCGGCGTGATCTCGGTGACGGAGCGGCAAAGCTACATCATGCGCGTGCGCGAACTGGCCAAGGCCTGCGGCGAGGCCTGGATGCATACCGAAGCGGGCGGGGCGGGTTCTTTACCCTCCCCTTGAGGGGGAGGGTCGCTCGCCCATGCTTGGGCGAGCGGGGTGGGGTGAAAGTGGGCGTCTGCGATGTCGCACGAACGAAATCCGCTAGATTAAGAAGGTTTGATTTTGGATTTGAAAATTTCAGCGAGCACGGTCCTGCTCCCCTCCCCCCGCGCGCGAAGCGCGTGGTGGGGTCGAGACGAGCGAAGCTCGCTCTTAGGGGTCGGGGGTGTGGGGTGGATGACAGAGGGAACGCGGCATCCGGCAGACACACGCGTGCCCCGCGCACGCGCTTTGCGTCATGACGCGACCGAAGCCGAAAAAAAACTCTGGCAACATCTTCGCCAACCGCCGTTCAAGGAGCACCACTTCCGACGTCAGGCAACGATCGGTCCATACTTCGCCGATTTCGCCAGCCACCAGCTAAAGGTTGCCATCGAACTCGACGGCGGACAGCACTCCGACAATACGTCGGATGAGGCACGCAGCCGGTATCTCGAAACGAACGGATATCGCGTTCTGAGATTCTGGAATAACGAGGTCTTCGAGAACATGCCCGGCGTTCTCTCGGCGATCGATACAGCAGTGAATGCTGATAGACCCCCCACCCCCGACCCCTCCCCGCCGCAAGCGGGTGGAGTGGAGGTGGGCCAGCGTGCGAAACGCGCACCACGCCTTTCCCGCAAAGAGCGCAACTGATGCCCGATCTTCTCCTCGAACTCTTCTCCGAAGAAATTCCCGCGCGGATGCAGGCGAAGGCGGCGGAGGATCTGCGCCGCATGGTGACGGATAAACTGGTCGCCGAGGGCCTCGTCTATGAAGGCGCCAAGGCGTTCGCGACGCCGCGGCGGCTGACGCTGACGGTGCACGGCATTCCCGTGCGTCAGTCGGACCTGAAGGAAGAGCGCAAGGGCCCGCGGGTCGGCGGCCCGGAAGCCGCGATCGCGGGCTTTCTCAAGGCCACCGGCCTTGCGTCGCTCGACGAGGCAAAGATCCAGCGCGATCCGAAGAAGGGCGATTTCTACGTCGCGCTGATCGAAAAGCCCGGCCGCGCCACGCTGGACGTGCTCGCCGACATGCTGCCGGTCATCATCCGGACGTTTCCGTGGCCGAAATCGATGCGCTGGGGCGAACGCTCGGCGCGACCGGGCGCGCTGCAATGGGTGCGGCCGCTGCATGCCATCGTCGCCACTTTTGGTTTGGAGACTGAGGAGCCCGACGTCGTGAAATTCGCGGTCGACGGCATCGAAGCCGGCCAGACCACGTTCGGCCACCGCTTCATGGCGCCGGCGCCGATTGCCGTGCGCCGGTTCGAGGATTACGAAGCGAAACTGCTGGAAGCGAAGGTCGTGCTCGATCCCGAGCGCCGCAAGGACACCATCGTCACCGACGCCAAGACGCTGGCGCAGGCGCAGAATTTCGAACTGGTCGAAGACCACGGCCTGCTCGACGAAGTTTCGGGACTGGTCGAATGGCCTGTGGTGCTGATGGGATCGTTCGATGAGGAATTTTTGTCAATTCCGGGCGAGGTGATCCGCGCCACCATTCGCAACAATCAAAAATGTTTTGTGGTGCGGCAGTCTTCTTCACCTCTCCCCGCCGGGGAGAGGTCGACGGCGCGCGCCAGCGCGACGGCGGGTGAGGGGGCTGGAAACTCTCATGCGATTGAACCCCCTCACCCGGCACTGCGTGCCGACCTCTCCCCAACGGGGAGAGGTGCAGAAGGCAGCGGGACGAGAGGAGACAGGCTCACCAACAAGTTCATCCTCACCGCCAACATCGAGGCGTCCGACGGCGGCAAGGCCATCATCGCCGGCAACGAGCGCGTGATCCGCGCGCGATTGAGCGACGCGAAGTTTTTCTACGAGACCGATCTGAAGACTAAGCTCGAAGACCGGCTGCCGAAATTCGATCAGATCGTGTTTCACGAAAAGCTCGGAACGCAGGCCGAGCGCATCGCGCGAATCGAGCGGCTGGCGGCGGACCTCGCGCCGCTGGTCGGCGCCGATGTCGAAAAGGCAAAACGCGCCGCGCATCTGGCGAAGGCGGATTTGCTGACCGAAGTGGTCGGCGAATTCCCGGAGTTGCAGGGCCTGATGGGCAAATACTACGCGCTGGCGCAGGGCGAGGACCCATCCGTCGCCGCCGCGAGCGAAGAGCATTACAAGCCGCAAGGGCCGAACGATCGCGTGCCGACCGATCCGGTGAGTGTCGCTGTGGCGCTGGCCGACAAGATCGACACGCTGGTGGGCTTCTGGGCGATTGATGAAAAGCCGACGGGAAGCAAGGACCCGTATGCGTTGCGGAGAGCTGCGCTTGGAGTAATCCGACTAATTTTGGACAACCAGTTGCGGCTGAAATTGTTGCCGATGTTTGTGCAAGCAGGTCTCGGCATATCAGGTTCGTTGGCTTTGGTGGTTGCAGCAAGTTTAGAGCCCGCAGTCGAAGAGATCGCTTTGAAGACTGAAAACGCCGAAATAGCTGTAGCCGTCATTGAAGCGTATCAGAAGGATCCGAAGCGAGAGAAGGATGCGGCTGCGGTAGGCAATCTTGTAACCAGCGCAGTACTCGATCTGCGCGCATTCTTTGGCGACCGCCTAAAGGTCCAACTTCGCGAACAAGGCGCACGTCACGATCTCGTCGACGCCGTATTCGCGCTGGAAGGTCAGGACGATCTCCTGATGGTGGTCCGCCGCGTCGAAGCCCTCGGCAAATTCCTCGACACCGACGACGGCAAGAATTTGCTCGCGGGCACCAAGCGCGCCGCGAACATCCTGCGCATCGAGGAGAAGAAGGACGGCAAGGCTTATGATGGCGCGCCGAACGCGGCGCTCTACTCCCTCGATGAAGAGAAGGCGCTGGCGAAAGCGATCGACCAGGTGAAGGCGGAAGCCAGCGCCGCCGTCGCCAAGGAAGATTTCGCCGGTGCCATGACCGCGCTGGCAAAACTGCGCCCGGCGGTCGATGCGTTCTTCGACAAGGTCAAGGTCAACGACGACGACGCAAAGGTGCGCGAAAATCGCCTGAAGCTGCTCAATGAAATCCGCGTCGCCACCCGCGCGGTTGCGGATTTTTCGAAGATACAGGATTGAGCTTCCGCACGAACGCACTCTCTCCTCCGTCATGCCCGGCCTTGTGCCGGGTATCCACGCCTTCCTTCTTCTCATTCAAGTAAGACGTGGATGGCCGGGTCAAGCCCGGCCATGACGGGTATTTGGCTCATCACGCGCGGTGGCGGATCCGCGACACGGAACGCGCGCCCACTCTTCGAGACGCGCGGGGGGGCGCTCCTCAGAGCCTGAACACGGACCTCAGGAGCTTGCGAAGCAAGCGTCTCGAAGGATGGGCGCAACATATTGACTCGCAGCCATCCTTCGAGACGCGGCCAGGAGGCCGCTCCTCAGGATGACAGTTCATTGCATTCGCTGGCCTGAAATCCTGCCTGATTTGCCCGACAGGCTGTTTTTCAATCGGCGTGTCCAGCCCCCTTTGCAAAAATATTCTGGTTTTCCGAAGACCCAAATCACTTCTATATTCATCGCCATCCTGTTCCACTCAGAGGGGCGTTTCGCGAACGTCACGGACGCGGGGCGGGGTGCGGTGGACGCGGCGGCGCGCTTGACGGGCGATGCCAACGCGGACGGCGAAGACGTGTGGTCCTGACGCC
>DASXMF010000144.1:0-41193 GCA_036495845.1 Rhizomicrobium sp.
TTCCTGCTGGCCGACGGCGGTGACCGGGCTGGCGCTGTAGAGGCCGGCCTGCGGGATGCGGGAACCCGTGACGACCACGGTTTCGACGTTTCCGCCGCCTTCGGTTTGCGCCGCGGCCTGGGCAACCATGCCGATGGCCGAAGCTGCTCCGAGAAGCAGGGCGGAACGCAAATTGCGGGTATTTTGACTGGTCTTGAACACGTGGAACCCCCTCGTCTTGTTGGCGATCGTCGCACGCCGCGCGCGCCGAATGCGGCGTTCGCATGCTAGGAATCGCGATGAGGGCCAATCCATTTGAAACGACAGGAACCAAAAAAAGCCGAGGCCACTGTTGCAAAAATGGCGGGAACGCCAGCGGGAATATCATAGTGCCCGGTTTCATTGCCCGTTCGGACACGCCTGCGCCATGATCAGTGTACAGACGATGATCCGGTCTGACCGGATGACCCTGCATATGCGGGCCAAATTCCTTCGACGGGACAAACCAATGGTCAGTTGACCGTCCGGAACGCGCAATTCTCCGGAAAATTTGCGGGAATCACCCGGGTTTTACCGCTCTCCTGATTGCCCTTACCGCCGCGGCGATTTCATTCGGGCTGAATCCGGCGAAGCCGAAAAGCACTTCCTCGGTTTCCGGCGGGGAAACGCGGAAATTGCTCATTCCCCTCACGACAATTCCTGCCCGCTCGCAGAGATCTACGAACTGCTGCTCGCGGTGGACTTCGAGGGAGGCCAGGATATGCGTCCCGATATTTTTCCTGTGCGCCATCACTATGCCGGACAGGTCCTTGTCGAGGCAGCCGATCAGCGCGGCACGCCGTTCCGTGTAGGCTGCGGCGAGGCGCCTCAAATGCTCCTCGAAATGTCCGCCGTTCATGAAATCGGCGAGGATCATCTGGTTGGGCACACTGGGATATTCGTCCAACCAGACGCGCACGGCGGAAACTCGATCGAGAATCTGCGACGGACACACTGCGAAGGCGATTCGCAGGGCAGGGAAAAGGAGCGGGTTGAAGGAATTGACATAGATAGTCCGGACCTTGTCTCTCGCCGCCAGAGGTTTCGGAACACGGTGCCACTCGGTGCTCTGCCAGTCATAGTCGTCCTCGATGATCCACGCCTCGTTTGCCTTTGCCCAGGCGAGAAGTCTGTCACGGCGATCGTTCGACATGACGGCACAGGTCGGAAACTGACAGGCGGGCGTGACGAGAGCGAGTTTCGCCTGCGGTGCGGACCTCGCACCCTGTGAAACATCGATTCCTGAATCATCGACGCGAACGGGAACCGCACGAACGCCGGAATTGCGCAGGGACTGTTTGAAGGCGGGGTAAGCCGGATCTTCCAGCCATGCATCCGCGCCGGAGAGAGCGAGCGCACGGATGACGAGGTCGATGGTGGCCGGTGCGCTGGTCGTCACTACAATGTTTTGCGGACCGCATTCCAGCCCTCTTGCAATGGAGACATGGGCAGCTATGGCTTCCCGGAGCGGCAGCCAGCCCAGCGAATCTCCCAGAGAAAGTCCTGCGTCCGAAATTCGCTTCCACCGGCGCGATTGCAGCTTGTTCCAGAGCCGGATCGGAAACAGATCGAGCGCGTGCGCGCGCGGCGACAAAGGAACCCGGCGATATTCTGCGTGACCGAGTTTCGTCGGCGCGCCCAGCAGAGGTCCGCGATATCTCACGTACACGCCCGAACCCTTGCGGGCCTCGATCCAGCCATCCGCGGCGAACCGATCCATCGAGTTCAAGACGGTATTACGCGATACGCCCAGTTGCACGGCGAGTACGCGCGAAGCCGGTACCTTCGTCCCGAGGGGCCAGGTACCCGAGAGAATGAGCCAACGAATCCGCTGGTACACCTTCTCGTGCAGCGGCACATTCGGCTCCGAGTTCGACACGCTCCCGCCTCCCCGCGCGTTTGAAGACGGCAGTGTCGATGTACGGCGACGGGTTGTGCGCATGAAACAATCATTAGTCACGCAGATGTGAATTTGGAAGTTGGAGTGGCTGGACTCGGCGAAAGCACCGTGCATGCCGTCATGTGCGGAGTGCATACGTCGGAAATAGCTCGCGTTCGTTTGCGATTTTGACGGCCCCGGGGATCGCGGGGGATCGAATCCGCGTCGTGGGAAGATTTCGGCGTGACGCGGCGGTCCGGCGCGCCGGCGAAAAACGTGCAAGTGGTTCCTTTGTATCGACGGAATTGGCTCTCGATTTCTCGAAACAAATCGGGCGATATCGATGAATGGCTGCAAATCATTCGGGCATCGTCGAGCTGAGAAACAACGGGGGAACACCTGCGATTCCTACCGCCGCTGTCGATCTGCCTCTCGCCATCGCGGCGATGCACGTAAATCCGGAATCTCCCGTTCCCTTGTACGAACAGATTTGCACCGCACTGCGAAACGCGATTGTCGCGGGCGATCTGCCATCGGGCACGGCCATCCCGACAAGTCGCGAACTCGCAGCAGCAATGCGGGTGGGCCGGAATACAGTGGTCACCGCTTATTCGCGGCTCGTTGCGGAGGGCTATCTCGTTTCGAACCGGCGCAGAGGGACTCACGTCACGAAGGACCTCGTGGGGGCGCAGATTTTCGGCACCGATTCGCGGCGAGGCGGGGATAACGATCGAGATTCTGTTTCTTCCGGAAAGATCGAGATCAGTTTTCGCGCGCAACAGGCTCTGAGCGAGCCATGTGCGTCAGGATCGCCGGGCGGACCGTTCGCGTTGCATGCGCCCGATCCGTCGCTCTTCCCTCGCAATCAGCTTGGGCGCTTGCTGAATGAAGAGTTTTCCCGGTCGCCCGGGGCGGACGGCAATCAGGCCTGCCGCCGGTTTCAGACCGCGCTCTCGGTCTATCTGCGGCTGAAGCGCGGTGTCTGCTGTGAGCCTTCGCAGATCATTCCCGTAACCGGCATCGAATGCGCTCTCGACCTGACAGCGCGGGTCATGCTCGATCCCGGCCATTGCGCGTTGGTCGAGGACCCCGCTCTTCCTGCGGCACGTCGGGCATTTGCAATGGCAGGCGCAAGGGTCATCGCGCTTCCGTCAGATACTTCTGGAGCCGATCCGTCGCGCGTCTGCGCTCCGCCGCCAAGGCTGATCTTCGTTTCGCCGTCCGTCAGTTTCCCGATCGGGCGCCAGATGATCGAGGAAAGACGTCTCGCGCTGCTCGAATTCGCGCGAGTGTCCGGATCGATCATATTTGAGGCGGATAGCTATTGGGAGTTGTCCTATCAAAACGAGCGGCTGCGGGCACTCCAGGGCCGCGACCGCTTCGGACAGGTCATCTATTTCAGCGGCATGACCGAGACGCTTGGCCCATTCATCCGCGCGGCCTATCTCGTAGTTCCACCCGATCTTGTCGAGCCGTTCTGGGAAACCGCAAAGCGCGTCGGCTATGGACCGGACGCCTTCGTGCTTGCCGCGATCGCGCGCTATCTGGAAGACAGTCAATATGCCGTCCACGTCCGGGCCATACGCGCACTCTACGCTCAGCGGATGATTGCTTTCGTGCAGGCGCTGCGCAGCCATTTGCGGGGCGCGACGGTGCTCGAGCCCTCGGGCGGCGTTCATGTCACCTTGCTGCTTCCGGAACGGACGGACGAACTGGCGATCTCTCGCCTGGCGGCAGCACACGGAATTGCAGTTGCGCCTCTCTCCTCGTTCTATCAGGCCAAGCCGCAATCGAAGGGCATCGTTCTGGGGTTTGGCCTGATAGCGGAGCGCAATATCGACCTCCTCGTGCGGCGATTCTGCGAATTGCTCGACAACTCCGACGAGATTCGTCCAATGGCAGAGTTGGCGCGCGCCTGAATCGGCTCGACGACGCATGAATGTCGCGGGAACGCTGAAATGCGTGCCCCGCCGCGGAGGCAAAAAGGGGGTTCACAATGAGACAGTGAGGCAGTGAGTCCTTCTTGCGAGCCTTTGGCGCGCGATTTTCTTCCTCACTGTCTCACCGCCTCATTGTGATTCTGTTTTTTCCTTTGTGGCGCAGAGTCCCGCGTGAATTGCTTTTCCATTGGCGGGTGAGTTGCGTAAAACCAATCGAGGCAAACCATCAGGGAGGCTGAAGGTGCAAACGGACAAACGCTCGTTCATCGCCTGTCTGGCGGGGTCCGTTTTCGTGCCACCCTTCCGGCTTCTGGGCGAGAAATCCGCACCTCCTGAACTGCCAACGGAAGTGGCGGGAGTACGCATACCCGATACGAAGCTGGCGCAGCACGCCGCTGAGCTCTCCCGCCGCTCCTGTCCGGAATTTCTCTTCAATCATTGTATGCGCACGTTTCTGTTCGGAGCGGCTTTCGCCGCTCGCCACCAGATCACTTACGACGCCGAGGCGGCATTCGTTGCCGCGGCGCTGCACGACTTAGGTCTGCTCCCGGCGTTTGCGAGCTCCGGCAATACGTTCGAGGTCGACGGAGCAGATGCGGCCGGGACGTTTCTGCAAAAGGAGAGCGTCGGGACCGCCGAGAGCAATGCCGTCTGGAACGCAATCGCCATGCATGCGCTCCGACGCCAGATCGTCGCGCGTCAGGCCGGCGAGGTTCTGGTGGTGAGTTCCGGCGCCGGCGCCGATTTCGCCGGACCCGATCCCGACGACATCGATCGGACGCGCGTCGATCAAATCGTCGCGGCCTTTCCCCGCCTGCGCTTCAAGGCCCATTTTCTGGAATTGCTCACCGACCATTGCCGGCGCAAGCCCAATTCGCAACGCGCGACCTGGCTCGAAGGCTTCTGTCATGCGACGGCCCCGCAACCGCCCGGTCCCTCCGTGGCCGATGCGCTGGCCCAGGCACCCTTCGCGGAATAGCAGCGCGATGAACCATGGAGAGGCGGATTCGATCGAGTTCGCTCAAACGAATGACCACGCTCTTGTGAAACACCGAATTTGGAGAAACCAAATTCTGCGCCGGAAGGGGATCGCAATCGTTAGAATTCCAGTGTCACATGATTCCCCCGAACGCGTTTTTTTGAATTCACCGAGCTCAGATTAGGATCATATGCGAGTGCGCGCCAAATCCTGCGATTCTAGCGCCGAGTTGAGAATATCGCGGACTCGAGCTGGGCGTGTACGAAGCGTGACCACGACATAACCGGATTTGCATATCCGGCATGGGTAAGGACGACGATCACGTAGCCTGAATCGGGGTATGCATACAGCAAAGCGTTCGGCCCCCAGTCCTCATTGCCGCGCGTAAAGATGCGCGCGCGGCCGTCACTGGTCCTGCCTACGAACCAGCCGAGTGCTGTCTGACCTTCGACAATGGGCGCAATCGGTTCGAAGAGCGTCTGTGCGCTCGCGGCGGAAATTACCTGCCCTGAGCGAAGCGCATTGTACCAGTGCAACAAATCGCCCGTCGTGGAATAGACACCTTCGGCGCCCCAGCTCGTTCCCGCAAGTCGTGCGGGCGCGGGTTTTGCAGCCGGGGTCACCGATTTAGCGCCATCGTCGCCGCTGAAGCCCGTATTGCGCAGGCGTGCCGGCACAAACAGCTCTCGTTTCACGAAATCTTTGTAATTAGCCCCGCTCGCCACTTCGACGATGGCCGCCGCAAGCTGATAATTGTCATTGGAATAATGAAATTTGTGCCCCGGTCGGTCGATCAACGGGTGTGCCGCCATGCGAGCGACAGCCTGGCTCCGATTGGGGGCCCCTTCTGAGGCATAAGTCTGGTCCAGGCCCGAAAGATGCGCGAGAAGCTCCCGGATGGTGATGGCGCGCTTGTCGGGTGGTAGCTGCGGAAAGAACTGTGAAATTGGTTGCTCCAGTTTCAGCCAGCCTCGCTCTGCGCACTTGAGGATTGCGACGCTGGTAAACTGCTTTCCCGCCGAGGCGATCCAGAATTTCGTATCTGCGCCCATCGCGCGGCCGCCGATGGCGCCATAGCCTTTGTCAAGGACGAAGGTGTCATCGCGGGCCACCAGAACTGCGCCCGAAAATCCCTTCGCAACGTCTTGGGTCACGAGGCGATCCATTCGAGCGCGAAGCATTGCAATACGGCGCAAAGCGACTGAGGTGGAGGTTGGAGCGGGGAGACCCGGGACCGATGCGACGGCCGCGCTGGCGATCAAGGACAACCCAAGAAATCCGCGGCGGGAGAAATCTGGATGCGGCTGGTGCGACATCGACCCGTCTGCACGTCATGAATTCATCGTCCGAGTTGGATATAGCAGCGTTTCCACGAAGTCATCTGCCGATAGTTGCAAACCAGCTCTGCGCACTGGCGCAGTACGCCGCCGGAGCCTCATGTATTCCGCGCCGGCTCTCCCCGCCTGCGCTTCAAGGCCCGTTTTCTGGAATTGTTCACCGACCATTGCCGGCGCAAGCCCAATTCGCAACGCGCGACCTGGCTCGAAGGCTTCTGTCATGCGACGGCCCCGCAACCGCCCGGTCCTCCCGTGGCCGATGCGCTGGCGCAGGCACCCTTCGCGGAATAGCCGCGCGATGAACCATGGAGAGGCGGCTTCGAGCGCGCTCACCTCATGGGTGAGCGGACAATTCAGTTAACGCCTTTCGCGCGCGCCTGTTGTTGGAATCCAGCCTGAGCGCAGCCTGCAATTCGCGTCTGGCGTCCTCAGTCCTTCCGGCACTCTGATAGGCGCGGCCCAGGCCGAACGCGGCGTTGCTCGACCTGGGATAATCCCGACAGTTGCTCTCGAGCAGCGCGATCGCAGAGGAGACATCGCCCATTTTCAAAATCTGATAGCCGATAACCTGCAACGCCGCGTCGGTATCCGCGGCAGGATAGGCGTTGCGGAAATCGTGCAATGTCCAGAGGACGGCGTTCACATCCTCGCGCTCGTCGTACAGCTGTCGGATTAGCGTCCGCACCGGCGCTTGTGCAACCCGTGGAGGAGCGAACATCGATGCATCGAGGTTTGCATTGACCTCGATGCTGTTTGCCTGGAACACGTCAAGCTCCTTTCCGGTCGCGGTCTCGACTTCGCTGTTGCGAAACGCCAGCAGGACACCGTTCACGCGACGATAGTCGCTCCAGCGCGTTTCGCTGGGAACGTCCGCACCAAAGGCGTGTATTTTCGCGACCTTTCGGTCGGCAATGATGAGAAAGGTCTCAGCGTCGACGAACTCGTCCTGTTCGAATCCGTCCATCATGTGGACGCGCAATTGCCAGGCGTTCCGGTTAGCGATTTTTGCCATGCCGACCAGGGAAACGCTCGAACCCTGCTTCCTGTAGTCGACGAGATTTCCCAAAATGTAGAGACCGTGCCGCGCGGCAGCCGCCGCCGGACCGACCGTGCGCAGGACCACGCCAGGATCGCCATAAAATTCCCACGCGCTGCCGTCGTATCCTTCCTCGAAATCGCTCGAGCGGTGCAGCGGATCGCCCACGAGTTTGTAGAACGGGCGCATGCGAGCCACCACGGCCGGCATCGATTGTCCGTTCTCTGCGTAGCTGCCGCGAATGACAACATTGCGGATCGCGTCCAACTTCGCCCGGCCGCCGATGGCATCGACGTAACGAGTGACGATAGCATCGACGGAGAGCGGAGGTGCGGATGCAACGGCAAAATGCGGAATCGTTAGAAGGCCGAAAACAATCAATAATATCCTGGATGTGAACATTTGTCCTCCAACCGGTCGGCTAAACCAAACGCTTCCGGACACTGCACAAAGTTCGCCCCGTGGCGGCATTTTTCCAACTCGTGCGAACTCCAAATTGATCGCGAACTGGCGCGTTGCCGTCAATACACCGGTCTCACGCAGAACATCCTGCGGACGAAGTGAGCAGACCGCCCGCGGTAGTCCTGAGGCATGAATTGGGTGATGAACTGAATTGCGCAGGGGGACGCGCTTCGATTAGTCCCATCATGTCGCAAAAATTGGTTCTGGATTTTCCGAATGGTAGCCGTCACAGGCGAATTTCATCGATCACGACCACGTGACGCCGGAAGCCGTGCGGATTGCATCGGGCGCAGTTCGGTTGTCGAATGGGAGACGATGAATGCCAATCCGGATCGGCGAGTCTTCATTCTCGCCAGCGCCGCAGTCGGCGCTGGACTTGTTCTCGGCGTTTCGGGATGCGGACCGACTGCGCGGCGTACGGCTGCGGGGGCGCTCAACATGTGGCTGTCGGTTGCATCCGACGGCACCACGACGATTCGCGTTAATGCCACCGACATTGGACAAGGCGCCCAAACTGGCCTGGCGCAAATCGTCGCCGACGAGATGGATGCCGACTGGTCGAAGGTTCACGTCGAGATGGCGCCTGTCAGCGACGCAACAATGGTAAAAAGGGGAGGCTACTACACAGGAGGATCAAGCTCGATCCGCGGCGGCCAATTCGAATTGTTCGCGCAGGCAGGTGCGACGGCCCGCGCGATGCTGATCGCGGCTGCGGCGAAACGCTGGAGGGTCGATGCCACTTCCTGCCTGACAAGCGACGGCGCGGTTCATCATCCGCCATCGGGACGCGCGTTTTTCTACGGAGATCTCGCGAGGGAGGCGGCTGCGCTTCCGATGCCGGCGGGCGTGAAGCTGAAGTCGCGCGCGGAGCGCCGTCTGATCGGGAAGCCGGTAGCGCGTCTCGATATACCGGAAAAGGTCGACGGCCGTGCTATCTACGGCATCGATGTAAAACTGCCGGGAATGCTTGTCGGCACGGTCGTGCAATGCCCGTTTTTTGGCGGGACACTTGCCGGCGTCGACGAGAGACCTGCGCTCGCCATCAGAGGCGTGGAGCATGTCGTGAAACTGGGCAATTCCGTCGTCGTCGCGGCGCAAAATTTCCCGGCGGCGACCAAGGGGCTCGCGGCCCTTTCTCCCCGTTGGACCAGGCCGCGCAATCCGATTGCATCGGACGACGCGATGTTCGCGGAGCTTGCGCGCAATATCGGCGCCAGCGATTCGACGATCGTCGCGAGCGACACGAACGACGCTGCCGGCACGGTCCGCCGGGTCGGCGCGGCGCTTGCCGATGCGAACAGGGTTTTCGAAGCGCGCTACCGCGTGCCCTTTCTCTCGCATTCGCCCATCGAACCGATGAATGCGACCGCGCAACTGACGGACGGAGGTTGCGAATTGTGGGCTCCGATGCAAAACCAGGGAAGGATGCGCGACGACGTGGCCAAAGCGCTTCGTTGCTCGAAGGAATCCGTGACACTCCACACGACTCAGGTGGGCGGAGGGTTCGGGCGCCGGCTCGAAACCGATTATGGCGTTATGGCCGCCCTTGCAGCAAAGGCGATCGGCAAGCCGATCAAGCTCATCTGGTCGCGCGAAGAGGACATGAGCCACGATTTCTACCGTCCGGCGAGCAGCTGCATCATCCGGGCAGCGCTGGATTCCGGCGCAATGATCCGGGCCATCGACTATTCGGGGGCAACCGCAAACGATACCGCGATCGGCGGCTTCATCGGAAACTATCCCATTCCCGACGTAGTCGTACGTCAGAAGCAGACGGCTTTTCCCATCACAGTCGGCGCGTGGCGCAGCGTCGATCCATCAATCACGGTCTTTTTCCTTGAATCGCTCGTCGACGAGATCGCGCACGACGCCGGGATCGATCCGGTCGCGTATCGCCGCAGATTGCTCGTGGGCGATGCGCGCGGCCTGCGCACGCTCGATGCCTGCGCGGAAATGGCGGATTGGGGCCGCGCACCCGCAGGCCGTTTTCGCGGCGTCGCATATTTTTGCTACAGACATTGGGGAACGTCGGTCTGCGAAATCGTCGAGCTGTCAGTCGACGAGAGCCGGAAGGTCACGTTCCACAAGGTATTCTGCGCGATCGATCCGGGAACGGCAATTAATCCCGACGCCGTCGAGGCACAGGCGATGGGCGGCATTATCATGGGTCTCTCGGCGGCGTTCGGTGAAGCCATCACGCTGAAGGATGGGCGTGTCGCACAGACCAATTTCGACCGTTATCCGATTCTGCGCCTGGCCAACACTCCCGAAATCCAGGTTCGCGTGCTCGAAACGCCGGACGCACCCATTGGCGGCTGCGGTGAGCCGCCCGTGCCACCGGCGGCTCCGGCGCTCGCCAACGCCATCTTTGCCGCGACCGGCACGCGCGTACGGGCGTTGCCGATAGCGAACGCGGGATTCACGATATGAGGGCAACAGACGAACGAGAAGTCTCCAAGGTCCTGAACAATGAACCGCAGGTTTTTGGTGTCGAGGTTTTGGCCTGGGCAATCGGGAGGTAATCCATGGCATTTGTCATCGAAGTCAATAGCCATCAAGTCCGGTTCGACATGCCGGGCGTAGAAACATGCCGAGCGCAAACGAAGATCGCGCCAGCTTCGCTGAGATCGTTCTGTTGTGAGCGCGCCACCAACTCGTCCAACTCGCGGCGGTAGGGTTCTACGTCGACCAGGCCCTCTATTTGCGCATTTGCATGCGACAAAATTTGATCAAGTGAGGCAGACCGCACGATCAGGCGATGTGTAATCTCCACATCGATGTTATTGATGTCCCTCAGTGCCGAGATGAAGTCCAGAGTGGTTAGCGGCCCGCGGTTGACGTGACCCTGGAGCGTGTCTAGCCGCTTAACCCAGCGATCGAATTCGGCTGCAAGAACCTGCGACGCAATGGACTCGTCGAACCAGGGATCGAAGATGAATAAGCCGAGGCGCGCCACGCGCAATCCTTCGCGGAGACCGGCCGCCAGATCGGGGAAATGATGTGCCGAACGCTCGCAAACCATGCAATCGAAGCTGTTGTTGTCGAACGGCAGCACATCGGCTCGGGCTTGTCTCACCGTTAGCCCCTCGGCCGCCGCCGCCTTGACCAAATTGACATCGGGATCGATGCCCACGGCGATAATATTGCGCTCGGCTGCGCGACGGAGAAAAGCGCCCTCACCGCATCCGACGTCCAGTATGGATTTCGGGCCGCTGGAGAAAACCAGAGATTCAAATTCCGCCTGGTAGAGCAGTCGCAGGTCCATCGTCCACCAAGTCCGTATCCGTTGGCCCCACCCTCCCTTGTCTGTTGGGCTTCACACCATATCGCGCAATATCGGAGGAGTAATAGCTCCACAATTTGACGAAAACGGGTTTGCCTCCTGGTCCCCTTTTCAGATTGCACATGCGCACCACAGGACGCGCAAAAGTGGTTCCCTGCTTTCTCCTCAAGTGGTTCTGTCTAACCGGAACGGGGCGGGGCAACCTGCGTCCTTGGTGAACAGTAACCCTGATTGAGGCGCGTCGTCGTGTGAAGAGGCGACCGGGAGAAGCCCTAATGACAATCGTCGCCATGAGGAACTGGGCAATCGTGATCGCCAGTACATTCCTGACCTTGGCCGGTTTCAACCATGCCCACGCTTTGGAAAAGTGGCAGATCATCCAGACTCCGCCACCCATGCCGAAGCCGGACCACAGCGGGTTCGCGCCCGTGAACGGGATTGAGATGTATTTCGCTGAGTACGGGAAGGGTGATCCCATCCTACTGGTTCCCATCGGAATGGCTGCTTCGGATATGTGGTCGGCACAGATATCGGCGTTGTCGAATCATCATACGGTCATTGTGGCGGACAGCCGCGGCCAAGGTCGATCGTCCCGCACGGAACAAGCCATTACCTATGAACTCATGGCGGCCGATTATTTGGCGCTGCTCGATTACCTCAATATTGCGAAGGTTGCGCTTGTGGGTGCAAGCGACGGTGCCATCATTGGGCTGGACATTGCCATTCATCATCCGGAACGTCTGACGAAGCTATTCTCTCAAGGAGCCAACGCGACGCCGGATGGAGTCTACAAAGACGCGGCGGATCCCACTGCGAGCAAGGAAGCTTCAAAGCTTTGGGTGACGGAATACCGGAAGTTGTCCAAAACCCCCGATCAATATGAGATACTTCACAAGGCGCTCAACAAGATGTGGGACAGTGAGCCTCAATATACGGCGCAGCAACTTGCCGGAATCAGGGTCCCGACCGCTGTCGTGATGTGCGATCACGACGAATGGATCAAGCCCGATCACGCACGATATCTCGCCCACACAATTCCTCATGCCACACTTATCGTGCTTCACGATGTTAGCCACTATGCAGCGCTGCAAAGTCCGGAGGCTTATGCAAGGGCCGTTGTGCAGTTCGTTGACGGTCGCAACAATGCGAGATGAGTATGACAAAATACATGTCAGAGAACGAGTGCGAAATACCTGCCAACGCACAATCATAGAACGCCGTCTGCAGCCAGGAGGTAGAGTCGTGATTCAAACCCGGCGATTGGGGCGTCAAATTGACTCTCGGCTTCCTGAAGACAGCGACTGCTTGCACCCAGAGAGCGAGGGATTCAAGAGTTCGATGAAACCATTCTGATCGAGACAGACACTTGACAATGGATGATGACATTCGCGCCGTTCGGGAAGTCCTCGATCGTTTCGTCGAGGCATGGAATTCCCGCAGTCCGCAGGGATTTGCGGAGCTGTATACGGACCCTCATGTTGACATCAATCATTCGCCTGCCGTGGAAACGCGCGCAGCAACGGTGGCGGCTCTTCGCGAACGATTTGAGCACTCACTCGAAAGTTTGTCGGTAACGTCTGACCAAGTTCTCGTTCTGGGTGATTGGGCGGTACAGCGAGGACATATCGAGGTGTCCGGCAAGGACGGCAAGCGACTTCTTTGCTACATGGAGTTATTGCGGCGGGAACAAGACGGGCAATGGCGCGTACATTGGGGAATTGATGCGCCGCTGCGCTGAGAGCAGAGTCGCGCTTCTCTGAATTCTCAAAGAAGTGGTACCATTTTCTCATCGTATCTGGACCTACACAAATTGGCGTGAGGCTGTTGTATTTGGTCCGGATCGTGGACGAGGTTTCGGGCAGATCGCATTGTCCCACAGGTTGAATATCTTGCGGTTGTGCGCCTGCGTTTTGGCCGGCGTGACCGGATTTGGCTGCGCGACCCTGGCTGCCGATCCCCAAGGCGCAGTTTTTACATTCAAAACCTACAATGCCCCGGGACAGCTCCAGACCTGGCTGACGGGGATCAACAACGACGGCGTGATTGTCGGCTGGTACGCGGATCAGCAGGGCAACCTGCACGGATTCAGCCTGACCAACGGCAGGTTCAAGCAAATCGACGATCCCGATGGAGACCAGACCGAGATTTGGGGCATCAACGCCAACGGCGACATCGTGGGGTTCTATCACGACCCTTGTATTGAGGAGCTCTGCTACGAAGGGTTCATCGATCATGCAGGGAAATTCACGAACATCGGTCCCCGCTGGTTTCGGACGCCTCCCGAGGACGATGCCCCCGATTCCGAAGCCTATGGCATCAACAAGGCGGGCGCGATCGTTGGTAGCGCGGGGGCCGGGTTTGGAGGGAATATCGGATTTCTGAGGGATGCCGGGTACACCAAGCTGAAAGTGCCCGGTGTCAACGGGGAGCAGGCGGTCGGGATCAACGATGCGGGGCTGGTGACTCTGGCCTGGGCCACAAACACGAACTTCGGCGTCTCGATCTACGACGGTACGACCTACAAGAATATCAGCGTACCGAATTCCGTGGACTCCTCCGGGGGAGGAATCAACGGACACGGAGACGTCGTTCTCGGATACGATGCGGGTGTCGGCCAGCCGATCCACGGCGCCCTTTTGCATGCGGGCAAGTATTTCAAGTTTGACGATCCGAAGAGCCGGTATCTCACAATTCCCCTCGGACTGAACGACAACCACACGATCGTCGGCGTTTGGAATGACGGTCAGCAGAACGTCCACGTGCACGGGTTCGTCGCAACGTACAAGTTCAGCTCCGGCCGGTGACGCGAGTAGATCGGCGAGGCAATCCATCGAACCCAAAGGCAGTGCCTGTGAGCCAGTTACGGAGATGCGGATCTGAGCGCGCGCCGTAAGCGAATTGCCGCGTTCCTGAGCGTCTTCGGCTCGAATTGAGAAAAGCCGAGGACGACTTCATGGTTGGGTGGCGGAGTGAGACGGAAGCTCGACATACCCGTGACCGCAATGTTGTGCGCCTCGGCCGCCGCGAGAAGATCGATCTCGGAGAATTTTCTCGAACCGCAGATGAAATAACCACCTGCGCTGTGACGTGGAGAGAGAAACTCCGATAATTCCACCTCAACGCACTCCAGCAGGGCGGCCCGCCGCTCCGCATTGCAGGCGTTCAAGCGCCTCAAATGAAGGTCGAGATGGCCTTCCTCGATGAAGTCGGCAAGGACGAACTGGTTTGCAGTGTTGACTTCACCTTCGCTGCCGCGGACGGCCGCAAAAGCGTCGATCAGCTCGGGCGGCGAGATCAGATAGGCGACGCGCAATCCGGGAAACAGAATGTTGTTGAACGAATTGAAATAGATCGTTTGGTCTCTGTGTTGCGTCGCATAGGGAGGTACCGATAGCGAGCGGCCGTCGCCATTCCAGTTGAAATCATCCTCGAATATCCAGGCGCCGGCACTCTTCGCCCATTCCGCCAGGCGGCTGCGGCGCTTGCCATCGAGGGCAACCCCGGTCGGCGCCTGACAGGCCGCCGTGACCAATGCCGCCGCGGCGTCCGGGGCGCTGGCAATCCCGCGCTCGACGTCGATACCGCGCGCGTCGACGGGGACGGGCACAACGCGGACCCGCGAGCGGAGCAATGCGTTCAGGGGCGACTGGCAGCAGGGTTCTTCGACCCAGAACTCGCTGCCGATCAGGCCGAGAGCATGAAGGGCGAGTTCTATCGCTGCGGGAATGGAGCTCGCGACGAAAACCTGCGCGGGCGCGCATTCGAGACTGCGCAACAATGCGGCGTGTGCGGCTATGGATTTTCGCAATTCGGGGACGCCGTTTCGATCCTGCTGCTGCAGGACGTGTTCCGGCATGCTCCGCCACCTGCGCGTCTGCAACCGGTTCCAGAGTTGCACCGGGAAAATCTGGAAATCGCTTGCCCAGCCGAGAGCGAAGGGTATCCTGCTCTGCTGCTCGGCCTCGGGAGAATGGGAATCCTCCGCGACGGGCGGTCCGCGATAGGTGACGTAGACACCCGATCCGCGCCGCGATTCGAGCCAGCCGTCCGCGATCAGACGGTCGAGCGCCGTCAGCACCGAATTGCGCGAAATGCGCAGGTTTTCTGCCAGAATGCGCGATGACGGAAGGCGATCTCCCTTCGTCACGGCCCCGGACACGATCAGTTGGCGAATGCGCCGGTACACGCGTTCGTGTACGAACCGGGTGCCTTCATTCGCGAGGTCATCGGCGGGCAATTGCTTGCCGGCTCCGCGACGAGCGGCTGACGATTTTGATTTTCGTCCCATTGCTTGCGCTTTCATCGCGCTTTTCGTTCGTTATCCATTGAAGGACGGCGCCCAGGCAGGATAGCTCGCCGCGCGTCTCAAGCAACTCTGGAACCTGCGAGTGCGCCGCCCGGCCATCATGTGGCTGCGTCAAGGGTGCAAGCTAGATTGAAACTGTTGACACATCCCACGCGCATGCGGGCCGCGAGCATGTTTGACCATGTTTTTTCAGGACATCCAGCTTGTGAGAGGCGGTGCGTCAGGCTTTAGTGTGCCGTGCTCGACCGCCGTACGAGCGGCTGAAGGCGGGCCGTGCGCGGACGACCCAAGCTTTCCAGCTTTGGCGGATCGGTGGATGCCTCGGCGAGCTGAGAGCGAATGCCCATAGGAAGAAGAATCATACGACACGGCGTATTGGCGCTCGGCGTAGCGGCTTTTCTGGTCGTCACTGCAGGCGGACTGTTCTTCGCCATGAAGGCACACTTCAACCCGGCACCGCCGCCGGCCAGCTACGCCAAACCCGCAAACGCCCTCGAAGCTCAGCGGCAGGACTTGAATTATTTCGGCAGGCTCGTGGGCATGGATCGCTCCTACTCACTGGGCGCCCGTGCAACGGCCATGAGCGCAATCGTCGCGCTCGGGAACTCGAATACGGTTCTGGAGCGGCAGAAATTTCGGGTCGCATTGATGGAGATCGCCGCCCTTGCCGACAACGGGCATACGCATGTGGGTTCCGGCGAGGGCGCAGATCCGAAAAGGCTTCCGGTCCGGGTCGCGCTGTTTTCCGATGGTCTCTACATCATGCGCGCCAGATATCCATATGCGGACGTGCTTGGCGCGCGGGTGGAGGCGCTCGACGGCGTTTCCACGGACCAGGCGATGCGGCGCCTGGAAATGCTCCGGGGCGGCGTCAAAGGCTGGCGCCGGCTGAATGCATCATTCTATGCTTCACTCCAGGACGTGCTGTACGGCGCTGGCATTGCAAGGAGTCCGACACGCTCGGTCTGGTCCCTGTTATTGCGAAACGGCACTCGCGCGACGCGCACATTCGACGCCTATCAACCGCTCCCGAATGAGCCCCTTCCGTTTCCGGTCCGCTGGTACTCGCCCGAACCGTTGAAGAACTTCACGGCGGGATGGCGGACGCTGCAGATCAATGCCGGAGCGACGCTTCCTGTGTCGCTGACCGGCTACGCGGACAATTTCCGCCGCGTTTGGATCCCACACTCTCGTGCCGTTTTCATTCAGCTCAAGGCCATCGAGGATGCCGATGGACAAGGCCTCGGCAAATTTCTCGGTGAGACGGAGAGCGATCTGCGAACACATCCGCCCTGCGAAGTCATTCTCGATTTGCGCTACAGCATCGGCGGAGATTTCACGCAGATAGCCGGTTTCGGCGGACGCCTGCCGAACCTGGTGGCCGCCGGCGGGCATATCTACATTCTCACATCCGCCATGACATTCTCCGCCTCCATCGCGACAGCCGCTTTCGTGAAGCAGGCGGGCGGCAATCGAGTCGAAATTCTCGGCGAGCCGATCGGCGATCGGCTGGCTTTTTTCTCGGAGGGAGGCGAGGGTTGTTTGCCGAACTATCACCTGTGCCTGGATTTCACCACCGGCAAGAATGATTTCGCTGCGCCATGCACCGATCCGGATATCTGTTTCTGGCCCGGCTGGGTCTTTCCGGCACGCGTGAAAACGCTGGAGCCGGATGAGCTGATAACGACGAGCTTTGCCGATTGGCTGCAGGGACGCGACCCCGTACTCGAGCGCGCCCTCGTACTGGCCCGCACGCGCCGCTGATTTTGGCGAAGTCGAAATTCTCCCATCTTAACGCGATTGTACGACGATTTAGGCGATCGGCGCTGGCCGAATTAGGCCACTCCGATTTCAAACTAGGCCACTCGGCAGCTACCTCAATTCGACCGTCGCGATAAGTATGTCTGCATTGTAGATTTGTAACGCGCCGCGAACTGATGCAGCCGATCCGCCAAAGGTGACCTTGCAGGAAATTGGCGCAGTTATTTGGCCGTTGGGATAAATGTAGCAGGTCTCATTTGGCGCTACTGCGGAGCCGTTTGCGCAGGAGCTTGACGACCCAATCGCCGTTGTCGAATTCAGTTCGAATAACTCCTGCGAAGTAGGAGTGACACTCGTCGTGCCGAGGTTGATGAACTGGCACATGAGTGAACTCGGACTATTGTTACCAGCATAGATCGGCCCCCCAGAGAGCACATCGACCCTGGAGGAACTGGCCGCGTTGGCAACTGCCGTCATAGACGCAACGAGGGCAGTTGTTGTGAATAGAGTCTTCATGAAGTTAACGGTGGTCATAGGTTTGTTCCCTTTCCGCCTTTGATTACCGTGAACCGCCCACGGAATTGGCCTTCATGGCGGGTAGATTGGATCGTATCAGACGGGTCCAAATTTTGTGGAAACTCTGGGCCGCTTTCGGTCGGCAATTCGCCGTCAAGCGCAGCGTCTATCAACTCCCCGATGCTCCAAACGTGATCCGTTACGCCCAACTGCATGGCAGGCGTGATTCGGAGCGTTTCATGGACACGGCAGAAGTTGTAAAAGCAGGCGTGCAACGCGACGGCTGCACAGTGATGCTCAAATTTCTTGCTGAATGCATTTGTCAGCCGAGTGAAGCGGCGTTGGTGCATCCGGATCCTTAGGTTCTGACGCTCGACATTGGATGTTGATATTTCTACTGGCGTACCAATTACGCGCTTTACCGCTACGCTTCCTACTTCCCCCGGTGAATTCCGTCGGGCTGCATCCGAGGTTACGCCTTCCGTCGCGGCAAATTCCTTTACGATGACACCGTGGGTGCAATTGCGATTGAACGCGCGCTCGAGTGCTCACGGATACGAATTGAGGCCATCCGTCGAGATTTCGCGAGCGCCAAGCACGCGTGCGCGAACGTCCTTCGCAAAAGCATACGTCGCCACATTGGTTCGCTTGCCGGTGTAATAGGAGACGATCGCCTTCGCGGAACCCGCGGGCGCGATGTAAGTATATTGATCACCAACGGTTACGGGATCGGTGCCGCGGACCGCCTTCCGTTTTTTCCCGACGTTTTGCCAGGTTTCGTCGAATTCCAATCGGCTCACTCCTAATTCGGCCAATACGGGACGAGCAGCCGGCAGCGGACGGCTTTCAACGCGCGAGCGCGTAGAGGTTGCCGTCCATGCTTCCAAAATAGATCACGCCGTTCGCGACGACGGGCGAGGACAAAACGGCGCCGACGCCCATCAATTTATCGACTCCGACGATCAGATCGTCATAGAAATTTCCGGCAAAAGCGGCCTCGTAGTTCGGTGTGCCATCGGCGCTGGTATAGGCAGGCTTGTTCGATTTCGATGCCGCGGTCTCGAATTCCCACGCCACGCGATCCTTTGTCAGGTCGATCGCGATCAATTGTCCGGAATGCGAGCCGATGTACGCGAAATTCCCAGCAAGCGCGGGAGAGGAAAACATGGGCCAGTGCTTGAAATTAATCGAGAAGAGTTGCGCGCCGGTCCTGGCGTCGAGCGCGTAGAACAATCCGGTGTCCGAAGTGGCGGCGTAGACCTTTCCGTCGCGCACCGCGGGCGAGGCGATCACCCACGAGCCCTTGTTATTGAAGGCCCACAACTTCTTTCCGCTTTTTTCCTCGACCGCGTAGAGATTGGAATCCCGGCAGCCAAAATAGACGACGCCGTTCGCCACCGACGCCGAAGATTGAATCCCAACCTGATTGTGGATGGCGGGATCCTCGCCCGTCTTGAAGCGCCATCTGAGCTGCCCGGTCGCGGCATCGAGCGCGTAGAACCAGCTGTCCCAGCTTCCGATGAAAAGCTCGCCATCGGCGATTGCAGGCGAGGCATGGACTACGTCGTCCGTCGCAAATTTCCATTTGAGGCCACCTGTCGCCGCATCGAGCGCATAGATGTGCCCGTCGCCGCTCCCGAAATACACGCCTCCGTTCCAGACGGCTGGAGATGAAAGAAAGAAGTCGAAGGGATCGGGCATGGTCTCGCCCTTGGGCAGCACGCCGTGCAGGTTCTTGCCCGCAAACCGCCGTTCGCCTTCGCTGGCGAATTTCCACTTGAGAGATCCCGTGGCCGCATCGAGCGCGTAGAGATTTCCGTCATAGCTTTCGAAATAGACGGTGCCGTTCGACACGGCAGGCGACGAACTTACGCGCGCGCCGGTCTTGAACTTCCATTTCGCGACACCGGTCGCGATGTCGACGGCGTAAAGCGCGCCGTCGGTGCTGCCCACATAGACGAGCTGGCCGGTCACAGCGGGCGAGGAGACGATTCGGCCGCCGGTGTGAAACGACCATTTCAGAGTGGGAGCGGAGGCTATGGGCGTGGCTGCATAGACGCCGCCATGGGCGAGATCGCCCCGAAACATTGCTTCATCCGGAGACTGCGCGGCCGCCTGCGAACTCAACTGAGCGAGATACGCAATAATGAAAAGGCGACGTCGGATCCTCATCGTAGCCCCTGCTTTCGCCGCGCCCCGGATATTCCGTCGACCGGCGTATGGATCGAAATCACGATTGCGTCATGGGATGCGTCAAGCGTCCTGGTGATCACTGTAATCCGGATTGGAGACGACGGTACCGTGAATTGGTTTCCTCCCCCCTTCCGTGGCGACACATCGAGTAGCAATGCCTCCTGGAGGCAAACCGTCCGATTGCTGTTTGGCCGCAACTGTTCGCGGGACTGCTCAGCGCCGGGACAGCACCCAATCCATTGCCGGATCGCGCCCGTTCTTTACGTCGTTCCAGCTGGGCGTGATTTCCTTGTCCGGGGCGACAACATTCGGTCCCTTTCTGCGAAAGGCATACCAACGAGTCGAAGCGCGCACCACGAGATGCGAGTTCGGAAGTCGGAACTGCCGCGGCTCCTGATAGGAGTTCGGCCGCTCGCCGATCGTCTGGCCTACCAGAATGGCGCGCGTCTGGTCCTGGAATTGTGCCGCGTTGTTCATCGCCGCCGAGAAGGTGAGCGGGCCTACAAGCACATAGAGATGTCCGCGCGCGTTGAGACCGGGGCGTGAAATGATGGGTTTGACGAGTGAGGCATAGCCTACGGTGTTGTCGCCACCGCCATTGTCCCGCATGTCGATCACAAGCTTTTTCGGCTTGACGGAATCGACCAGCGAAAACATCGCCGCCGCTCTTGCCTTCAAGGCCTGGTAGGAATGCCATGCGCAGTAAACGGAACGGTTTTTGACCAGACTTGTGCACCAGAAGGGTTCGTCCGGCTCGAGGAAACGTAGCGCGGTTTTTTGATAGCCGGATTTCATCGGCACATCCGCGCGCGGCGCCAAACCCTTCACATCAACGTCGAACACGCGTCCCGAATCGCTCTCGAGCGTGTAGACCGCGTGGTCGCGGTCGGGCGTCACGCCAAGCCCATGGAGCGCATAGCCGCGCGCGAGATAGACCAGTGCATTCCCTTCGCGCAGCGTCGCCAGCTCGCTTCGCGGCGTCAGCGTCATGACCCCGGTCCAGACCTCGCGAATGGGCACGCCGCCGATTTTCAGAATTCGCGCGCCGAGCGCGTCGTCGAGCCCGGGCCCCACCGAGGTAATACGAAAGTCCTTTCCAAACCTGTCGATTTCGATCGGCATGGGCCGGCGATCGGGCGGGGCAACAACGCCCGTGTGTCCATCGCCGATCGATTTCGCGATCTGCTGCAGGCCGACAAGCATTTCATCGCCATTCGCCGAATCCGCGCGCCGATCGAGCGCCGCCACTTCCGCATCGAACGCCGGTCGCGAAAGCGAGAAAAACGCGTTCGCGTGCCTTCGCGGAAGTTCCGTCGCGAATGCGTGCACGTCCGTGTGCCATTGCGTGGGCGTCAGATCGAGGCGCGGGGTCATCGCATCGGCGGCGAGCGCATTGCCGCTCTGCTTCAGCACCATCTCTCCCTTGTCTCCCGCGAGTTCGAATACGCCCGCGAGCGTGCGGTCCTTTAGCGCGAAATCGACCATTCCCAATCCGGCTCCGGTGTCGAAATTCGCCGTCACGTGCGCACCGGCTAGTTTTGTATCGCTGCCCTCGAAATCGCCGGCGGAGGTGAAGAACTGCGATCGCAATCGGCCGCCATTGCAAAGAAGGTTGAGGGTGACGTCGGTCGTCGTGCCGTCGGAGGATTTGGCGGAACCTTCGTAGAGGCCGGTCGGGCCGTCGCAGGGAGCGGCCGGCGCGCTTGCCGCTCCCAGAATCGAGAATACCAGTGCGGCAATTTCCGATCGCATGGACATGCCCATTTCGTGCGCCCGAACTCTGGCACGGCGGAGCTAGTGGGAGCGCATGACCGGAGCGCGCAACCTACCCGGAGAATTCACATGGTGCGAGGCCAACTTTCATCTCGCCGCCGCGCGAGTGAGCGGGTGAGGTGAGTTGCGGCCGTTTCATGTCTGGACGATCATCGGCTGGAGAGCCGGATTCTAGTTCGACCCGAACGATCACCGGGGACAAGTCGCGGTTTCCATCCAGATCTGGCTCAGACGATTGCGAGTTGTGTTCCCGCGCGCCGTTCAGCTTAGGATTTGCGGCGTAGTGAGGAGGTACGAGGCCATTGCGTTACCGGACCATTGGAATCCTCCTCGGGCTCATGCTGGCAGCTGCAGCCTCTTACTGGGGCTTGCGCGTTTACACGCCAGAAATTCCGAGCGATCCGGGTCGGCCGGGTCGGGCAATCGCTTCGCTCGAGCCCATCATACTCGGCGGCGACAGGCAGTGGCTCCTCATTCGGGGGCACGATCGCGGGGCGCCCATTGTCTTGTTCCTGCATGGCGGACCTGGCATGCCGATGATGTATCTGGCGTACGCCTTTCAGCGTCCGCTCGAAAATGACTTTCTGGTCGTCCAGTGGGATCGCCGCGGGGCGGGCAAATCCTATCATGCCGGCATCGACCCCGCGGAAATGCGTCTCAGCCAGGAGATCGCAGATACCATTTCGCTGATCGGCGATCTGCGCGCGCGGTTCGGCGCGGGAAAGATCATTCTGGTCGGCCACTCCTACGGAAGCACACTCGGTATCTTGGTGGCACAGCGACGTCCCGATCTCATACGAGCCTATGTCGGCGTCGGGCAGGAAGCGTGCGACCGTGCCACCGAGCTCGGACTTCAAGATCGATGGATTGCGGACGAAGCGCACCTACATGACGACGCGGACGCAGCGGCATTGGCGAGCTCGGGCAGGCCTTATGACCGCGAACCCTGGCTGTTCCGTTACGGGGGCGAAATTGCCGGCGCGTCCAGCTTCCTTCATCTCGTCGCCATCGGCCTGCGCGCACCGGAATACTCGCTGCTCGATGCGTATCACGTTAAGACGGGCGTCGATTTCACCCATTCTCACCTCAAGAATGACATTTTTCGCGGGGCATTGATAAATGTCGTATCGAGTCTGGATGTTCCCGTTTATTTTCTTGAGGGCCGACGCGACTACACAGTGCCCTTCGCCTGTGCGGAAGCGTTTTTCGATCGAATTCGCGCGCCGCAAAAGCAGTTCGTCTGGTTCGACCGTTCAGCACATTTTCCGTTCCTGGAGGAACCGGCAAAATTTCGCGAAGTTTTGAATCGCGTCGCCACAGATACCGCGTCCAACCCCTAGATTCTCCGATCTTAGGTACAATCTTGCGGCGAATTGGCTTCCGCTTCGCCGGATCGCGCTCCAGACCTATTCACCGGTTCGGGGCAGAGAAGCCGCGGGGTTCGCGAGCCGGTCGCAGGGCTCCAGCAACACGCTTGCGGCGGCGACGTTCCACACAAGCTGTGCGAGAACAAACTCGGCCAGGTTGCGGGGTCGCAATTGAATGCCTGTCGCCAAAAGAGTTGCAAGCGGCGCAGTTGCGCAAAGCAATCCGATCGATCCAGTCAGGCGATTGAGGAGTCCATGCCTGCGAACGATCGTGCATGCCCAGCCCAGGATCGCCAGCGAAACACACACCAATGCGAGCTTTGTGAACTCCTGGATGCAGGAGGCGACCAGACTAAACACCGGTGCATAGGGGCCCTCGCAGCTGGAGGACTTCGTGCATGTTTCCACGAGGGAGGGAACAACAAAGCCATCCAGCGTCGCCGGTATCGTCGTTATGAGCGCTCCGGCGCCGTAGGCCGCGAACGCAGCCACTACCGCAAGATTGGCGAAATTCAAGCGCTTCGACAGACAGTAAAAACCAATGACCTGAACGGCAGCGAGCGCCATAAGCGCGCCGTGAACGAGCCTGTCGGTCGCCGCGGCCGCATGGAATGTATCTGCACCGCCGCTGTTGCTGGTGAAGTCACGCAGCACGGGGTGGTGAATGACGGCAACGAGCGACAGCAGCGCGGCAACGACAAGCATCGCGGCGGCAATTATGGCTTTCGGGTCATTCGAGAGTTTGCCGTTGGAGAGTTGTGTGCTCAAATCCTAGTCTCCAAATCTGGAGACCTCACTATCCGTTTCGATTTGGGCGCGCGGCGGAATTGACGGAAGGATTGAATGAAAATGGACACCGTGACCATTATGTCCAGAACCTCGGCGAAAACCCGAGGCGCCGACCGGCGAATCCGGAAGAACCGCGCCGCACTTCGCTCCGCATTCAACGAACTTATGCTCGCGAAGGGTTATGAAGCGATCAGGGCAATGGAGGTTGCGGAGCGCGCCGACGTGGGACGCTCGACACTTTACCTGCATTTCAATGGCAAGGCAGACATTCTCGCCGAAAGCCTGACAGGTGTGCTCTCCGCTCTCGCCGACGCGTGCGTTCAGGAGCGACTTTCCGCGCGATTGCTCGCCGTCACCGAACATTTCTGGCAGAATCGCAATGTCGCGCGGTCGGCATTATCCGGCCCCGCGCGCGACGTTGTGGCGAAGCGATTGACGGAGCTGACAGAGCAGCGGCTATCGTTGCCATCCGGCCGCAATGCCCGAACGGCTCTTCTCGCACGGAGCCTGGCTCACGGACAACTCGGCATGCTCGAAGCGTGGCTTTCCGGGCGATACGGATTGTCCGCCGGTGCGGTCGCTCGAATGCTGCATTCGTTCAGCTGCGCCGCTGCCGCGGCCGTCACCTGAATTCGTTGCTCAGGTTCGACCGCAGCCGACCGCCTCAGGTTCCAAAATGCTCGAGGTGAGGCAAAACGAACCGGCTGGTGAGCGATGCCGAATCGTTATGGCCAAGCGCGGCATCGAGCGAATTGAGGGCCGAGTGATATGACGCGGGCCCGAAGTGACCGGCCGTTTGGTGATCCGCTCCGCAGGCATGATCGCTCGCATGCTCGTGCGTCGGAAGTGCTGCGAAAGGATGCGCGGAATGATGCGTCATGGAACGGAGGAATGCCCCGTGCGTCGGTCGCACCGTCCCCAACGCGTGCACCGTCATTTTGAGATTGTCGAAGGCGATCTGATAGCCGTAGGTCGCCTGGCCGTAGGTGCAGGTGCTTCCGGCCTGGCCGTTTCCGACGGTGATCTTGATCTCGGCGAGGTTTTTGAACTCCTTGCCGTAATTTCCAAAATGGATGGTGGTCGGGGTCTGGCTCAGATTGACCTCGATCGAGCCCTTGAGGGAAAAACTCGAATCATAGGCGTAGATGTGGACCGGCTGGTTCGTGTCCCACGCGGACGCGAAAACCCCGCTCCTCAGGTTGAAGGTCTGGCTGTACGTGTACATGAACGAGGTGGTCTCGACCGCGACGGCTTCACCCTGACCGTGAAGGGCATTGTTGTAGCCCGTGTCGCAGAAGCCCAACTCCTTGATGAGCGAGTTGTTGAGCTCGAGCATGTTGAACCAGTCGAAGCCGCCGTAACCGGTGTGGTAAAGGTTGTTGTAGTAACCGTTGAAGCCTTCAAAATTCAGATTTAGCTTCGTACCGCTCATCTCAGTCCTCCGATCCGGTCGTCAGTGTTGCCTCGCAAAGCGCCTCGAACCGCTCAGGTTCCGAAATGCTGATCCACAACCGGCAGCGAGAACTGCGCCGTCAGATCGCCTCCGCCATCATGTCCCGAAAATTGCAAGAGCGAGTTCAGCTCGCTGTGGTAGGGCTCGCTGTGATGGTGGGTGCCGGGGACGCCGTCGCCGTGCTGCTCGTGCGAACTCGCGTGGAGACCTTGCGCCAGTGCCCCCGCAACCACCGGATTCGCATGGCCATGGGATTGATGCGAGTGGGGAATGGGCCCGTTCCAGCGCACCTGGATGTCGTCCATCGCGATCTGATAGCCTTTGAATCCCTGCACGCCGTAGCCGCCGGGTTCGGAAATGATCTTCAGCCCGAAGATGTGTTTGAATTCCGTCCCATAGTTGGCGAAATCGATCGTCGTAGTCGTCTGGCTGAGAGGGAATTCCACCGTCGCTGTGACGTGTCCCCTTTCGTTGAACGCTTCGAAATAGGTCGGCTGGCGGCTGCACCAGGCGGAAGCGAAAACGCCGCTCTTCAAATTGAACGTTTCGCCGGCATAGGAGGAGATGATGCCGCCGAATCCGCTGCCTCCGCCGTGGCCGAACTGGTTCACGTAGGTAAAGGCGCAGGTCGTGCCGTCGATCACATTGCTGTAGCCGGTCCCGTTGCCATAGCCGAGCCACTGGATGGCCGACTGGGTGAGCAGCCCCATGTCGATGTAGTTGAAGCCCTGGTAGCCATTATAATCCGCAACCGGCACCGGATAGTAATTGTTGAAGTCCAGTCCCTCGAAGGTCAGTGTCGCGTTCGTACCGCTCATCGTGTGTGCTCCTGCATCGCCGTTCGGCAATTCCATTGCGCAATGGGGTGCCGCATGCCGGCCGCTGTCACTCTTGACCGGATGTCTGCCCCATGTCCTAATTTAGACTCTTAAATTTGTCCGCACCGGGGAAGTGGAGCCATGGCGGAGCGATACAGCTTCGGCCGGTTCACTTTGGATCCGGCTAAACGAAGCTTGAGTGCGGATGGTGAGCCCGTGTGCCTCGGCTCGACCGACCTTCGTCTTCTGGTGGCGCTGGTCGAAAGCGCCGGCACGCTCGTCACCAAGGACGATCTGGTCTCGCGTGTCTGGGGCCGAACGGCCGTCTCCGACAGCGTGCTTTACGTTCATGTGAACGCGTTGCGCAAGGCGCTTGGCGAAGATTGCATTGTCAACAAGCAGGGCCGCGGCTATCGCTTCGTGGCGCCCGTGCGCCGCAACGAGCAGCGCACTTCGCGCCCGCAAGCGGAATTCCGCAGGGGAAATCTTCCGTCGTTCTGGACGGAAAACGCGACGCAAGGACCGGCGCGCCTGATCGGCAGACGCGAGCAGCTTGGCGCCGCCGCCGCAATGCTCGAGCGTGCGCGACTGGTCACCCTCACAGGTCCCGGCGGTGTGGGGAAAACAAGACTCGCCCTGCAGGTTGCCGGCGATATCGCGCAGCGATTCCCGGATGGCGTCTGGCTGGTGGAGTTGGCCGCCCTGAACGATCCGGAACTCGTGCCGGGCGCCGTGGCTTCCGCGCTCGGCGTCAAGATCGGCGGCAATGCCGCTCCCCTGGACACGCTGGCGCGCTGGGTCGCACCAAGATCGCTTCTGATCGTGCTCGACAATTGCGAACACGTGATCGCCGCATGCGCCACCGTGGCGGAGACTCTTCTCGGTGCGTCGCCCGGATTGAGCATTCTCGCAACGAGCCGCGAGCCGCTGGCATGCATGGGAGAACAGGTCCTGGAAGTTCCGCCTCTGGCAGTTCCCCCCGATGGCGCGACGCAGGCGAATGCCCTGCGCGGGACCGCGGCCATCGAGCTTTTCGTCGAGCGCGCAAGGAGCGCGGACGCGAATTTCCGCATTGCCGATGACGAACTCGCAGTTGCGGCGAACATCTGCCGCCGCGTGGACGGTTTGCCGCTCGCCGTCGAGATGGTCGCAGGTTGGGCCGGCACGCTCGGGCTCGAAACGCTCGAGGCGAAGCTCGACGGTTCGATGAACGCATGGCTGCGTGCCAGAAGCACGGCGCCGCCGCGGCATTCAACGCTGCGGGCGACTCTGGAATGGAGTCACAGCCTTCTCTCCGCAGAGGAGCAGGCCGTGCTTCGCCGCCTCGCCGTGTTCGCCGGCAGTTTCTCCATGGCGGACGCAGAGGCCGTGACGGCAGACAAGGCGATCCCCGGCGATCGCGTCTTCGAGCATGTGGTACGGCTCGTCCGCAAATCGATGCTGCAGCTCGCGCCGGGGTCACGCGCGCAACGCTATCGTTTGCTGGAAACGACGCGCGCTTTCATGCTCGAAAAACTGGCGTCCTCCGACGATGCCGCCGCCGCGCGGCGGCGCCACGCCTCTCATGTGCTGCGCCTGCTCGAAAAGGCCAAGTGCGAGTCTGAAACCACAAGCGATGCCGTCTGGCTCGAACGGTATGGCCCGATGCTCGACGATTTGCGCGGCGCGCTCGATTGGGTCATGAGCGAGGAATCCGACGATGCGGTAGCACTTGCCGGCGCGTCCTGGCCTCTGTGGCGCGAATTGTCGCTTCGCGCGGAAGGACGCCGATGGCTCGGCGCCGCCGCCGGGCGGCTTCGCGCGGATACGCCGCCGGTCCTCGAAGCGCGCTTGCGCCGGGGGCTGGGCGATATGTGGTCGAACACCGCCGCGATAAAAACCGCGCATGAAGAGATTGCCCGCGCCGTTCTTCTCTATCGCGACCTGGATGATCGCCCCGATCTTGGCTGCGCGCTCACCGCTCTTGCTTATGCACTGTTCATGCTCGGACGCGTCGACGAGGCCGAGCAGGCGATCACGGAGTCCCTGGTTCTGCTCGAATCTGCAGGCCGTCCACGGACACTTGCGGCTGCCTATTCGGCGCAATTGTGCATCGAAGCCACGCTCGGGCGTTTCGATACGGCGCGGGCCGCCGGTGAAAAGGCGGCGCATCTGTGTGGAATGGCCGGCGCCGACCGCCTGGGCGTTGTGGTGGCGGCCAATCTGATCGAATTGTCGCTGGAAACCGGCGATCTCGACGGCGCCATCGGAGCGGGGCGAAGCCTTGCGACACGCCTCGGCGATACGCCGCATTCCGATATCCGCGGATTTGCACTGGGACTGCTTGCCGCTGCTCTGACCTTGCAGGGCAATCTCGACGATGCGCTCGGGGCTGCGCGCGAGGCAGTACCTCTCCTGCGCGACGAAGGCCTGCTCTTTTGGCTCTTCGACCATCTGGCATTGCGCGCCGGCTTTGCCGGGCGGGCGGAGGACGCAGCTTTGATTGCCGGCTATGCCGACGCCGTCCATCGACAATTCGGCCGCCCCCGCGAACCCATCGGAAGTCGCGCCGCGGAGCAGTTGTCGTCATTGCTGCAGGAATCCCTCTCTGCCGAAAAGATCGTTCATCTGGGCCGAATGGGCGCGCAACTATCCGAGGGCCAGATCATGGCGCTGGCCCTGGGGACGTGACGGATCGGGCGGCGCCGATGCACATCGATGCATGAGACACACGAACTCCTGTTGATCGGCGATGGCAGGCTGGCCCGTCATCTCGCGCGATATTTCGCGCAGCTTGGCATCAACCATGCCGTCTGGTCGCGACGGTTGCACCGGGAGGAACGCGCGCCCGCTCTGGCCGCGCTTGTCGGCCCGCAGACACATGTGCTTCTCGCGATCAGCGACGGAGCGATACAGCCTTTCATCGCTTCGCATCCCGAGTTGGAGCAGACCGTTCGCATCCATTTCTCCGGTGGCCTGGCGAGCGCTCTCGCCATCGGCGCGCATCCGCTCTTCAGCTTTGCAGGAGCGCTCTTCGAGCGCGACCTCTACGAGCGAATCCCTTTTGTCATCGATGAAGGCGCGCCCTCTCTCTCCTCGTTGATCCCGGGACTGCCAAATCCTCACTTCTTCATCAAAACCACCGAGCGCGCGCGCTATCACGCGCTGTGCGTGCTCGCGGGAAACTTCACCACGCTTCTGTGGCGGAAACTGTTCTTCGAGCTTGCCCGCGAATTCGGCATCCCGGGCAGGCACGCGCTGCCCTATCTTGAATCCGTTGCAGGCGGCCTGGCGCGAAGCGGCGCGCCTCTTTCCGGTCCGCTCGCCCGCGGCGACAGCGAGACCGTCGCGCGCAATCTCGAAGCGCTGAAAGGGGATCCGTTCGAAGGCGTCTATCGCGCCTTCGTCTGCGCATTCGAGCAACAGCAAAAGTTGACGGCGGAAGACAAGGCGAAAGACTGGCTTTCGCCGTGAGGGTCGTCGGTGACTGCGCGTGGGGGTTCTACGCGCGCCGGTCATTGAACGAACGGCCGTGCTCAGAGTTTGATTCCCGGATCGATGGAGCAGGGGATGGCGCGGAAAACTCGATCGTCGAAACGGCCGCACAGTACCGCATCAAATGATAATGTATCGAGCGGCCGGCCTGCCTGGCAGGGCCATCTGAGGCTGTCTCTGGTGTCGTGCCCCGTTTCATTGATCAACGCGACCACCCGCACCAACGACATCTCGTTTCACCTCATCAATCCCGAGACCAACAACCGGATCAGGATGGTCTCGACCGATCCCGATACGGGCCCGGTGAACCGCGGCGATCTCGTCAAGGGTTACGAGGTAACGAAAGGCGAATATGTTCTTCTGACGCCGGACGATCTGGAGAGCGTGAAGCTGGAGACGACGCGCACGCTCGATATCGAGCGCTTCGTCGATGCCGGCGATATCGATCGCCTCTATTGGGAAAATCCCTATTTCCTCGTCCCCGATGGCGACGAAGGCACCGAAGCTTACGCCGTGATTCACGCGGCGATGATCCGCTCTAACCAGATCGCTCTTGGCCGCCTGGTCATGCACACGCGCGAACGGCTTCTTGCCGTCGAGCCGCGCGGAAAGGGGATGATCGCCACCACACTGCGGATGGCCAACGAAGTCCGCGACCCGGACGACGCCTTCCGCAACATTCCCGAGGCGAAGCCCGACAGGCAGATGACGGAGATTGCGCTCAAGATCATCTCCCAGCAGGAGGGCGCGTTCGAGCCCGGCAAATTCGTCGATCGCTACGAGCAGGCACTGAAGGCCCTGATCCGCGAGAAGCGGAAGGGTCACAAACCCGTTCGCGCTCCCGAACCGGAAGACACCAACGTCATCGACCTCATGGCCGCACTCAAGAAGAGTCTCAAGGGGCGGAATGCGCCGGCGAGGAAAACGTCTGCCGCGCGCCGCGCCCGTGCAAGATAGAAGCGGACAGTCGGTCAGTCGGCGAGAAGGAGAATTGCGAAATGACGTTGCGAGACGAGACAGAATCAAATCGCGAGAACGTGCCGAAGACGCCGTCCGAACGCGATCTGTGCAGAGAGGTCGAAGCCTATGTCGTCAGCCGGCCCTGGCGCGCACTGTCGATCGCCATCACCGCGGGATTTGTGATCGGGCGCTTCATCCTGTGAGAATGCCGTGAAAAAGAAATCTTCCGGCGCATCGCGCCGAAAGCAGGAAGAGAAGCTGGACAAGCAGTTGAGCGACAGCTTTCCGTCGAGCGATCCGCCGTCCTTTTCTCCCGGAGCGGTCGGCGCCCCGAAAAACCGCAAGAGCGGCGCAGCCGGGAGCGAGCAGCCCAAAGTCAAGAGTGCGCGGAAGAAGTGAGCTCCATCCCTCACCCACGCTCGAGCGCCCGATAGGGAATCTTCCCTGGGCTCACGGCTACGGTATTCACACGTCGCGACCTTTGACTTTCCTCCCCCGCGCGCGACGCGTTGGGGGAGGGTGACCGCGAAGCGGTGGAGGGGGCACGAAGGTCATCGCTTGCCTCGCCCCCTCCGGTGCGGAGTTTATCCTCGCGCCGGCCTTCGGCCGGTCGCGGGGGCACCACCTCCCCCACGCCGCTTCGCTTCGCGGGGGAGGAAAAATAAGAGCGAGTCGAATTCTGTCCTGAACGGAGCGAGGGGTTATCGTCACAAACGCGCGCATGACAGCGCGCGGCCATCGTGACAGGTTACCGCGCGTCGAAGCGGCGGTGAATGCAGCGATGATGGGAGGATGAAGATGGCCAGGTTCACGACCCGCGACGGCACGGACATCTATTACAACGACTGGGGCAAAGGGCAGCCTATCGTCTTCAGCCATGGCTGGCCGCTCTCGGCCGACGCGTTCGAAGACCAGATGTTCTTTCTCGCGAACCGAGGCTATCGCTGCATCGCACATGATCGCCGAGGTCATGGCCGTTCCGGCCAGCCCTGGGTCGGCAACGACATGGATCACTATGCCGACGATCTCGCCGAACTGGTGAAACTTCTCGACCTCACCGATGCGATCCACATCGGCCATTCCACCGGCGGCGGCGAAGTCGCGCGCTATGTCGGCCGGCACGGCACCGGGCGCGTCGCCAGGGCGGTTCTCATCGGCGCGGTGCCGCCGGTGATGCTGAAGAAGGAATCCAATCCCGGCGGCACTCCGATCGAGGCTTTCGACGGCATTCGCGCGAGCGTACTCGCAGATCGTTCGCAGTTCTGGAAGGATCTCTCGATTCCGTTCTACGGCTACAATCGCCCCGGCGCGAAGATCTCGGATGGCGTGCGCGAGTCTTTCTGGATGCAGGGCATGATGGCGGGCCTCCCGGCCAGCTATTTCTGCGTCAAGGCGTTTTCCGAAACCGACCTGACCGAGGACTTGAAGCGGTTCGACGTGCCCACGCTTGTGCTGCACGGAGACGACGACCAGATCGTGCCTATCGCGGATTCCGGCCTGCTTACCGCAAAGATCGTGAAGGATGCGCAACTCGTCGTCGTGCCCGGCGCGCCGCACGGCATGTGCACGACACTGAAGGATCGCGTGAACGAAGTGCTGTTGGCCTTTGTGGGCGCACAGCCGGCGGAGTAGTCATAATCCGCGGCATCTGGTAGAAGGGGGTTCTGCGCGCGCGTTGGGTTCGGCGGGCTTCGGGGAGACGCGCGTGGTACGGCTTGCATTGTTGCTGGTTGTGGCGGTGGCCCTGGCAAATCCGGCTGCCGCGGCGGTCCGGCCCTTTCCTGCGGCTTTTCGCATCGAGAACATCGCAGCGAACGGGGTCACGATCCATGTGCGCGTCGGCGGCAAGGGCCCGGCCGTCGTTCTGCTGCACGGCTTCGGTGATAGCGGCGACATGTGGGAGCCGCTCGCCGCAAGGCTTGTCAAGGATCGCACGGTCGTCGTTCCGGATTTGCGCGGAATGGGGCTCTCGTCGCACCCCGATTCGGGCTATGACAAGAAGACGCAGGGCCGCGACGTCGCGATACTGCTGGATCATTTCGGCATTCGCAGGGCCGCGCTCGTCACGCACGACATCGGCAACATGGTAGGATACGCCTTCGCGGCCCAATATCCCGAGCGCGTGATCTGCTGGGCGGCGCTCGATGCGCCGATTCCCGGTATTGGCGATTGGGACAACATCATCCGCAATCCATTGCTCTGGCATTTCAATTTCCGTGGTCCGGATGAAGAACGCCTCGTCGCCGGCCGGGAGCGCATCTATCTCGACCGCTTCTGGGACGAGTTCGCCGCCGATCCGCGCGCAATCGACGAACAGACGCGCGAGCATTACGCGGCGCTGTATGCGCGGCCCCATGCGATGCACGATGCCTTCGAACAGTTCGGCGCCTTCGCTCAGGACGCCGCCGACAACAAGACGTTTGCCGCCAAGGACAAGCTGACCATGCCCGTGCTCGCCATCGGCGCGGAGAAATCCTTCGGCAAGGCCATGGCTGATGACCTTCGCGCCGTAGCCACGAATGTCCAGGGCGTGGTGATCGCCAATTCCGGTCATTGGCTGATGGAAGAACAGCCCGAAGCGACCATGGGCGCCATCGTCGAATTTCTCGATTCGAATCACTAGACGGCGCGCGCGGGCCGCTAACGGAACTGAGAGGGAGGCAGACATGGACTCGCCGGCATTCACGTTCTTGCACGTTGCGATCAGCCTGATCGCCATACTCTCGGGCTTCGTGGTGATGTACGGGCTTCTGGGCGGGAAAAGACTCGATGCGGCGACGCCCCTCTTTCTCGTCACGACGGTGGCCACGAGCGTGACGGGATTCTTCTTTCACCGCGCCCATATCCTGCCGTCGCATATCGTGGGAATCGTCTCGCTCGTGTTGCTTGGAGCAGCAATTCTTGCGCTCTATTCCTTCCACCTGCGAGGGGCGTGGCGTACTGTCTTCGTCGTCGGCGCCGTCGCGTCGCTCTATCTCAACGTGTTCGTGCTGATCGTTCAGTCGTTCCTGAAAGTGCCGTTGCTGAACGCGCTGGCGCCCACTCAGTCGAGCGAACCGGCGTTTGTGGCGGCGCAAGGCCTGGCGCTTGTCGTTTTTGTAACGGTCGGCGTCCTGTCATTCATGCGATTCCGCCCACCTGCGGTTGCATAACCCGCTCGACGGAATGCATCGCCTGGAGTGACTGTCGTTGGTATGGAGCAACCAGACGGCTGGGGATGTCTGCGCCGCGCGCTCGGCCGCTGCTTCGCGCAGCAATCATCCCGGGCTCGTACTGACTGCATGCATACTCGCTTCGAGTCTCGCCTTCGTCGACGGATCGGTCGTCAATGTCGGACTGCCAGCCATCGGTCACGACCTGAAAGGCGATGCGTCGGATCTGCAATGGGTGATCAACGCCTATCTTCTGCCGCTGAGCTCGCTTCTGTTGCTGGGCGGCGCGGTGGGCGACCGCTTCGGGCGCCGCGATATTCTTGTCCTGGGCACGGCGGTCTTTGCACTCGGTTCGGCCCTCTGCGCGTGGGCGCCCGATCTCGCCTGGCTTCTCGCCGCGCGCACGCTGCAGGGTACCGGCGCGGCGTTCCTTCTGCCGAACAGTCTTTCTGTTCTCGGCGGCGCCTATTCGGGCGCCGCGCGCGGCCGTGCCGTGGGCATCTGGTCTGCCTCGAGTGCGATCACGGCCGCGATCGGACCCGTTCTCGGCGGCTGGCTGATCGACACCGTGGGATGGCGCGCGATCTTTCTGCTGAACCTGCCGCTTGCTGCGGTCGCGATAGGGCTCGCGCTCTTCTTTGTCCGCAATCCGGCCCGCGGGGAGGCGGAAAATCGCATCGATGCCCTGGGCGCCGCGTTCGCCACCGCATCGTTGGCCGCGCTGACCTGGAGCCTGACCTCGGGCGGCGGACAGGCGGGATGGACTCTGCGCGCGTCCGCCGCGGCAGCTTTCGGTCTCGCGTTTGCCGGATTGTTCTTGTGGACCGAAAAACGCCGCGGCCCAAACGCGATGATGCCGCTCGGCCTGTTCGCTTCCGCGGATTTCGTCGGCCTGACGGGACTGACTTTCCTGCTCTACGGCGCGCTCGGCGCACTTCTCGTGCTGGTGCCGTTTGTGCTCATCCGCGGCGCGGAATATTCGGGAACGCTGGCCGGCGCCGCCCTATTGCCGTTTCCTCTCGTGCTTGCCGCGGCGTCGCCCGCGATGGGCGCACTCGCCGGAAGGATCGGCTCGCGGCTTCCGCTGATTGCCGGACCGCTGATTGTCGCGGCGGGATTCTTTCTGCTGCTGCGTCTCGATATGGCAGCGAATTTCTGGAGTGAGGTGTTCCCCGCAATGCTTGCGATCGCGTTGGGAATGGCCTGCATCGCCGCGCCGCTGACGACGGCGGTGCTTGCATCCGTCGATGCGCGGCACACCGGAACGGCGTCGGGTCTCAACAGCGCGGTGGCGCGCAGCGGCGGCATGGTTGCCACGGCTCTGCTCGGCGGCGTTTTCGCTGCGAGCGGAGCCTCATTGTTCCGCGCCTTTCACGTCGCAATCGTCGCGTGCGCCATCGCCTCGTTGCTCGCGGGTGCGTTTGTCTTCGCGCTTGTCGGCAGGCAGCGACAGTAGGAACGATCAATCTGGAAAAGCGGCTATTGCGTCGCGGCGTGCGCGGCCACGTGCAAATTCTCCAGCGCGGTCATGCAGGCCGACGAGAGCTGATCGCCATGCGACCGGAGACAGCGCATCGGCCGGCCGCAACCCGGCGCGACTCCGCCACAGTAGGTTGCCTGATCGGCGGCGCAAGCTTGGTGCGCAGTTCGGCGCGCGGCCAAAAGCTGCGGCGTTGGCGCAGGCCGCGTCGTTGTGGTCGGGTGCGGGCAACTTTGCAGCGAATTCTGCGCCGCCGCCGGAAACGCAAAGAGGAAGCAGATCGCTGCAAAGGTCACAGCTGCGCGCATGATCGTACTCCGCTTCAGCAATCCTCGGTCGGCAGATTGAACCCGCTCGTGTTCGCGTGCAAGACGGGATTGCCTACGCCAGCCACGCCGTGACGTCGTCCAGTGGAATCTTGCACGCCGCGGCTATTTTGATCATAACATTCAGGTTGCCCGGTTTTCTGTGAGTCTGAATCTCGGTCAGATTGCTCGGGCCAATTTGCGCCGCAGCCGCAAGGGATTGAATCGTCAGGGCGCGGTGCTTTCGCCAGATATGCACAGAATGCACTCCCGCTGCGGCATTGGTTCGGACATTCCTCCGCAAATTATCGTTTCGATTCAATGATGCGCGCGCCAATTTTCTCCCATCTCTTTGTCATACTCTGGCGACGACATATCTGTAGCATCCCGGGTTAACCACTGAATTCATTCTTTGTTGCCGACGGGACACTTCCACTGGATCTGCACGTTGGTGTAACTTTCGCGAATCAGGGGCAACGATGGGCGGTGTCATGGATAGAGCAGAATTATACCGCGAGCACGCCGAAGAGTTGCGGGCGATTGCGCGGGACTGGATCAGCGACGAATCCCAGACGGCGCTTCTCAAGGTAGCACTCGACTACGAGCGCATGGCGAAATCGCTCGAGCGCGAGATCGAGTCCAAGGAAATTGCCGGCAGAGCCGTTATGGCGTCGTAGTTCCGGCTTCTAGGATTTCCGGCGCTTCGACTTCGATTTCGCCTTCCGCGGAACCTTCTTTCCCTTCTTGCGCGCTTCCGAAAGGCCGATCGCGATCGCCTGCTTGCAGCTCTTGACCTTGCCGCCACGTCCGCCCTTGCCGCGTTTCAAGGTGCCTTTCTTGCGCCGTTTCATCACGCGCTCGACGTCCTCGCCTGAACTGCGCGAATATCTGGCCATGGCCGTTCCTCCATATCTGCAGATCGATATGCACCTCGAACGGTAATGCGGGCAGGAAATTTCCGTTGCACGCACTCGCAGAAGCCCGCCCGGTGCGGACTTTCTCTTGCGGCCCCCGGGGTGGCGGCATTATTTGGCCTGGAAGGACATGCAGCCGATGGCGCACACGCCGCTCGATTATCTGGATACGGAAGCCGTCGGGCGCGGTGTCGCGGCCGGCGAGCATCGCAAGATCGTCGGCGGTCTGTGGAACGAGGTCGGCAGGCTGCAATTCGATTTTCTGCGCGGCAAGGGCCTCGTACCGTCATGTCGCCTGCTCGATATCGGGTGCGGATCGCTTCGTGGCGGCATCTGGTTTGCGGATTATCTCGACGCCCGACATTATTTCGGCACGGATATCAACCAATCGCTTCTCGATGCCGGATACGACATCGAGCTGACGGCGCGCTCTCTGCAATCGAAGGTCCCTCGCAACAATCTTGTCTGCAACGGCACGTTCGACTTCGCGCGCTTCTGCGAAAAATTCGATTTTGCTCTGGCGCAATCGCTGTTCACTCACCTGCCGGCGGCGGAATTGCGCTCGTGTCTCGAGCGGCTGGCTCCGAAAATGAATGCCGGCGGCAGGTTTTTTTCGACTTTCTTTCTGGTCCCCGAGTTCCACACCATCGAAATGCCATTTGACCATCCGCACGGAGTTCGCAGCTTCGGAAACCAGAACCCCTTCAACTACCGCCGATCGCAGATTCTCGATTGCTGCTCGAACCTGCCATGGTCGGCCAATTTTATCGGCGACTGGAACCATCCGCGCGATCAGCAGATGGTCGAATTCTCGCTCTTGCCATAGCGTAGTAGGATTTATCTTGGTCCGATTCCGTGACGGTCGTGAGCGAAACCCGCAAAATCATCCATGTCGACATGGACGCGTTCTACGCCTCCGTAGAGCAGCGGGACAATCCGGCATTGCGAGGCCGTCCCGTCGCGGTCGGCCACGGCGCGAAGCGCGGCGTCGTCACCACGGCGAGCTATGAAGCGCGCGTGTTCGGCGTGCGCTCGGCCATGCCCTCGGCCACGGCGATGCGCAGGTGCCCCGACCTCGTCTTCGCGCCTCCGCGCTTTGACGTCTATCGCGCGGTGTCGCGACAGATTCGGGGCATCTTCGCCGAGTACGCCTCGCTCGTGGAGCCGCTGTCGCTCGACGAAGCCTATCTCGACGTAACGGAGAATTTGCGCGGCCTTCCTTCCGCCTCCGCGACCGCCAAAGAAATCCGCGCGCGCATATTCGCGGAGACTCAGCTCACGGCATCCGCGGGCATCTCCTACAACAAGTTTCTCGCCAAGCTCGCTTCCGATCACCGGAAGCCGAACGGGCAGTTCGTGGTGACGCCCGAGCTGGGACCGGCTTTCATCGCGGCGCTGCCGGTGCGCAAGTTTCATGGCGTGGGGCCGGTCACCGCGGACAAGATGAACCGGCTCGGCATTTTCACCGGCGCCGATCTCGCGAACCAGACTTTGGGCTTTCTCAAGGAACATTTCGGCAAATCGGGACCCTGGTATTACGCGATCGCGCGGGGGCAGGACGATCGCGCCGTGACGGCGCATCGCGCGCGCAAATCGTCCGGCTCGGAAACGACTTTCTCCGAGGATCTGACCGAGCCCGCGGCGATCGAGGCGGGCGTGACCGCGATGGCCGACGAGGTGTGGGCCTGGTGCGAGAAGGCGCAAAGCTTCGGCCGCACCGTGACAGTGAAGATCAAATATGCGGATTTCCGGCAGGCGACGCGGAGCCGGACTCTGCAGGCAAATATTGCATCGAAGGATTCGCTGCGCGACATCAGCATCGGTCTGGTCCGCAGCATCTATCCGCCGGAAATCGGCATCCGCCTGCTCGGCGTAACCATGTCGGGGTTCGATCGGTGCGACGAACCGGCCGCCGTCCAGCTCGGCTTCGATATTTGAAGGCCCGCTGGGGTTGGGGTCGCGATAGACCGCGCGGGCGCTTCAGCCAATTCAATGGAACAAAAAAGAGTTGTCATGGCCCGCCGAAGAGCGGGCCATCCAGGTGGGAGCGTTGTGTGCTTGAGCATGAAGGCTGGGTGGCCCGGTCTCCGCTGTCGCCCCCCGGTCCGCGCGTAGCGCGGCCGGAGAACAAGTTCAGTCGGGCCATGACATTCATTTTTTAATTTGGCAGCGGCCAAACTCTGAATGCGCACGGCGATCGAATCGAAAACACTTGGGCCGGGGGCTCGCCTGTTCGCATGCGAGAAGGTATGAAGCCGCCGGGGTTTGAGCAGGGGCGGGCGCCATGCGCCGATTAACCATTTGCTGTCTGGCCGTGCTGGCGAGCGTTGCATCCGCGCATGCGGACGTAGTGATTTCCAAAAGTCCGACAGAGAACATGACATGCTCGACGGGCGTTTGCGCGCCCACGGCGAATGACGCGATTCTCAACGTGAGCGACCTGCAAAACCTGCTCGCATCCGGAAACGTGTCGGTGACGACGACCGGCGCAGGGGGCGTGCAGGCCGCGAATATCGATGTCGCGGCGCCCGCGACCTGGTCGAGCGCAAACGGATTGACGCTCGATGCCTACGAGTCGATCAACATAGACGCCGCGATCTCCGTTGCGGGAGCGGGCGCATTGTCCGTTACGACCAACGATGGCGGCTCGGGCGGCGCATTCTCGATCTCGGGGAAGGGCCACGTCGTCTTCCAGAATCCGTCGAGCCAGTTGACGATCAATGGCAACGCGTATGTTCTCGTGAACAGCATCGCTTCATTGCAGAGCGCGATCAATTCGAACCAGTTCGGTTTCTTCGCACTGGCCGCTTCTTACGTCGCCGCCGGCGACGGAACCTATCCAACTTGCCCCGTCACCGCGCAGCTCATCGCGGGCATATTCGACGGCCTCGGAAACTCCATCTCCAATGTTTCGATCGACTACGGGCAATACGCGTATTTCATGGGATTCTTCTGCGGCAACAACGGTACGATCGAGCATTTCGGGTTGCAGAATATTGATATCGTCACGCCGGACATCGGCGATGTTGGCGCCCTCGCAGGATTCAGCGGGGGTTACCTGTTCGAGGATTTCGCGACGGGCACCATTCGCGTTGGCGGACACCGCGCCGCCGCGGGCGGTCTGGTAGGCGTGATCGCTCATGCCGTTTCCGATTCGGCCGTGGATCATTGCTATGCGGACGTAAAAATCGACGGCAGGAAGATGCATCATGGATTTGCGGGCGGACTCATCGCCTATGATCCTTTAACGCCAATCTATCAGAGCTTTGCGACGGGCACCGTAATTGCCGGCAGAAGAGCGCAAGCCGGCGGATTGATTGGATGGAACGACGGCGGCACGATTGAGAATTCCTATGCTCGCGGCGCGGTCACTGGCGGGCCCAATTCCCAGATCGGGGGCCTCGTCGGAAGACAAGGCAAGCAGAATCCGCAGCAAATCGATTCGTCCTATTCAACCGGCGCAGTCACGGGCGGCGCATCGAGCATCGTCGGCGGTTTTGCCGGAACGAGCACGAGGATTTCGACCTACACTTCAGACTATTGGGACACGACCACGAGCGGCACGAACGAGGCAACCGGCAAAGGCAATTCGAACGGCATTGCCGGCGAGACGACAGCGCAATTGCAATCGGGATTGCCCACGGGTTTCGACCCTGCGATCTGGGCGGAGGCGCCGGGCATCAATGGCGGCCTGCCATACCTCATCGCCAATCCGCCGAGGAAATAGAGCCCGGGTGGTGGCCGGGGCACATCATTACAAATTACGGGGGCCGTTCCATTATGCCTCACAAAGAGGCAATGCGTGATAGGCTCCGGGCAATTGGGCTGCCGCCGCGCGGTTGCGGTCGCGATAAATGGATGGTCTTCAAACGGGGTTATCATGTTCCGGCTTCGTCAAGTTGCGAGCGCAGCCATATTGAGCGGCGTGTGTGCGGTCGCCATTCTTGGGCATCTCGACGCGGCGCGGGCCGCGACATTCAAGCTGCTGTATACCTTCTGCACCCTAAACCATTGTGCCGACGGCGCTTACCCCAGCCCGGAAAGTTTGATCATTGACGCCAAGGGAAATCTCTACGGCACGACGGAAGCGGGCGGTGTCGGCAGGATCAAGGGTGGCGGCACAGTTTACGAGTTCGCGCCAGGCGGCAGGGAGACCGTGCTTTATGCGTTTCGCGAAAGTGGCTACTTAGGTCAGGAGCCCGATGGTCTCGTGATGGACCGTAAGGGACATCTCTTTGGAACGACTGGAACGGGTCACGGATCGCCCTGTGGCACTGCGTACAAGATCCTCGCGGTACAAACCAAAAAGACGCGGTACAAGTTCGCCGGACCACCGAATGATGGTTGCGGTGCGCAGGGAAGCCTGGTCATCGACGCCAACGGAAATCTGTTCGGCACGACGAGTTCAGGCGGGAAGCGGGATGAGGGTATCGCATTCGAGATCGCAAAGGATGGAACTGAAACCGTGCTTCATAGTTTTTGCGCCAAGACGGTTACTTGCGCTGACGGTGCGTCTCCCCTGGGCGGCCTGATCATGGATAAGAGTGGCAATCTCATCGGGACCACAGAAAGTGGGGGCAACCATCTTTGCACTTACGGGTGCGGAACGGTGTTCGAGCTGACACCGGACGGAACAGAGTCCGTGCTGCACGCATTCAAGGGATCGCCAAACGATGGCTGGGAACCTGTCTCAAAGCTGATTCAGGGTCCGTCGGGCAACTTTTATGGAACCACAGCGGGCGGCGGGGTCATGAGCGACCGCTGCGTGATTAATATGGGATGCGGAATAGTGTTCAAGCTCGCGCCGAATGGAGACGAAACCGTACGGTACTATTTCAAGGGCAGAGGGGGCGGCTATAGCCCATATGGGGGACTGATCGAAGACGCCGCCGGCAATCTCTACGGCACCACCTCTTATGGCGGCAGCTACACCTATCCCTGCGGTGGTGGATGCGGCACGGTATTCGAGATTGCGCCTGATGGAACCGAGACCATTCT